>JBPCNP010000001.1:0-3297 GCA_051001215.1 Acidimicrobiales bacterium
CATCAGGATCGGGTCGAGGCCCTCGGCGCCGTTATCCCCTGTGGCGATGCCCACTCCCTCCAAAAACGACGGAGGCGTGAAGAACCAGGCGAGGGGCACCCGGAAGGCGCGGACGAACGCCAGGATCTCGTCAGCGTCGAACTCCCGTACCCGTCCGACGTCGACCGAGCGCTCGATCGCGGAAAAGCTGGCCGCAGACATAGAGGTGCCAAGGCACCGCCCGATGGCCTGAGCAGCTTCCTCCTGAGTCCAGCCGCGAAGCAGACGGGCCTTGGCCACGTTGAAGGCGACGATCTGGTTGGCGGTCCACAGCTTCGGGGACTCCCTGTGACGGCGTGGCACAAGGACGATACTAGCTGAACGTCTAGCCTGATCGCTCCGTGGGGCGGTTGTGTTCAAGCTGGGGACAATGTATGCTCGCCGCCTTGGATCGATCAATGGTGAGGTAGAGCGATGACAACCAGGGACATCCCCGACTTCTTGACCCTCGAAGAGGCTGCGCGCATCCTCCGGATCGGCCGTACGACGGCCTACCTGCAGGCCAACCTCTGGCTCGACACGAACGGCCGTGAAGGGATGCCAGCAATAAGGGTGGGTGGTCTGATCCGAGTCCCCCGTGCCCAGTTCGAGGAGCACTACAACATCTGCATCACCATGATCCCCGATCGGGACGACCGCCGGGGTCCGGCAAACGCCAAAGGGCCCGGGCGTGGACGGGCGGAGGACATACCCCGCGCGTCAGTAGCGGGCCGTCGCCGTCGCGCAAAGGGTGATGGAGCCCAGGGCGGGCTGCCCTTCGTTGGCTGAGTCCGCGACGGGTTGGTTCGCCTGAGACATCGCCCCCCCACCTTTCAGACTCAACGTGACCAGCGGCTGACGACGGACAGCAGCTCCCCGGCCATCCACCACTGCACCGGCCGACCCGGCTTGACCGGGCGAAGGTCCAGCGGCTCGAGGATCCCCCTGGCCGCCAAGGTCGCGATGGCGTCCCGTGCGGTTGGCGCGGACACTCCCAAGAGGTCGGCCACCATCGGCGCCGTCACCACCAGATGGCGGGGGACAAGCTCGAGGAGGCGATGGGCAGTCGCGTCGGCTCGGACGTCGGCCACCAGCGCCTCCCACCGCCGGGCGAGATCATCGACGTAGGCGATCAGGTCGACGACCTGCTCCGCTGATCGGCTGATCGACTCTGCGATCCATCCGATCCAGCCGGCGACGTCGCCGCGACGCCACCGGGTCAATCCTGAGAGATAGCCACCGCTGTCGCGGGCGATGACCACACTCACCGGCGGCGGCACGGCCACGCCAACACGCCGAGCGAGGACCCACCCGATCAGGACCCTACCGAGGCGGCCGTTCCCGTCGCCGTACGGATGGATCGTCTCGAACTGGGCATGGACGATGGCGGCCGCGGTGACAGGATCGACGCGGCTTGTGTTTGTGAACCGGAGAAGGTCACGCATCAGCCGGTCGACGTGTTCGGGAGGCGGAGGGACGTAGGCCGCCTCCCTCGGCGTGGCGCCCCCGACCCAGTTCTGGACCTGGCGGAACGCCCCGACGAGCTCGTCGGGTAGCGCGCCGTGCGCCATGAGGCGTACGTGCCAGCGGTGAAGATCGTCGGTGGTCAGGACGGCGTCGGATCGCGCGTGTTCGAGCGATGCGTCGACGACGGCGAGGTTGTCGGCGACCCACGCCGAGGTCGCATCGACGACACCAGCATCGACCTCGGCGACGGCGACGAGCTCGGCCGGCGCCCGGACGCCCTCGATGTACGACGACGCGACTCCCTCGGCCCGGAGCATTAGACGGGCCAGCGGCTCGAACCGATGAGCAACCCGGTCGTCAGCCCGCAGAAGCGATGCCGCCGCCTGCTCCGTCGCTCGGACGATTCGCTCGGGTAGCTCGACGCGCACGCCCTTCAGCGGCGCTGGGACGAAGGCCTCGACTCGTCGACCCTGCCACGTGATCGTGACCGTCTTGCCGTCGGCCATGCCAACCTTTCACAACCACCGGAGTTACGAAGGGATCGTAGCACTAGTCCTACGTAACGCTCCGTGACAGCCCGAGGCCGAAACCACACCGCCGAAGTCGTCACGATTCAGACGACAGCGTCCCGGATGACACACCGCCGGGACCGGAGAAGTGAGCAGACCACTCGGACGCGACATTCCCCGGTCTGCCGAGGACCCCTCCCGCGACGCTCAACATCTCGACCCGTCAATACGCCAGCAGCACAAACCCAGATGGCCAGGAAAATGAGCTCACCAGCGAGGATGGAAATATCGGTACTGTCTGGCACAAGCTGAACGTTCACATACGGTACGAACAAGGCAGCACTTAACGGACAATACCCACGACCAGCGCCGACGAGAATCTCTTTACGCCAGGCCAGAAGTCGGATATGAAGAGAGGAGTCGAAGCAAGGCGAAACACGATTGCAACATCTCAATGTTGCAGGAAAGGCCCGGCCGCCGTGGCATGGATGCGGATGATGGGAGCCGACTCGGTGGCCTACCACCGGGAGACGGTGCTGGCCCGGAGCGACGATCACCCCGGCCAAGCGCTCGCCTACTACGCCAGCCGGGGCGAGACGCCGCTGGTGTGGGGCGGACGCGGCGCCGAAGGGCTGGGACTCAAGGGCGCCGTCACCGATGCCCAGTACGAGGCGATCTTCGGTCCCAACGGGGCCTGCGACCCCACCACCGGCGAGCGCCTGGTTCACACCAAGCGCCCCGGACTGGAGCTGGTCATCTCCGCCCACAAGTCCGTCGCCGAGCTGGGCGTGATCGGCCGGGCCGAGCACATGCACGCCATCATGGACGCCGAGCGGGTTGCCACCCTGGCCTACCTCGACGACGTCACGCGGGCCGTCGGGGGACGGCGGGGCCGGGACGTGGCCCGGACCCGGACTGAGGGCCTCGTCTACGCCACCACCCGCCCCGCCACCTCACGGGCCGGCGACCCCTGTCCCCACGCCCACGTGCTCGTCGCCAACCTGGTGCGCATGGACGACGCCAAGGGCGGCTGGAAGGCGGCCGACACCGCATTGTGGCGTGAGCACGTGCACGCCGCCACCATGGTCGGCCGGGTCGCCTCGGCCCAGCGGGCCGTGGAGCTGGGCTACGGGATCGTCGCCGACGCCGGGCCGTCTGGTCGTCTCGGGCACTGGGCCATCGCCGGGGTGCCCGAGGCGGTCATGGAGGCGCATTCCAAGCGGGCGGCGGAGATCGAAGCGGAGATGGAGCGCACCGGCTACGACTCCTACCGGGCCCGCAACATCGCGGCACGGGCCACCCG
>JBPCNP010000002.1:0-17951 GCA_051001215.1 Acidimicrobiales bacterium
GGGTCGGTGACGAAGTAGGGCGAGATGTAGCCCTTGTCGAGGCGCATGCCCTCGACCAGCTCCATCTCCATGCCGAAGGTCTGCGACTCCTCGACGGTGATGACGCCGTCCTTGCCCACCTTGTCGATGGCCTCGGAGATCATGTCGCCGATCTCACGGTCGGCGGCAGAGATGGCGGCGACCTGGGAGACCTGCTCCTTGGACTCGATGTCGACGGAGACGTCCTTGATGGCGAGGACGGCCGTGGCGACGGCGTTCTCGATGCCCTTCTTCAGCACCATGGGGTTGGCGCCGGCGGCCACGTTGCGCAGGCCCTCACGGACCATGGCCCAGGCCAGCACGGTGGCGGTGGTGGTGCCGTCACCGGCGACGTCGTCGGTCTTCTTGGCGACCTCTTTGACCAGCTCGGCGCCGATGCGCTCGTAGGGGTCCTCGAGCTCGATCTCCTTGGCGATGGAGACACCGTCGTTGGTGATCGTGGGGGCTCCCCACTTCTTGTCGAGCACCACGTTGCGGCCCTTGGGGCCGAGGGTGACTCGTACGGCGTCCGCCAGTTGGTTCATCCCGCGCTCGAGGGCGCGGCGTGCGGTTTCGTCGAAGGCGATCAGTTTGGGCATGCGGTTGCTCCTCTGTCCCGGTCCCGGCTCGTCAGGCGCCGGCTCGTTAGCACTCTCATCCTGTGACTGCTAAACGATACCCCAAAGACGAGGCCCTGTCGCAAGCGGCGGGCACCCGGGCCTTCGGCCACGCCCGCCGCTGTTGGCGGGGCCCCAACCCCGCCAACCTGCCCGATCCGGCCCGCGATCCCTACCCGCCGGCCACCGCCGGGATGATCGACACCGTCTTGCCGTCGTCGACGGGGGTGGCCAGGCCGTCGAGGAAGCGCACGTCCTCGTCGGCCACGAAGACGTTGACGAACCGGCGCAACTGGCCGCCGTCGTCGAACAGGCGGCCGTGGAACCCGGGATGGGCCGCCTCCAGGGCGCCCAGCACCTCGCCCACCGTCGATCCCTCGACGTTGACCTCCGACGCACCTCCCGACAGCGATCGCAACTGGGTGGGCACACGCACCCGGACACTCATCTAGATACCTCCCGCCTCGACGTCGACAGCGTCTGCGAACGCCTCCAGGGTGGGGGCGATGGTGGCTGTCGGCCCTACCGTAGGCGCCACGGCGTCAATCGTCTTGAGGCCGTTGCCGGTGATGTAGGCCACGACCCGCTCGTCGGGCCTCACGATGCCCTTGGCCGCCAGCTGACCGAGGGTGGCGACGGTCACGCCCGCCGCGGTCTCACCGAAGATCCCCTCGGTCCGGGCCAGCAGCTTGATGCCGGCGACGATCTCGTCGTCGGTCACCGATTCGATGGCCCCCCCGCTCGAACGCACCGCGTCCAGGGCGTAGACCCCGTCGGCCGGGTTGCCGATGGCCAGGGACTTGGCGATCGTCTTGGGCTTCACCGGACGGACATAGTGGTCACCGGCGGCGAAGGCGGCGGCCACGGGGGAGCACCCCTCGGCCTGGGCGCCCGAGACCCGTACATGAGGCTCCTCGTCGATCAGCCCGACGGCGTACAGCTCGGAGAAGCCCTTGGCGATCTTTGTGAGCTGCGAGCCCGACGCCACCGGCACCACCACGTGGTCGGGCGTCGTCCACCCGAGCTGCTCGGCCGTCTCGAAGGCCAGGGTCTTGGAGCCCTCGGCGTAGTAGGTGCGCAGGTTGACGTTGACGAACGCCCAGGTCGGGTGCTCCGACGCCAGCTCGGCACAGAGGCGGTTGACGTCGTCGTAGCTGCCGTTGACCGCCACCAGGCTGTCGCCGTACACGGCGCTGGTGACCACCTTGGCCGGTTCCAGGTCGGCGGGGATGAACACGAAGTGGCGCATCCCGGCTCGGGCCGCGTGGGCGGCGACGGAGTTGGCCAGGTTGCCGGTGGAGGCACAGGCCGCCACCTTGAACCCCAGCTCCCGGGCCCGGGCCAGGGCCACCGCCACCACTCGGTCCTTGAACGAGCCCGTGGGGTTGACGGTGTCGTTCTTGAGCCAGAGCTCACCCAGCCCCAGCTCGGCGGCCAGGCGGTCGGCCCGAACCAGGGGCGTGAACCCCGCCCCCAGGTCGACGGCACCGTCGTTGTGGGCCGGCAGCAGGTTGGCGTAGCGCCAGATGGTGGTCGGACCGGCGGCGATGCTCTCGCGGCTGGTGGCCGCGGCCACGGCGTCGTAGTCGTAGCTCACCTCCAGCGGCCCGAAGCAGTACTCGCAGACGTGCAGCGCTTCGGCCGGGTAGGCGCGCCCGCACTCCCGACATCGCAATCCCTCGACGAACAAAATAACGTCCCTCCTCATCGCTCCGGGCATTGGCACCTGGTCGCCCCGCGTCTTTGGGGCCGACTGGTTGTCGCGGCGTCGACGGGCTCCGGTCCCTCAACCGCTCTGGATGATCCCAGCAGTATAAGGCGCTGAGCCGCCTTCCAGGTCACCAGTCGTTCTGGTCACGTTTTTGGGGGGCGATGGCCCCCCGAAAGCGGGACCAGAACGAGGTGGTGGACAATGGCGGCCGTGGTGAGTCGCGGCCTTCGGGTCTTTCACGGGTCGCAGTTCGAGGTTCAGGCCCTGATGGAGGCCAAGGGCGGGCGGTTCGTATCGCTGTGCCTGCCGGCGCGCGACGAAGCCGACACGGTCGGCGCCATCGTCGAGGCCGTGCGCAGGGAGCTGGTCGAGGCGGTGCCCCTGGTCGACGAGGTGCTGGTGGTCGACGACGGCTCCGTCGACGCCACCGCCAGGGTGGCGGTCGATGCCGGCGCCACCGTGGTGGCCGCATCCGAGGTGCTGACGGGGTGCGGGCCTGGTCGCGGCAAGGGTGAGGCCCTCTGGAAGGCCCTTGCGGCGGCCAAGGGCGACCTCCTGGCCTTCTGTGACGCAGACCTGCGGGAGTTCGACCCGGCCTTCGTCACCGGCGTCCTGGGGCCGTTGCTGGTCGATCCCGGCGTCGCCTTCGTCAAGGGCTTCTACGACCGGCCCCTCGAGGGGGTCTCCAGCACCGGTGGGCGGGTGACCGAGCTCATGGCCCGGCCCCTTCTCGCCCTGCTGTTCCCCCATCTGGTCGGCGTCGTCCAACCCCTCGCAGGAGAGTTCGCCGCCCGTCGGGAGGTGCTCGAACAGGTGCCGTTCGTGCAGGGGTACGGCGTCGACCTGGGGCTGCTGGTCGACATCACTGCCCGGTTCGGCGTCGAGGCCGTGGCCCAGGTCGACCTGGGCCGCCGTACCCATCGCAACCGCCCTCTCGACGAGCTCGGTCCCCAGGCCCTCGCCGTGCTGCGGACGGCGCTCGATCGGGCGGGCGTCGGCCCTGGCTCGCTCGACCCGCCCGTGCTGGTCCGTCCCGGCCGACGACCTCTGGTCGTCGAGTGGTCCGAACGGCCGCCGATCATCGAGGTCGACGCCTACCGCCGGCCCGGCTGAGTCTTCCGCTCAGAGGGCCGCTCGGGCCCTGGGTCTTCCGCTCAGAGGGCCGCTCAGGCCCTGGATCCCGGCTCAGAGGCTGTCGAGGTGCTCGGACACGACCGTCTTCACGCAGCCCAGGGTGTCGGCCATCGCCTGCTCGGGGCCGAAGCGATCGACGAGCGAGACCACCTGCACTGGGGCGCCGGCCCAGTGCGCCGGGACGGCGTCGGTGTCGACTTCGCCCGCCACCACGAGCACCGGGACCCCGGCGTCGCCAGCCAGGCCCACCACGCCGCCCACGACCTTGCCCGACAGCGACTCGGCATCCAGGTGGCCCTCGCCGGTGACCACGAGATCGGCCCTGGCCACCCGCTCGGCCAGATCGAGCTCGGCGGCCACCAGATCGAAACCGGACACCAGGGCTGCTCCGAGGGCGGCCAGGCCTCCGGCCAACCCGCCCGCCGCCCCCGACCCGACCAGCTCCCGCACATCGACGCCATAGTCCCGCTCGTACACCTGGGCCAGGCGCTCCAACCGTCGCCCGAGCAGCGCCACCTGGGCCTGCGTGGCGCCCTTCTGGGGAGCGAAACGCCCGGCCGCGTCGACGAACAGGGTGGTCACATCGCAGGCCACGACGACCTCGGCCGGCAATCCCACCGGCGGGGCGGCCCACGCCGCCCCCCGCTCGGATGGCCGCTGAGGCCCACCGGGATGGACGAGGCGCGCCGCCCGTAGCGCCGACACCGCACCCAGGCCCCCGTCAGTGGTGGCCGAGCCCCCCACGCCCACCACGATGCGGCGAGCCCCTGCGGCAATGGCCGCAGCGATGAGCTCGCCGGTGCCGTAGGTCGTCGCCCGCAGGGCGTCGTTGGCCTCGGCGCCGCCGGCCAGTTCCAGGCCTGACGCCCGGGCCATCTCGATGACGGCCCGGTCGGCGCCCCCGCCGCCATCGAGACGGCCCCCGCCGCTATCGAGACGGCCCCCGCCGCCGGCTCCACCGGGACGGATGACCGCGCCGCCGCCAGCGGCGGGCCTGGCGCCTGCGCCCAGGCGCCATTCGGCTTCGACCGGGTCGCCGAGAGGCCCCCGGACGGTCGTGAACCGCGGGTCACCACCGAGGGCTTCGAGCGTCCCCTCTCCGCCGTCGGCGAGCGCCGCCTCGTCGCACGTCCATCCGGCGCCCCGCGCGGCACGGGCGACGGCTTCGGCTACCTCGGCAGCGGTGGCCGTGCCCCGGAACTTGTCGGCGGCGGCCATCACAAGGCGTTGGGAGTCGCAGGTCACGTCCGTTATGGTGGCGCATTCCCGGCGAAGCCCTCCCGATCGTCATTGCTTCCAATCGAGGGCCGCTCTCTTTTTCGAAGGGCCCCGACGGCACACTCGACGCGCGCAGGGGTGCCGGCGGGCTGGTGTCGAGCCTGGGACCCCTCGCCCGGGAGGCCGATGCCCTGTGGGTCGCGTCGGCCATCAGTGAGGCCGACCGTGAGGCGGCGGCCAAGGGGGTGCTCGACGAGGAGGGCTACCGCATCCGCCTGCTCGCCATTGATCCCGACGCCTACAGGATGGCCTACGACGTCGTGTCCAACAGCACCCTCTGGTTCCTGCACCACGGGCTGTACGACCTCCCCCGCCGGCCACGCCTCGACCGCCGCTGGCGAGAGGCCTGGGCCGCCTACCGGGACATGAACCACGCCTTCGCCCGGGTCATCATCGACGAGGCCCCCGACGGTGCCGTCGTGCTGGTGCAGGACTACCACCTCGCCCTGGTCGGCACCTGGCTGGCCCAGGAACGCCCGGACCTGCGGGCCATGCATTTCACCCACATCCCCTTCTGCGAGCCCGGCGCCTTGCGCGTGCTGCCCTCGGAGGTGGCTGAGGAGCTGCTCGTGGGCATGAGCAGCCACAGCTCCTGCGGCTTTCACGCCCGCCGCTGGGCGAAGAACTTCGAGGACTGCTGCGTCTCGGTGCTGGGCCTGAAGCCGGCGACCTTCGTGTCGCCGATGACCCCCGACCCCGACGAAATCGGCGATGTCGCCGCCTCCGAGGCCTGTGACGCCGAGGTCGCCAATCTCGACGAGGCGCTGGGCGGGCGCAAGCTCATCGTGCGCGTCGACCGCATCGAGTTGTCCAAGAACCTGTTGCGTGGCTTCCTCGCCTACGACGATCTGCTCCGTACCCATCCCCAGTGGCGGGGCGAGGTGGTGTTCGCGGCCATGATCTACCCGTCTCGCGAGGGCCTGCCCGAGTACCTCTCCTACCGTCAGGAGGTCGAGAGCCTGGCTCGCCACATCAACCAGACGTGGGCCACGCCGGGCTGGACGCCCGTCACCGTGGACACCACCGACAACTTCCCCCGCTCGGTCGCCGCCCTTCGCCGCTACGACGTCCTGCTGGTCAACCCGGTGCGCGACGGGTTGAACCTGGTGGCCAAGGAGGGCCCCCTCGTCAACCAGCACGACGGTGTGCTGGCGTTGAGCCGCGAGGCCGGTGCGTGGGAGGAGATGGGCGAGGTGGCGCTCGAGGTCAACCCCTTCGACATCGCCGGCACCTCCGACGTGCTGGCCGTGGCCCTGGCCATGTCGCCGGAGGAGCGCGCCGCCCACGCCGCCGGTCTGCGCCGAGCGGCGACGGCCCGCAAACCCCGGGATTGGCTCGATGACCAGTTGCAGGGCGCAGCCGGCGCCGAAGGGCTGCTCCCCGCAGCCCGGTCGTAGCCGGACGCCGGGGTCGTCAGTCGGCTACGGGGAGGAGCCGGCGCAGCAGGTGAACGACATCGGACGGGCTGTCGACCACCAGGTCGGCCCGCTCCAGCAACTCCTCTGGTGATTCGTCGCTGCGCACGGCGACCCGCATCACCTTGACGCCCGAGTCGGCCAGGTCGTCGAGGGCGTCGAAGGCGGTGAGGTCGCCGTGGTCGTCGCCGAGGAAGCACGCTGCGCCCAGGCCCTCGGCGGCCTCGGCCACGACCGTGCCCTTGGAGGCGCTGACCTTGGGACGCAACTCGTAGGACTGGCGCCCGGGGCTCACGACCAGGCCAGTGTCCTCGGCCTGTTCGGTGACCCATTCCCGCGCCGCGTCGGCAAGCTCGGGTGCGGTGCGGAAATGGAGGGTGAGCGACAGTCCCTTCGGTTCCACGGTCAGCCCGTCGGGGGCCTTCTTGCGGGCCAGGGCGGTGACCTCTTCGACCACCGGCAGCCAGCGCCGGGCTTCCTCGGCGATGTGGATCTCACCGTCTTCCACCCGTTCGAGCCCGTAGAGCCCGGACAGGATCAGCCCGCGGCCGCCGAGATGGTCCTGTAGGAAGCGCGCCGGTCGTCCCGAGATGACCGCCACCTTGGCGTACACCCCGGCCAGATCGGAAAGGGCGTCGACGGCGCCGTCGACGGGGACGGCCTGCTCGGCCACGTCGATGATCTCGGCCAGGGTGCCGTCGAAGTCGCAGAACACGCCGCTGTTGCCGGGATCGTCCAGGAAGGGCGCAATCAGGTCGTCACGGTCGTTAAAATCGGGCGTCGCCACCAGGTGACACTACCCGCAGCGTTGCCACCCGGGCCTGGTCCGCCGGTAGCGTGCGTGAGTGCTGAAACCGGCTGCGGTCGTCCTCGGTGCTGCGTGCGTGCTGGGTGGGCTCGCCGGGTGCCGGCGGGACAGCGTCCGGGTGTCGTTCCGGCCGGCCATCGGGGCCAGTTACCGCTACGAGGTGCGGGTCCACTCGGTGACGACCACCCGCCTGGCCGATGGCGAACCGGAGCGTTCGGTCGACGAGATCGTGCTGCAGGTCGACGAAACCGTCCTCAGCGCCAACGGCCGTGAGGCGCGAGTCGGGGTCCGGCTCCGTCAGGCGGGAACATCGGACCGCACCTTCGTGGTGCGCCTCGACCGGGCTGCCCAACTGGCCGGGGTGGACGCGGTGGAGGGCTTGCCCCCATCGGTTGTCGGCCCCGACGCTCTTCCCCAGATCCTGCCCGGGGCGCCCGGCGCGCCACCCGACCGGCCTCTCGCTCCCGGGGAGCGCTGGACGATCGACGCTCCCGCCGGCCCGTCCGGCGAAGGGGGCGCCCGCCTGACGGGAGCCGGCCGCGTGGTCGATCTGGGCGTGATCGACGGGCGGAAGGTGGCGTCCACCCGCGCTCTCACCCGACTTCCCCTCACCAGCACGGCCGCGGTGCGGGGCAATGCCGTGGCCCTCGACGGCACCGAGACCACCGAGGGCACCGCGACGCGAGATCTCACCGACGGATCGGTCGAACGGGCCACCACCGTCACCCGAGGGGATTTCGGCCTCGTGCTGGCGCCGGGCGGCGACGACCGCGGCTCGAGGGTGACCGGGACCCTCACCATCGAGGTGCGCTCGGACACCCGCCGACTGCGGTGAACGGCCGGCACTGCCTCATGGGCTTCGCCCGGGCCGGCGGGCCCGGCACTGCCTCATGGGCTTCGCCCGGGCCGGCGGGCCCGGCACTGCCTCATGGGCTTCGCCCGGGCCGGCGGGCCCGGCACTGCCTCATGGGCTTCGCCCGGCCCGGCGGGCCCGGCACTGCCTCATGGGCTTCGCCCGGCCCGGCGGGCCTAGCTGCGGGCCGGCGGGCCTAGCGCGTGGTCGTGGTGACGCGGAAGGCCGTGGTCGGGGTGGTGAGCGCCGTCGTCGCTGTGCCCAGGGCGGTCGTCGAGGTGGTGGCGTTGAGATCGGGGCCGACGAGGACGACGATGTCGGCGCTTTTGGTGTCGGCGACGGGGACGTCCGGGGCCAGGGGCTTGACCGAAGTGGGAGTAGGCGTCAGGCCGAGGGCCTGGGCCACGAACAGCGACTCGAGATCGAAGCCCGGCGCGTACTCGATGAGCGTGGCTGGGACCTGGCTGCGAGCGTTGGCCGGAGCCAGCGAGTTGTAGCCGGCGGCGGTGAGGCGGTCGCCCGTCTTGGACCCGAGACCGGGCACGCCGCTGGCATTGGCGGCCAGGACCTTGATGGCCGCCGGCTGCCGCACGGCTCGGGTACTGGGCGGCGTGGAGGTGGCCGCCCCCTTGCCCTTGGCCGCCTTGGTCGTCTTGGTGGTGGTGGTCTTGGTGCCCGACGAGACCGAGGTCCGGGTCCCACCAGGCTGGGTCTTGTTCAGGATGAAGATGCCGAGGAGCAGGGCGACCACGAGTAGGATGATGCCCCGGGTGCTGTTGGCGACCATGGAGTCGCCCGAGCCTTGGCGGCCGTTGTCGCGACCTTGACTCAACGGGCCGGCGGCTGACTGGCGGGCCACCCCTCCAACCGGGCTCGGCGCCGTTGGCTCTGCGATCGACGGAGGCGATGGACCACCAGGGGATCGTACGCGACAGCTTCCGAGGAAGCCGACAGGGCCCGGAGCAACTCGTAATAGCGCGTGGGCGAGAGATCGAGTTGCGATCGGATGGCCGCCTCCTTCGTCGTCGAGATGACCGTGTCCGACGCAGCGTCGCCCGCCGTGGCGACCTCCGGAGTGACCCACCACGACCGCTCGAAATCGAGGATCGCACGTTCTCGATCCGACAGTTCCATTGGAGGCAGACTGCCCGCGTCAGGCATCGAGGTCAAGCATCCCCCCCTACACGGGTACAGTTTCGGCGCGGGGGCGGACCCGTTCGCCGGTGTGGCGCAGTCCGGTAGCGCAGGCGACTTGTAATCGCCAGGTCGTCGGTTCGAATCCGACCACCGGCTCGGTGCCTGGGCCCGAGCGGCCCATCAGAGCGGGGTGCCTGGGCCCGAGCGGCCGTGCTTCAGGCGACGGCGGGGGCGAGCGCGGCCGTGTCGCGCTCGTGGAGGTGGGTCTCCAACTTGCGCTTGATGCGCTGCAGAGCGTTGTCGATCGACTTCGGGTGACGCTCCAGCTCGTCCCCGATGTCCTGGTAGGACCGACCCTCGAGGTAGAGGTGCAGGACGTCGACTTCGAGTTGGGACAGCATCTCGGCCATGCGGGTCCGCATCTCGTCCATCCCTTCGGACGACACCACCATGTCGGCCGGATCGGGTACCCGGTGGTCGTCGAGGAGGTCGTCGACGGTTCGTTCGTCGATCCCATCGGAGGAGCGGACGCCCGACAGCGATACGTACTGGTTCAGCGGCTGATGCTTGCGGCGACTGGCCGACTTGATGGCCGTCATGATCTGGCGCGTGACGCACAGCTCGGCGAAGGCCCGGAACGACGACTCGCGTTCCTGGCGGTAGTCGCGCACGGCTTTGAACAAGCCGATCAAGCCTTCCTGCTCGATGTCGTCCCGGTCGGCGCCGACGAGATAGTACGACCGCGCCTTGGCCCTGGTGAAACGTCGGTAGCGCTCGAAGAGGAGCTCGAGGGCCTCCAGGTGCCCCTGTCGGAAGAGGGCGACGAGATCGTCATCGCTGAACTCGACATGGACGGCACCGAGATAGTGCGACATGAACGCTCCCTGGTGCAACGAGCCCGGTGCACTGACGGTGAACGACTGACGGTGAACGGTAGATGATCTTTGACTAGAGCTAAGCTGAACTGTTGTACCCACCCGGCGTGCTCTTGTCAACGGTTCGGTCTCGGGGCGTGACCGTCGGGACGAGGCGCTAACCCGCTGACGGGCGCCGTCGGCTGATCTCGAAAAGAGCGAGGGCCCCCGCCGCGCTCACGTTGAGCGACGGCAGGCGACCTCGCAACGGGATGCCCAGCATGAGGTCGCAACGCTGGCGGACCAAGCGGGACAGGCCCCTTCCCTCAGCCCCGAGCACCACCACGACGGGTTGGTCGGCGAGCGTGAGGTCGAACAGGCTCTCGTCGGCTCCGGCGTCGAGGCCGAGCACCCACAGCCCGAGCTCACTGGCCCGGGCCAGTGCTGCGGGGATCCCGCCCACCACAGCGATGGGAACGTGTTCCACCGCTCCCGCCGCCGCTTTGGTGACGGTGGCCGTCACGTGGGCGGCCCGGTGGCGGGGGAGCACCACACCGGTGACCCCAGCGCCCTCAGCGGTGCGCAGCAAGGCCCCGAGGTTCTGGGGATCGGTGACGCCGTCGAGGGCGAGGAGGAACGGCGTGCCGGCCGTGGAGGCAGTGACGGCCCCGCCGGCCGTGGAGGCAGTGACCGGCCGGCAGAGGTCGTCGAAGTCGACTTCGGGCAGGGGGCGGGCGTGCGCCAGCACCCCCTGGGGAGCCTCGGTCCGCGCCTCGGCGGCCAGGCGCGCCGCGCTCACTCGTCGAAGGGGCACGCGGCGGGCCGCCGCCAGCTCGATGATGCGATCGATCACCGGCGCCGGGTGCTGCTCGACCTCGGCCACGAGCCAGACGTCGACCACCTGGCGCCGACCGGCGGCGAGCAGCTCGGCCACAGCCCGGCGCCCCTCGACCTGATCGCCGCCTGCGCCACGCTCGCCGGTGCGCGACGCAGGTGGCGTGCGCCGGGGAGCCCGGGGATCGCGATGAGGACCGGGTCTCGACCTGCTCATGGAAATTGGCCGGTGAGGATCGGATGCGAGCTGGGAGCGGCGGCGTCCGAGGAGCTAGAGCAGCGCCTCGTCGAGCTTGTGCTCGGCCTCTTCCTCGTTGACCCCGATGGCAAAGGTCAGTTCCGAGACCAGGATCTGGCGTGCCTTGGTGAGCATGCGCTTCTCGCCCGCCGACAGGCCCTTGTCCTTCTCCCGGATCGACAGGTTCCGGACGACCTCGGCCACCTGGTAGATGTCGCCCGACTTCAGCTTCTCGACGTGGTTCTTGAAGCGTCGGGACCAGTTGGTGGGCATCCGCGCCTCCTTCTTGCGCAGGACGGCGAACACCTCCTCGACCTCTTCGTCGTTGATGACCTCACGCAGGCCCACCTCGTCGGTGTTGTCGGCCGGCACCATGAGGGTGAGGTCGCCATAGGCCAGCTTGAGCACCAGGTACTCCCGGTCGGTGCCGAACGCGTCGCGACGTTCCCGTCGCTCGATCACAGCGGCACCGTGGTGGGGATAGACGACCTTGTCGCCGACGTCGAAAGGCATGCCTCTCCCAGGGGACGTACAAAAGGGGACACCCTTAGAGTGCCAGGAAAGTGACAGGACGACAAACTGGGGATGGGGCGGCCGTGCCGGTACTCATCCGTAGCGGTCGAGGATGCTCGTCTCGGCCAGGCGCTTGAGCGCTTCTTCGATGGCCTTGGCTCGAGTGGCGCCGACGCCGTCCACCTCGTCGAGGTCGGAGACCGATGCCCGGAGGATCCTGTGGAGGGAGCCGAAGTGCTCGACGATGCGGTCGACCACAGCCTCGGGCAGGCGGGGGACCCGGGCGAGGAGGCGGAAGCCCCGCGGCGCCAGCGACGTGTCGAGGTCGGCCGGGTCCCCCGGCAGGTGGAGCACCTGGGCCACGGATTTGAGCTCGAGGATCTCGTCGGTGGAGAGCTCGCTCAAGGCGCTGATGGCCTCGTGGAGTTGCCAGCTCTGCTCGGCGTGGAAGTAGTCCTTGATCACCAGCCGGCGGTCGTCGTCGACCCCGCCCATCAGCTCCTCGAGTTGCAGGCGCACTAGCCGACCGTCGGTGCCGAGCTCGACGATGTAGCCGCGCACCTCCTCGGCGATGCGCTTCACCATCTCGATTCGTTGCACCACTGTGACCACGTCGCGCACCGTCACCAGGTCCTCGACCTCGAGCGCAGCCAGCGATCCGGAGACATGGTCGAGACGGTCCTTGTAGCGCTCGAGCGTCGCCAGGGCCTGGTTGGCCCGGTTCAAGATGCGGGGCCCGGGCTCGATGGGGTGTTTGTGATCGCCGTAGTAGACGGCGATCAACGACATGTCCTCGGAGACCGAGACCACGGACACGCCGACGAGCGACCGGGCCACCCGCTCGGCGGTGCGGTGCCGGGTGCCCGTCTCGGAGGTGGGCACGCTCGGGTTGGGGACGAGGTGGACATTGGCACGGGCGATGCGACTGGCGTCGGGGGCCAGGATGATGGCGCCGTCCATCTTGGCCAGCTCGGACAGGCGTTGCGGGCTGAACTCGGCGTCGAACAGGAACCCGCCGGAGCAGATGGCCAGCACCTCGGGCCCGTCGCCGACGACGATCAACGCACCCATGTTGGCCTGCAGGATGCGATCGAGCCCCTCCCGCAACGGTTGCCCGGGGGCAACCGTGGCGAGCGCATCGATCAGCCCAGGGTGTTGGCGGGCAGGCACCTCGAAATCGTAGTTGGTCCTAGCGCAGGCCCAGGGCCGCCACCGCTTCGCTCAGGGTGGCGGCCCGTATCACGGTGATGCCCGGCGGGGGCTCGGCCGCCGAAGTCGGGAGCACGGCCCGACGGAAGCCGAGCCGGGCCGCCTCGGCCAGTCGCCGGTCGAGCTGGCCCACCTGGCGCAGCTCGCCACCGAGGCCGACCTCGCCACAGGCCACGACGTCGGCCCCGATGGGAATGTCGGCGTGGGCCGACGCTACGGCCAAGGCAAGCGCCAGGTCGGCACCGGGCTCGGCAACCCGGACCCCGCCCACGGCGAGGGCGTACACATCGCAACGGGCGATGTCGAGGCGCACCCGCTTTTCCAAAACGGCAAGCAGGAGGGCCAGGCGACCGCTGTCGACACCTTCGGCCGACCGCCGGGGAAAGGCCAACTGAGTGGAAGCCACGAGGGCCTGAACCTCCACGAGGAGGGGTCGACGACCCTCCATGGCCGGCACCACCGCTGACCCCGGCACCCCGGGGCGCCGGTCGGTGAGGAAGAACGCCCCGGCGTCGGGCACCCCGATCAGGCCCGTCGCTGCCATCTCGAACAATCCGAGCTCGTCGGTGGACCCGAAGCGGTGCTTCACCGCCCGGAGGAGTCGCAGGGCGTGGTGGCGATCGCCCTCGAAGGACAACACCGTGTCGACGGTGTGCTCGAGCACGCGGGGCCCGGCCAAGGTGCCGTCCTTGGTGACGTGGCCGACGAGCACAGTGGCCATGGCTCGCCGCTTGGCCAGCTGCACCAGGCGGTGGGCACAGTGGCGTACCTGGGCCACCGACCCCGGAGCGGAGTCGAGGTCGGCGTCGAAGGTGGTCTGGATGGAGTCGATGACGACGAGGGAGGGCTCCACCTCTTCGATGAGGGCGAGAAGCCGCCCGAGCTCGGTCTCCGACACCAGCCACAGTCCGCCTGTGCCGGCCACGCCCAGGCGCTCGGCCCGAAGGCGCACCTGCTCGGCCGATTCCTCGGCGGTGACCAACAGACAGCGGGCTCCCCCGCCGGCGACCGCGGCCAGGGCCTGGAGGAGCAGGGTGGACTTGCCCACACCGGGCTCACCGCCGACGAGGGTGACCGACCCCGGCACCAGGCCTCCACCCAGGACCCGGTCGAGCTCGTCGACACCCGTCGGCCTGGGGGCCCAGCCGTCGGACACCACCTCGGCCATGGGCACGGCCTGGGCGACCGGCCCCTCCCACTCGTCCCTCGGGCCCAGGCCGCCGACGGCAGCCCCAGCCGTCCGTTGGGTGCCGATTCGCGCCCCGGTGCCCCGCACCGTCTCCACCTCCTCGCTGACGCTGTTCCAGGCACCGCAGGCCGAGCACCGCCCCGACCAGCGGGCGCTGCCCGCCCCGCACTCCTGACACCGATGGACTGCTCGTACCTTGCTCATGGGTCGCTGCGCTCCTTGCTCATGGGTCGCGGCGCTCCTTCGCTGCGCTGCGCTCCTTGCTCATGGGTCGCGGCGCTCCTCCGCTCCGCTCCTCCGCTCCGCTCCTCCGCTCCGCTCCGATGCTCGTTCGTGGGCATGACGCCCAGGTTAGGGAGGGGGTGTGACGTCGAGGTGGATCCGCCGGCTCGGGTCAGGCGGCGCGGCGGTAGCGGCGCACGGCCATCGGCCCGAAGACGGCGAGGATGCCGACGGTCCAGGCCAGCCCGCCCAACACCCACGGCAGGGCGTCGGGACCGTACTTCGGGCCGACGGAGCAGGCCCGGACGGCGTTGATAACCACCGACACGGGCTGATAGGTGGCGAATCCCTGGAGCCAGCCCGGCATGGTGTCGACGGGGACGAACGCCGAGGAGGCGAACACCAGAGGAGCGAGGAGGGGGAAGCCGGCAGCCTGGGCGCTCTCGGCGTTGGGCACGGACAGGCCGATCAGGGCGAACATGGCCGATAGGGCGCAACCGAACAGCAACAAGACCAGCAGGCCCCCGATGAACTCGAGAGGGTTCGTGTGGATCCGGAACCCCACGGCGAAGCCGACCACGCACATGAGAACCACGACGAACACGTTGCGCACCAGGTCGGCCAGGATGCGCCCGGTGAGCACAGCCGAACGGGCCATGGGGAGAGATCGGAACCGCTCGATGAGGCCCTTCTGGAGGTCCTCGGCCAAACCGATGCCGGTGCCCATGGCCCCGAAGGCCACCGTCTGGGCGAAGATGCCCGGCATCAGGTAGTCGACGTAGGGAAGACCGTTCCTGAGGCTCGACTGGATGGCGCCCCCGAAGGCGTAGCGGAACAGCAGCACGAAGATGACCGGCTGGACGGTGGAGAACACCAACAGCTGGGGCAGGCGGACGATTGTGAGCAGGTTCCGCCCGGCCACGGTGACGGCATCGCCCACCGCCCGGTTCAGTGGGCTGGGGGAGCCGACGGTGGTGTCGGCTTGGGTGGTGGTGATCGCCACGACCCTCCTTCGGCTTTGGTGGGTGAAGCTCCGTCGCCGTTGGCGACGGCGGGTTCGGCGTGGTGGCCGGTGAGGCTCAGGAACACGTCGTCGAGACTGGGCTCGCGCAGTGCGACTGCTACCGGGCTCAGACCGTCCGCATCGAGCGAGCTCAGCACCTGGCGCAACGCCCGAGGGCCGTCGGAGACCTCGAGGCGTACGGTCATACCCTCTCGCCCGGCGTCGTTGGTGGCGAAGGGAGTCACGATCTCCCGGGCCCTGACCGCGTCGCCCTCCTCGTTGAAGCCGACTTCGACCACGGTCGCTCCGAGTCCCGCCTTCAGCTCGGCCGCCGTGCCCTGGGCGATCACCTTGCCGCCGTCGACTACGGCGATGCGGTGGGCCAGGCGGTCGGCTTCCTCCAGGTACTGGGTGGTGAGCAACAGGGTCGTCCCCTCGGCCACCAACTCGGCGATCACACCCCAGAGATCGGTGCGACCCCTGGGGTCGAGGCCGGTAGTGGGCTCGTCGAGGAAAAGCACCTGCGGGCGGTGGACAAGGGCCGCGCCGAGGTCGAGGCGGCGCCGCATACCTCCCGAGAAGGTCTTCACCGGACGGTCGGCAGCGCCGACCAGGTCGAAGCGCTCGAGCAGCTCGTCGGCTCTGTTGCCCAGCGACTTACGCGGGAGATGGGTGAGCCGGCCGATGAGGCGCAGGTTCTCCCGGGCGGTGAGGTTCTCGTCGACCGCCGCGTACTGACCGGCCAGGCCGATGCGGCCTCGCACCGTCTGGGCGTCGCGCACGACGTCGAGGCCGAGCACGCTGGCCCGCCCCTCGCTGGGCGGGATGATGGTGGTGAGGATGCGCACCGCGGTGGTCTTACCCGCCCCGTTGGGCCCGAGGAGCCCGAACACGCTGCCGGTGGGGACGTCGAAATCGATGCCGCCGAGGGCGACCACCGAGCCGAACCGCTTGGTCAACCCCTCGACGCGGATGGCTGAATCGCTCATGCTTGTCTGGTCGCTGCGGGCGCCGCTGTGCTTCGCTCCTCGCTCATGCTTGCAGCCTTGCACGGCCGCCGGACTGGCCTGCCCGGATTTTCCGTTCCGTGTCGATTTGCGCACCTGTGTGGGGTGCTCAACTCGACAAGGAAGGCGCTCACCGGCGACGACGGCGAACGAGCAACCAGGCCGTGGTCCCGGCGACGGCCAGGAACAGGACGAGGGCGAGGACCGCGAGGGGGAGCACGTTGAGGCCCTTCGAGGTGGCCCGGATGGGCTGGCTTCCTCCAATCGGAGGACGCCAGACCAGGCGACTGCCGGCCTTCTCCTTGGTGTTTGCGTTCACCGAGCCGGGCAGGCGGGCCTCGAAGGAGACCTGGATCACCTTGTCGAGGTCGGGGCCGAGCTCCTTGCGCAGGCCCTCCAAGTCGAGAGGCAGGCCTCCGTTGAGCTTGGCGAGGAGATCGGCGTCACCTAGGCCGGTGAGCCCGCCGGACAGGTCGACGGTGCCCGACAGGGTTGTGCGATTGTGGACCAGCGTGCGAGAGGCATCGATCCTGAGGTCGCGAAACGGGCCGTTCTGGCCGCTGAGCTGGGCCAGGGCCGCCGCCGCCTCCCGGCCGTTCGACACCGCTCGGGAGGCACGTACCCAGGTGAGCCCATCGCCCTCCCGACGGGGGCCGTCGATCTTCCACCCGGCTTGGCGCAGGTCGTCGACGCGCAGGGCGGCGGCCAGGTCGCCGACGGTCTTCAGCGCGTCGGCGTCCAGGCCCAACCCGGCACGCACGGTGCCGCCCCCCCCCGGATCCACGTCGATGCCCCCCGTGATCCTGACCTGGCAGGCGCCGGCGCCCAAGACGACGAGCAGGGAGACCAGGACCCGAAGGGGCGCGCCGAACCGACCCCGCCCGGAGTCGGTTCGCACACCAGGAGGGTGAGGCAGGCGGCTACTCGGTCGGGCCAGTCTCGGCCAGCTCAACCGGTGGGGGCTCGATGCCCTCGATGGAGCGGAAGACGATCTTGTCGTCCTCGGCGTCGACGATGATGGTCTCGCCCGCCCGGAACTCCTTCCACAGGATGCGCTCCGAGAGCGGATCCTCGACCTCGCGCTGGATGGCCCGGCGCAGGGGACGGGCCCCGAGCGTGGGGTCATAGCCCTTCTGGGCCAGCAGGTCCTTGGAGGCCGGCGTGAGCTCGAGGGTGAGGCCCTGGCTCAGGAGCTGGCCGGTGACCCGCTGGATCATGTGGTCGACGATCTCGGTGACCTCTTCACGGGTGAGCTCGTGGAACACGATCGTCTCGTCGATGCGGTTCAGGAACTCGGGCCGGAAATGGGCCTTGAGGGCCTCGTTGACCTTGTCCTTCATCTTCTCGTAGGTGACGGCGTGGCTCGACTTCTGGAAGCCGATGGCCGCCTTGCGCAGGTCGGCGGTGCCCAGGTTCGAGGTCATGATGATGACGGTGTTCTTGAAGTCGACGGTGCGGCCCTGGGCGTCGGTGAGGCGCCCGTCCTCCAGGATCTGGAGCAGGGCGTTGAACACGTCGGGGTGGGCCTTTTCGATCTCGTCGAACAGCACCACCGAGAAGGGCTTGCGGCGCACGGCCTCGGTGAGCTGGCCGCCCTCCTCGTAGCCCACGTAGCCGGGGGGTGACCCCACCAGGCGGCTGACCGTGTGCTTCTCCATGTACTCGCTCATGTCGAGCTGGATGAGGTGGCTCTCGTCGCCGAACAGGAACTCGGCCAGGGTCTTGGCCAGCTCGGTCTTGCCCACGCCCGAGGGGCCCAGGAAGATGAACGAGCCGCTGGGGCGCTTGGGGTCCTTGAGGCCGGCCCGGGTGCGGCGGATGGCTTGGGACACGGCGTGGATGGCGTCCTCCTGGCCCACGACCCGCTTGTGCAGCTCCTCCTCCATGCGCAGGAGCTTGGCCGTCTCCTCC
>JBPCNP010000003.1:0-28757 GCA_051001215.1 Acidimicrobiales bacterium
AAACGACCTCAGGCCCCACACAACGCAGTGCTCGAAGGCCTCCCACCAGACGCGCCTCGACAGGCCCTTCATCGTCGGCCCCCAGACCCGCCCAGACCCCCTCTCGATATTTCGACAGCCTGCTGGATGTTGAAAATCGCGCGCGGAACGCGCTCAGAGACGATTCAGGGCCTCGTCCACGTCGATGTCGCCGGAGGCGAGGGACTCGAGGGTCGACAGGCGACCCGACGGGGCCGGCGGCCGGGGGACGTGAAGTCGGCCGAGGAGGGCGTCGAAGCGGGCCCGTGCCGTCGGATAGCTCACGCCCAGGTGGCGCTCCATGTCTTTCATGTTGCCCCGGGAGGCGAGGAAGACCCGGAGCAGGGCACGGTCCTCGGTGTCGAGGGCGCAGAACTCACAGGCCGTGAACGACCCCGAGAGGTCGGTGCCGCACTGCCCGCAGGACAGGCGAGTGACGACCAATCCGTCGCCGCACACCGGGCAACTGCGGGGCGCGTGGCGTACCGGTTGGGCGGTCACGGGTCGGCCCGGATGACGGCGGTGCCGGTGTTCACCTCGACGTCGAGTGTTCCCGAGCCCCCGCCCACTACCACCTGGCGCTCGTCGCCCAGCCGCCGGCGGCCCCCTCGGGGCTTCGCCGTGTCGTCGCCCGGCAGCACGATCTTGCCCACCGTCGCCCGGCCGGAGATGCGCACGCTCGACCCGTGCTCGAGGCGCAGCGTCACCCGGCCGGCCTGGCAGCGCACCCGTGACGAGCCCCCGTCGAGGACCCCGCTGGCGTCGATGCGCCCGGCCGTGGCATCGAGGTCGATGGGGCCGGCGAAGCCGGCGATGCGGACGTTGGCCGCCGCCAGCTCACCGCTGATCGGCCCCCGCACGCCCCGCACGTCGAGGGAACCCGCGCTCACCTCGGCGTCGAGGGCCAGGTCGGGGTTCATCCGCACGGTGAGGGCATGAGCACCGTTGTCGACCCGGGCTCTGACCCGCCAGCCCGGCCCCGAGGAGACGAACGATCCCTCGCTCCTCTCGTCGGTCTCGCCGCTCACGATCAGGGTGTCGCCTTCGCGTCGCAGTTCGTGGGGCCCGTCGGCCAGCGCCTCCCGGACGCCGGCGTCGCCGACTATCCGGACGACGCGAGCGCTGGCCAGCACCCTGACCCGTACCAGGTCGGTCGGGGGCGGCGACAAGGGTGGCGGTGACGGTGACACAGCATCCGAGCCGATACCGCCGGCATGGTCACCGAGCGCGTCGAGGGCGTCGGCGGCCTCCGCGGGCGCCATAAGACCACCGGCGACGGCAGCGAGAATCTTACGTCGTTCGTCATTGGACATGGACAAAGTGAACTCTATCCTTCCTAATCTGTCAAGCAGCGGTTGCTACTCTTCTAATTCGGCCCCCGTTCGGGTGCCGGTCGGGGCGTGACCGAGCCATGAATCCGGGCGAGGATGGGCCGATGGCCTCACCCCAGCCCACCGCCAGCGACACCGACACCGACTCCCTCAGGCGCCATCTGGTGTCGTCCGGCCTGGCCGGCGACGTGGCCACGACCGTCGACAACTGCCTCGACAACATCGGTCGCCTCCTCGCTGGTCGGGCCGGCTACACCTTCGGGCTCTCGGACTGGAAACGGGCGACCTTCCACGACGTCGTGGCCGCCATGCGGGCCGCCGGCGGTCGCCCTGACGGCCCCGCGAATGCCGACGGGGGGGCATTCATCGATCCTGACGCTGCCCTCGGGGCGATCGCCCACCAGCGCTCGGTCCTCACCCGCCTCCGGACGGCCGGGACCGGGCGGGTCCTCGTCGCCACCGGCCACCCCTTCGCCCTGCTCGCCCACTACGGGGCGGTGGCCCGGGCACTCACCGCCGCCGGGATCACCGTGCTGCGCCCCCTCGAGGGGGCCGGCCCGAAGCTCACGACGGCCGGGGGACGGCCGTGCTCGCTCCGCTACCTGGATGGCGTGGCCACCGTGTTCCAGGGCGTCGCCCTCCATCACACCCACCACTCCCACTACATGGAGGCCATGCTGGCCGAGGTCGGCGGGCCGGCCCGGGTCGACCTGGTGGTGGCCGACCATGGGTTCGCCGGTGCCGCCATCGAGGCCGGGATCCCCACGCTGGCCATCGCCGACGTCAACGACCTGGCCCTCCCCCTGGCTCAGGCCCGGGGACGTGCCGAGGGTGTCCTGGTCCTCGACGACGGGCTCGACGCGTCCTCCTTCGTTCCCGTGACCGAGGCAATTCTCGGCATCAGTCGGGGCGGCCCCGGGCCTGAGCCTCGGTAGTCCCCGGCAGGCCGGTTGGGCCCCTCGATGGCAGCTGTTGTTCGGCGATCCGCAAGCCCACCGCCGTTTCCAGTTCCTCTTCTGGCGCCCGCATCGTCTCGGCGGCGACGCTGCGGGCGTGGGCGGCGTCGGCGTCGGCCACTTGGCGGATCACCACCGCTTGGGCCTTGGCTTGGTCGAGAATGGCGTGGGCCTGCGCCAGCTCCTCGGCGACGGCTTCTCGAACTCGCGCGGCCTCGGCCTCGGCCTGGCCGAGGAACGCCGATGCACGCAGCTCGGCTTCGGCCCGGAGAATGCCGAGCTGCTCCTCACGGCCGGCGATCGCCTCTTCCCGCTCGACCCGCAGGGCCGCGGCCCGATCACGATCACGATCACGATCGGCCTCGTCCTGAGCTTGGGCGACCGCAGCCCGCCTGCGTGAGGCCTCCTGTTCGGCGTCGTCCAACCGCCTGGCGGCAGCTCGGGCGGCATCGGCCTCGATCTTCTCCGCCCGCGCCATGGCCGAACGCAGAACCTCGGTCACCTCGTCCCCGAGACGATCGTGGGCGTGACTGGACGCGCCTTGGCCGACGAAGCCCACACCGCCCTGGCCCACCCCGGTTTCGGGCTCATCGGCAGCATTAGAAGACGAGCCTGCCTCGTCGGTCGATGGCCGCGCGTGGCCCACGCGAGAACGCGCAATCGAGGATCCGTCGATGGGCATCTGTGCACACGTCGGACACAAGTGCGGCTGGCTGCTCACCGCTAGATCCGACTCGGTGCGGACGGGCTCGGGGAATCGGAAGGTGTCCGAGCACCGCGAGCAGGCCGCAATCGGATAGAAGTGGTCAGAGCCGTCGGGCAGGACGAGCCGAACCGGACCGAATGTGAAGAGCGGCTCGCCCGCTGCGGTCTGTCCTGCGGTCCTCAGCTTGCGGCGAAAAGTACGAAATGCGACGAGTTGTGCGGATCGGTGCAATCGCCCACTTCTGGAACTTCCCCACCATTTGGGAATGGCCCCCGTTGGCCTCTCGTACAGTAGCGCCGCCTCTAGAGGAAGGCGGAGGCACTCGGGCCGCCAGCGAAGCCTCGTCGACCTGGCGCTAGGATCTATGCCCGCCGGGTGGCGCGCGAACCAGTGACCTCATTCTCCGACATCGGCCCGAGGCTCCCGGGACTTGGACTGGGTGATCTGCTCACCATCCGCGACCAGACCGACACCAGTGGCCGGCTGCTCCTGGAGGACTCGGCGCCGCGAAAGGCCCGGCGTCGGGCCCAGCAGGCCGGGGTGGCAATGAAGACCGTCGACTGCCCCTACCAGGACTCACCGTCCCGGCAGGGCGGCACGATGAACGTGTCCGCCTACGAGGCCCTGCGCCAGGACACGGCGGAGATCCTGAACGGGTTCGCCTGGTTGACCGAGAACTACCTGCGGGTCCACCCGAGCCGCCGCAGCACGGTGCAGGCGTTCTTCGACGTCAGCAACCTCGGCATCACCCTGCCGCTGGTGCTGTTCTACCGGGGCCAGGACCCGGTGCCACCGCATGGGCAGTTGCCCACCTACATCGCCTCGATCTTCAAGGCCAGCCGCGGGGTGTTCTCCGCAGCCGTCGACCTGTTGAACCGGGCCGGGCCGCCGTCGCGCACGATCACGGCCAGTGAAGTGGTGGAGTTCGCCGAGGAGCACGGCCACTTCAGGCGGGCGGAGACCAAACGCGTCTGTGCCGCGCCGACCCGGCTCATCGAGCGGTGCATCGACGTGTTCATCACCGGTGAAGGCGGTGATGAGACCCGCTCCGAGTTGGGGACCTACGTGCCCTTCCGCCTGCTCTGGGAGTTCTACCGCCGCCAGGACGAGTTCGGCCGGGCGCTGAGCACCTACCGCTTCCTCCTCGACAAGCTGACCCAGGCGGGCATGACCGACATCAACCAGATGTTCGGAGCCATGGTCCCCGACGGCAACCGCATGCTGTCATTCGGCGACGTCACCGACGGCCTGGTGGCGCGGGCCAACGCCATCCAGGACGAGCTGAACAGGTTGCTCGGTCGACGCCCGGGCGTCGCCCCCCTGAGTCTCGAACGGCTCATCGCCATGCTGTAACGGGCCACCCGGGTCGCTGGCGGGGGGTCAGCCGGTGAGCCGGCGCCGTCGGGGGTCAAGTCGGTCAGAACCTCGCCCTCGTCTTGAAGGTCGCCCCGTTCACGGTCAACTGGATGGGGTCACCGTTGGTCAGGATGTAGAAGTTCTCGGGCAGGTGCTTGTCGTAGGCGTTGCCGAAGTGGAAGACGATCTTCTGGTTGGTCCACTTGTCGATGATGAGGCCGACGCAGTCGAAGAAGGTCTTGTTGGCCTGGCCTGCGGTCCAATCGGGCATCCCCCTCGCAGCGTTGAGGTCGGAGAAGAAGATGTGGTTACCGAAGTTGAACCCGTTGTCGGCGCGGGGGAGATCGGGGCACCCGTTGTGGCCCTCGGGGTGGAAGCTCGGGTTGGGCTGGGGCTGGTTGCCGAACCCGCTACCCGTCACGACGATCGTCGGGTTCGCCGGCGTCCCGGTGGTCTTGACCGAGGTGATGTGGGCCGTGGTGGCCGCCGCCGCCGAACCCGCCCCGATCATGGCCGTTGCGGTTGCACTCGCGGTGGCCACCAGCACCGACGCCGACAGAACCACAGCCTTGCCCATCCTCGCCCGGCAGCGGCCCCGACCACGTCGCGCTGCCACCCGGTCAACGATCTCTGCCACCATCGCGTTCTCCTCGTCCACGCCTGCGCCGTTGTCCCGCCGCCCGCGTCGAGCGACCGCCCCGGCTGCAGCCTCGCCTACCCACCGCCCGGGTGCCACCAAACCCGTCGGTGGTCCGACGGCTACCCTGGGCCGAGGCCGTTCCGCGGTTGGCCACCCTTCCCGGGAGACGCCGCAGGCCAGGGGACGTAGCTCAGATGGCTAGAGCACCTGCTTTGCAAGCAGGGGGTCGCCGGTTCGAGTCCGGTCGTCTCCACCACGAAAGTCCTGGTCAGCGGCTTGCGTGACCGCTCGGTTGATAGGGATCCCCCGACGTAGCTAGATTGAACCGAGCCTTTCGGAAGTTGGCTACGTCCGGAGGCACGGGCGATGGCTCGTCGGCCCACCGTGCGGTGGAATGCAACAGCAGGACGATGGATGGCGTGGGTGCGATTCCCGGACGGATCCCGCCGCAAGGTCGAACGGGTCGAGAAGTCCGACACCCAGGCGGACCTCGACCGGCTCCTCGACCTTCGTGCCCGGTCGCTCGACCCCGGGCCCAGCCGGAGCCGGATGCTGTCGTTCAACGACGTCGACGACCTGGTGAAGGTGGCCGACCCGGCCGGCCACGTCGATATACCCGAACGACGCAGGGCTATCGACACGCCGTACGGCCGTCGCTACCGCATGCAGTCGACGCGTGGGACAAGCTGCTCGAACGACGGCAGCTACGGCCGCAGTCCGACCTTGGCGGGCAAGCCAGTTGACGCTCGATTTCGAACCGCAATCTTGACGACGGTGGCGGTAGGCCCTCCCGCGGTCGCGGCGAATGGCGAGGGCAAGACAGGACTTGAACTCCGGTTGCTCGGGTGATGAACGGTGCCGTTCGATGCCGCACATGTGCTCTGAACAGGGCAAACGCGATTTCGACGACCGGTGCGGGGCCGGCTGCTGGTGCCCTGATTCGCATCGTTTGTGACCAACTTGTGACCACTGCAGCCAGCGGTCGGCGACAAGGCGCGCCACCTGGGCTCCGGGTCGCCGCCAGCCCTGCTCCGGATCAGTTGGCCTGGGTGAGCAGGACGAGCCCGTCGTGCTCGACGAACGGTGCGAAGCCCTGGTGTTCAGCGTCACAAGCGGCAGACCGTGCCGGACGCAGCAGGCGGCGATCCAGGTGTCGTTCTGGGGTCTCGGTCGTCCCCGCAGCTGCGCCCCGGCGGACATCCTCGCCCACGTCCGTGCGATCTCGGCGTCGTAGGGCAGGACGGGTCGCGCTGCGATCCACGCCCCTCAACTTGGACTGGTTGGCCTCACCCCAACTTCGAACCTCGGCCCATTTCCACAGCTCGCCGACTGCGACGAAGGTGAGCCAGACACGCGCGCCGACGACGTGGCGGTGTACCCACTCGGGAGCACGGGCCTTTTGAAATGACCGAGGCGACGTCCGTGTCGATGACGACGTCGACCACGCCCGGATCAGCCGAACGAGGAATTGCGAGACGAGTGGAGGTCGGCCAAGAACTCGTCGAGCTCCCCGTCCGACTCCCAGATGTCCGCGGCGAACTCGCCCAGACCGTGAACCTCGACGGCGTGCTGCAGCCGGGCCAGCTCGTCGATCGCCAACAGCGTCGCTGCCGCCGTCACGTTGTCGTCGCGCTGCTCGCTCATACTCATCAGCCTACGCAGCAGATGGGGGAACCGGTACGGCGACCTCGGGCTAGGTCAGGTATGCCCCGGCGGAGAGGTCGAATGCCTCCTCCGGTGTGCCGTGGTCGCCCCCGGTCGAGAAAGGGGAGGGCTCGTAAGTCTCCGAGGAATAGCCGTAGAACGCGAACGTCCAGCGGTCGGCGTCGCCGTTGAAGCGCAGCCGGCAGAGGTGGAGGGGGGTGTCCCGGAGTCGGACCTGGCACTCCTCGGCGGTCTCGTCGCTGGGACCGGGCGGCAGGGGTTGGGGGTCCACGAACGCATCCACGTAGCAGAACTGGCCGTGGAAACGGATGGCCAGCTCGCGGTAACGGCCGCCGTAGTGCTCGGCCGCGAACGCCGTGATGCGGCGTTCGGTGCTCCGGCGCACGGGTTCGGGGATCTTCTTGCCACCCGAGTGCGGGTTGTACGTCCAAGCTCGACGGTTCGGCATACACCAGCCTCCTCGCGGATCGAAACCCCTCCTCCTACCACCGACAGGGCTCGGCGACTTTCCTCTGGGCGCGATCCGCGCTCGGGCCGGGGCCCCTCGATATCGTTTCGTCATGCCGGACCCATGTGTCGAATTGAAGGTCCCCAAGGGGTTACGCGACGAGGTCGCCCAGATCTTCGCCCTCACCGACGGGTTCTGCGCCGAGCACCTCGACGACGAGTACGCCGAGCTGTGCCGGCGGCTTGTGGCCAAGCTCGCCCGGAAGCGCCCGTCGCCGCTCGATCGGGGCGACCTGCGCATCTGGGCCGCGACCGCCATCTACACGGTGGGACAATGCAACTTCCTCTTCGACCGATCCCAGGTGCCACACCTCACCGGCGACGACCTGAGCACGCTCACCGGTGTCCCCAAGTCGACGATGGCGAACAAGGCCAAGGTGATCCGCCGAGCCCTGGGCCTCCACCAGCTCGACGTCGAGTTCTGTCGTCGCGATCTCCTCCTGCGCCATCCGACGGCGTGGCTGATCGAGATCGACGGCTTCATCGTGGACGCCCGCACCATGCCGCCTCACATCCAGGACGAAGCCCGCCGGCGGGGCCTTATTCCTGACCTCCCCGCCCCAGCGACCAGTACGTGACCGGCCGGCGACGCCATCCCAGGCCGCGTCGCACAGAGACGGCGGTCGAGCCGGGCCCAGGCGTACCAGGTTGGATGGACATCTATGGAGAGCGGATGTTCGTGGTCGACTTCACCGCCGCCGGCTTCCCGATCGGTATCCGAGAGGAGGACGACCCGAGCTGGCTTGACCAGCAACGACCCGACATCGGGCGGGCCGGCGATCGAGTTGTCCGCAGCCTCGACTCAGTCTCGCCTGCGTGCCGTTCCACTGGGCCGTGACGACCCGTGACGGGCCCAGACGGGTCGATTCCCGTCGCAATGGCGCCGGCAACAAGGCCCTCGAGTTGTGACACGACGCCCCGCCACCCGGCCTTCGAGCTCACCGGCACTCTACGTCCGGGTGGTGGGAACGCGACTCTCGACAACGCGCAGACGACGTGCGGTTGGTACAACGCGTCGAAGGGCGCTCGCGACTTCCCGGTCAACCCGCCGCCTGGCTTCGAAGGCGGGTGGCCGGCGGAACTTCCCGAAAAGGATCGGCCTCGGCGATTCGAGCAGCTCTTCGCCAAGCAGATTGGCGACGATCGTTTCGAGATCTGCTGCACCCCGTTCTTCCTCTTCGACGTCGCCCTCGGCGACATCGTGGTCACGTCGCCGAAGGGTGACCGCACGTAGGTGGTGGCCAAGATGGTCGAGCCGCCGGGCCGCTTCGTGGTCCGGGTATGGCTTGGTGAGTCGTTCCATCCGCGGGATGAGATCGCCGAGGAGCTGAAGGGGCTTGGTTCGCTCATCGAGTGGTCGTCGCGCAACCTGCTGGCGGTCGACGCCGTGGACGAGGAGCACGCGCAGCTGGTTGCCGATTTCCTGGCGGGACGGGAGAAGGCCGACCACTCATCTACGAGGCGGGCCGCTCCTGATCGTCAGCTCAGTGAGTTCGCCGATCTCGCACCGTTCGACGCTTTGGTCCTTCACCCCGGGCGCACCCTCTTGGAGAAACTGGTTCACATCCACGCTGCCGCCCATGCGCTCGGCGGCAACGCATATCGTGACGGAGCCCGGCGGCGTAGTGCGGGGACGACAGAACGGCGAAGGTCGATGGCTCAGCTCCTCAGGGACAGCGCTCGGGATCTGCTCGGCGACCTCGGACGCGATCGACCTCAGCGTCGCCCCACGCCGATTCGTCGGCTGGCACGATAGGCCAGGTCGACGGCGGCGATCGCACCTCCATCGAGGGCGGCGAGGACCTCACTGGGGACCGTACCCGGCCCGCTGACATGTTCCAGGAAGCCCGGTCCGGCCCTGGCGCTCGCCCGCCGCCGCGGGTGGGCGGCCCGGCTGACGACGAGCGACCACTCGAGGTCTGGACCTGGCGATGAAGGCGGCGTCGGCCCACCAGCCACGCGCCGTCACGGCGAGTAGGTGCCGGTGGAGGGCTGGCACGAGGACGGCCCGGCCGCGCAGCTCGGCCGGCATGGTGGGCAGGCGGGAGGTGCCGTCCGGACGGCTTCGCCCGTGTCGTCGAGTGGAAGGAGCCCCATCATCGGAAGGTAGGCGACGACGGTGGCCAGCCGCCCGGTGAGCAACGACGGACCCGCATCGGTCTGGGGCCAGGGCCGCGACTGGTTGTCGGCGTGGAGGCGGCGCCGGGCCAGCACCGACGAGCCGACGCCTGTGATGGACGCACTACCACCGCAGGACACGACCGCCACCACCCCGCACGCAGATCAACGCCTGTCTGAGAAAGCGCCTCCACGTCCCCGGTCTTGATCCCGGCCTTTCCCGCTCAGCAGCGCGCCGGCTGCTCGGATGCCTCGACGGACGGCTGCTCCATGCGGGCTACGTAGAAGTCAAGACGTCAGTCGTTGTCCCCGACGGTGAACCCCAGCACCTCGCCGGCGACGAAGGTCTGGCCGCCGATCGGGGTGCGGGCACCGTCGGCCACCCCGAACTGGGTCACCCGCACGGCATACCCCGTGGCCTCTCCCTCGGACGCGTAGTCGAACCCGAAGGTGAGGAGCTCGCCGGGCTCGACGTCCAACTCCGGGATGCCCTTCCCGACGTCGCGGAGCACGAAGCCGCCGTCGCCCAGCCCCTCAAGGTCGGGCCCGTCGTCGGGACGCTGGCGAAGCTTCTCCAGGGCGGTCTCGTCGGGAGTGAGCACGAGCCTGCCTCGCGCCGGATCGACCGCCATGCCGCCGTCGTCCAGCACCTCGAAGGCGATTCGGGCAACCATCACCTGCCTCGTCTGGTTGGCCACGACGACGTTGCCCATCTTGGCGTCCCTGGCGACGGGGACGATGTGGAGGTTCCGCCACGCCACCTTGGACGAGTTGAGGACGTTCTGGTTCAGGTCGGGCCCTTGGAAGCCGGCGAAGGCCGGGGCGGCCAGGGTGGTGACCGTCGCCAGTAGGCAGAAGTGCCCGTCGCCGCCGTAGTCCGCCGGATCTGGCGTGGCGGGCCAGACGAACGTGATGAGCGCGCTCTGGCCGGGCTGGATCACGCCGACCGGCTCGGCGGGGGCGACCTCGCCACCGAGCTTCGGGTTCACACCGTCCCACGGGGCGGGCCAGGACAGTCCGGCTTGGGCCTTGGCCCACGCCAGCCTGACGACCAGGTTGCCGTCGCTCGGCGCCAGACCGATGTTGGTGACTCGCACGTACACGACGCTCGGCTGACCTCCCAGGATGGGCTCGCCGACGGTGACGCCGTCAGCGGACTGCCGGACCCACACGTCGGAGCTCTCCCAGCCGACGGTGGTGGTCGCGTTCGGTTCAACACCGGAATCGGCCGGGTTGTCGCGGATGATCGGTGCCGGAATCGCGAGGGTGGACTCGATCAGGTCCATGTAGACGGTCTGCGTCGCCCCGTCATCGAGGGTGAGGCCCCAGTGGAACCCTTCGGGATCGAACGAGTCACCCTGGTTCCACCAACCCGGAGCAGAGCTCCCCCACCAGTCCCACCCGACCACGACATCGCTGTTGAGCGTGCAGAAGCTCCTCCACTCAGCCCACTGCTGCTGGGCGATGGCAAACGTGCTGCCGAATTGGGCCCTACCGTTGGGGCCGGCGTCGATGGCGGCCTCGCCGACGTGCACCTTGAACCCATGGAGCCGGGCCCACCCGACCAGGGCGGAACAGTCGTCGCCGAGCACGGTCGCACTGGCCGAGCCCAACCCGGTGTAGAGATGCACGGTGACCGCCATGTTGTTCTGGGGGTCGACCAGGTTGGACCACTCCGTCGAGCTGCCGTTGGTGGTGAAGGACTTCGCCGCGGTGTAGGCCATGCCCGGGACGAAGATCGTGTTGGTGGCTCCGGAGCCGCGGATCGCGGTGACGGCCGCCTGGGCGCAGGCGAACCAGCCGGCGAGGCTGATGCCGATGTCCCCCGGCTTGTCTCCCGACTCGAGGTGGGTGTGCGGTTCGTTCATCAGATCGAACCCGACGCGCTGGTCGTTGCTGGTGACGCCGTTGACGGCGGCGGCGAACCTGCCCCAGAAGTCGGCGAAGTGTGGCGCGGTGATGGCGACGCCGTCGTAGACGATGTCGGTGTCGCCGGACGCCGGGTTGAACTGCCAGGGCGCGAGGGTCACGTAGATGCCACGGGCCAGCAAGCGCGTGACGACGCCCATGAGATCGGCCCAGTAGTCGACGTAGCCGGCGCCGTTGGCCGGGACCGGCCCATCGAGGCTCGACTGGACCGCCTCCCAGGTGAACATCAGCCGTACCGAGCTCACGTTCTTGGCCTGGTACCAGTCGAGGAGGGCGTTGGAATAGGTCGGGTAGTTGGTGCCGCGGATAGGTCCGGAAGCCCGGTTGAAGCCGCCCATGTTCATCGACACATGGTTCAGCCCGTTGCGCTGCGCGCCGAGCATGTGCGTTGCGGGATACATGTGAGCCGCCCTCTCCGTAGCGCGGTGTGCACCGGTACGGCACGCCGACTTGACACCCTGAAGAGCTACCGCCAAGTGCCGAAATACACCGCATCCGGCCGGGACGAGTCCCCGGCGGGTCGGTGTCGTGTTCCTGAACCGCCGTCGAGGGGCATCTACCGGGGCGGCAGCCATGCCTGGCCCGCCGCGGACGGAGCCACCCCCGCCGCCGACCGCGTGGCTGGGACTTCTTCGGCTCCCTCCGCCCGACGGACGCGCGCGGCGGTGTCACCTGACGCTGGACGGGACCTCCGGGGTGGCTGCGGGGGTGACCACGGGGAGGCCGGCGGTCTGGGTCACCAGGCCGTGGGCGGAGACGATCAGAGCTTCGTGGTCGGGTACGCCTTCGACCCAACGGCGGGCGCCACGTCCCCGTGCGAAGGCGGCGGTGGCGTAGGCGTCGCACCGCGTGAGCGAGCGGCCGACGACGGTGACGCTCGCCAGTTCGCCGGCGGCGGCACCGGTGACCGGGTTGACGATGTGGGCCCCCCGTTCGGCCGTCCCCGACGTGGCCACGGCGAAGTCGGACCCCTCGACGACCCTGAGGACACGGGTGCGGTCGAGCGGGTCGCTGATCCCGACGCGCCACGGCCGGCCGGGGGCGGGCCCACCCGCCAGCTGGACGTCGCCACCGCCGTTGACGGTGTGGTTGTGGCTGCCCCGGGCGGCCAGAAGACGGCTGGCCTGTTCGATCGCCCATCCCTTGACGAGGCCGGTGGGGTCGATCTCGGTGTCCCAGAAGGCGGTGAAGTAGCCGTCGGACTCGGCCTCGATCACGGCGCAGAGGTCGACGACGGCGGCGACGTCGGGGGCGGCGTCCTCGACGGCCAGCTCGCGGCGGCGGATGCGGCTGATGTCGCTGTCGGCCCGGTAGGTGCTGAACACCTCGTCGACCCGGTGCAACCAGGCGACGGCCTCGCCGATGGCGCCGCCCCACCTTCCGGGATCACGGATGTCGATGGTGAACACGGTTCCCATGCAGTGCTCGACGTGCAGCGTTCGGGGCCGGTCACCGACTGCGGGCGCCGTCATGCCAGACCTGCCTGGGCGAGGGCGCTCTGCAGCGAGGTGACGAAGCCGGTGGAGGTGTACGTCGCGCCCGAGACAGTGTCGATCCTGGCGTTCTGGGCGGCCAGCACCTCGTTGTCGAGCTGCGGGATGGCACGGGCGTTGATCTGGCGGTCACGCGAGCTCTGGGTGGGGTACACGATGGCGTCGACGGCGGTGACCCGGCCGTTGGCGACGGTGACCTCGACCTGTACGGGCCCGTAGCGGGTGCGGACCGCGACACCGGTCACCGTCTTCGTCGCCCCCGACGCCGGCGCCCCGGACACCGGTGTGGTCGCGGTGGTGGCCGACGGACGGGCGGAGCGGGACGTCGAGCCGGCCGTCGAGCCGGTCGAGGTGGTCGACGGGCTGATGGCCGCCGGTGGCGTCGCCAGCGTCGTCGGTCCGGGATGGGTCTTGAACGACAGCAGCAGGATCAGGCCGATGACCGTGGTGACCCCCGCCAGGATGACTCGTCGCACGATGGGCTCCCTTCGTCCCGGCTCAGAGCTCGAAGGACTCGTGGTGGATCTGGCGGCGTCGGAGGCCGGCGCTGCGCAGGGCGTCGATGACGGCGGTGGTCATACCGGTCGGGCCGCACACATAGACGTCGTGGTGGACGAGATCGGGGACGTTGACAGCCAGGCTGGCAGCCGACAGCGGGTCGTAGCCGAGCTCGGCGCGTCGCCCGATGGCGAAGCGCACGTGCGCACCGCGCTGGCGGGCGAGGGCGGCCAGCTCGTCGCGAAAGACGATGTCGGCGTTGCTGCTGGCCCGGTACACCAGGGTGAGGTCGCCCGGACCGGCGGGGATGGTCTCGAACAGCGCCCGCAGCGGCGTGATGCCGATGCCGGCCCCGATGAGCAGCACCTTGCGGCGCCGGCGGACGGCGGCGGTCACCGCCCCGTAGGGCCCCTCGGCGAACACCCTCGTGCCGGGGTGCACCCCGGCCAGGGCCCGGCTGTGGTCACCCAGGGCCTTGACCGTGATCCGGAGCCGGTCCGGCTGCGGGCCCGCCGACAGCGAGTACGGCGACGAGGCCCACCACAGACCACGGCAGAGGAACCGGAACCGGAAGAACTGGCCCGACTCGACGGCCAGCTCGTCGAGGTGCTCGCCACCGATCACCACGCTGACCATGCCCGGCCCTTCGGGGTGGACCGACAACACCCGCATGCGGTGGCGGACGGCTTGGCGCACGGGCGTGACGGCCCGGTACCACACGACGGCGGCGCCGACGCCGGCGTACATGGCGCCCCACAGCACCCGCGCCCAGGTGTTGTCCATGAACTCCGCTCCGGTGGAGAACTGGTGGCTGAAGGCCAGGGCCACGGCCAGGTAGGTGTAGAGATGCAGGTAGTACCAGGTCTCGTAGCGGAATCGCCGGCGGGCGGCGCGTGCCGACGAGATGCCGACACCGACGAGGAGCAACCCGCCGACGGTCGCCGCCAGCACGTCGGGATAGCTCATGATCAACGTGTTGGTCTGGCTGACGACCGAGGTATGGGCGGTCACTGCATAGCCCCAGATGATCAGCAGGCCGTGGGCGACCACCAGGCTGACCGTGTAGCGCCCACCCTTGGAGTGCCAGCGGGCCAGCTGGTCGGCGCCGATGCCACGCTCGAGCGGTGGGATGCGCGCCATCAGGGCGACGAGCACGACCACCCCGTAGCCGGCCAGCAGCCCGGTGATGCGCCCGGCGTTGGTCAGCCAGTCGCCCAGTCCGTGGATCGCCGGCGTGTTGATCCACCACAGGCCGATCGCCGCAACAGCTCCGGCGGAGATCGTCGCCAGGACCGCAATCGGGGGCGCGCGCCGGGGAGCAGGTCGGGCGGCGACCGGCGCCGGCGCTTCCGGCGCGCGCCGCTCCTGCAGCCCTGCCGTCATCGCCACGGCTCCGTGGAGACTGAACGGGGCTGCGCTCCGACGGGCTGCCTCGCGGCACAGCGCCGACCGAAGGCTTTGGCGATCGGGCACGGCAATGGCAGCATGAGGTCTCCGGGTCGAAGGGGGGCGAGGCGCACAGGCTCCTCGCTGGGCCTGGCACGACGCCCAGGCCAAGCTGGGAGCCCGCTAGGAAAGATGCCGGGGTTGACGGTCGCCGGCGCGCTCCCGTCGGCTCGGTCAACCGGCCTCGGCGAACAGGGCATCCACCATGGACTGAGCTTCGGGAGGCGCCCGTACCTCGATGGCCGGGCCCCGGTCGTCCACGGTGAGGGCGAAGGCGAACAAGCTGCAGCACCGTTGCTCGGCGGCGACCAGGCGCACCACCTCATCCAGCGGCGTGGACGCATCGAGCTCGAGCCTCGTTGCACCGTCGACCACCGTGCGGTCGAGCACGTGGACGCCGAGGTCACGCCACGCCTGCACTCGCCCGGGCATCTCGCCGGCGTCGAGGGTGCATGCCACCGGCGGGGTCACCAGGCCTGCATCGGCGGGCCCCCGGCCGGGCGCAGGCCGGCCAGGATGACGGCGACGAGGCGGCGCACGGCCGCCTTCGACGCCAGGGTGCTGGCGGCGGCCAGGGCGTGGAGGCAGTAGCCGGCCAGCTCGTCGGGGGCGACGTCGTCGCGCACCTGACCGGTCGCGGCCGCCTCGGCCACCAAATCGCGGACGAAGCGGCTGAGCTGGTGCCGGGCCCGGCCGACATGGTCACCCTGGTGCACGAGGGCGGCCAGGTCGGCGCCGTGGTGCTGGTGGGCCGCCTCGTGGACGATCAGGGCGTAGGCCCCGAGGACAGCCTCGAGCGCCCCACCGGCGTCGCCCGCCCGGTCGCGCAGCGCCACCAGATGGTCGAGGTGGTCGGTGACGTGACGTTCGTGCCAGGCGACGAGGATCGCCCCGACGTCGGGGAAGTACTTGTACAGCGTGGCCCGCCCGATGCCGGTGTCCTCGGCGATGCGCGACATGGTCACCGCCCGCAGGCCGTTCTCGGCCACAAGGGACGCGGTGGTCTCGACGATGGCGTCCCGCACCTCACGGCGGTGGGTCTCGATCGTCTCGCTCCACAGCTTGGGCACTGCTACATCGTACGCCGGGTCGCGGTACCTACATTGCGGATTGACAGTGACACTATGTCTCGATAAATTGGCGTCCATGGCTGATGACCGCGATGACCTCGGCAACCAGGCCGACCCGAACACCCACCGGCGCCTCCTGGAGCGGCTCGACCATATGGTCGAATCGGGCCGAGTCACCGACGACGAGGCGGCGCGTCTGCGCGCCGCCACCGGGCCCCAGGAGAGCGAACAGGCCGTGGGCGACATCCGTCTCAGGCACGCCGGCGCCCGGCTCGACGCGGCGGTGGCCGACGGAGGGATGAGCCGGGAGGAGGCCGACGGCTTCCTCGAACGGCTGCGAAACGGTGAGCATCCGCGGGGCCTACGGTCGCATCTGGCCAAGCTGCGCCCCCGGCGCCGCCCGCCCGGGCCATGAACGACTTCCCCACCCGTTCCCACCCTGGCGGCTGGACGCGAGGGGGCCGGACGACCTGTACGTCACCACGCCGCCTACGTGGACACCCTGGCGTCGGTGCTGGTCGCCGGCGGGCGCTGCTTCCTGTTGTGCTTGAGCGACCGCCAACCGGGCGACTGGGGACGGGTGCACGGCGTGACCGAGGACGAGATCACCGCCGCCTTCGCCCGGGGGTGGCGGGTCGACTCCATCGAAGCGGCGACCATCGAGATCCTCACCGACTCCGAGGGCATACGGGCCTGGCTGGTCGCCGCCACCCGGATCTGATCTGGTCGCCGCCACCCGGATCTGATCTGGCCGCCGCCGTGGGGCTCTGCCGCCGTTGACGGCTAGGTTGCCGGTCACATCGCACCCGGAGGCAAACCATGCTCGGTCCTACCTCGTGACACCCGCCGTGATCGGCCTGGCCGACCTGGGCTCGAAGCTCGGTGACACGCTCGGGCACAGCTCGTGGCGCACCATCACACAGGACGACGTCGACACCTTCGCCAAGCTCACCGGCGACGAGCAGTGGATCCACGTCGATCCCGAGCGGGCCAAAGCCGGTCCCTTCGGCGGGACGATCTCGTTCGGCTACTTCACCCTGTCGTTGGCCACGGTGTTCCTCGACGAGGTGGTCACCGTCGACGGTGCCGAGCTCGTCCTCAACTACGGGTCCAACCGGGTGCGCTACCCGGCACCCGTTCCCGTCGGCTCCCGAATCCGGGCCGGTGTCGAGGTGGCCGCCGTGGAGAACACCGGTAGTGCCGTGCAGGCCACCTTCCGCCTCACCTTCGAGGTCGACGGGGCCACCAAGCCCGGTTGCGTGGCCGACATCGTGTACCGCTACTACGCGTCCTTCCCGGCCAGATAACCGCCCGCGCGGCCGACGCGCTCAGTCCTCTTCGGCGACGAAGCTGCGGTAGACGCCGAGCAGGGCTTCCTTCTGGGGCTCGGTCAGGTTGGGGTCGGTCCGGATGGCGATCGTCGTCCGGGCCGCGGCGCCCTCGGCCTTGTCGTCGTCGCCCAACAGACCGGCCTGACCCAGCAGGGTCTCGGTTGACAGGTTCAGTGCCGCGGCGATCGAGCCCAGCACCCGCATCGACGGCTCGTGGAGCCCGCGCTCGATCTGGCTGAGGTACGGATTGGACACCCGGGTCAGCTCCGCCATCTGCCTCAGGGTGAGGTGGGAGAGCTGGCGCTGGGCCCGGATGAAGCCACCGAGCGCTTCGAGCCGGTCCTGCCAGGCGTCGTTCGCCATCGATCAGAAGTTAGACGAACGAGAGAGGCCCGTCGGGCCCCTCTCGTTGCGTGGTGCGTGCACTGCCCGACTGACGGGCACAGCTCGTCTACTTGCTTGCGGCCGACCGGGCGTTCTCCGCGGCGGCGGTCGCACGCTTGGCCGTGTCGGGCAGGTCCTTGCTCATCTCCGCAGCAGCTTCGAACAGGCCGAGCGAGAAGTCCTTCTGGGCCGTGTAGAGCTTCTCGGCGAACCCGAAGAAGTTGTCGAACTTGGGCGGGACGGCCTCGAACAGCGAAGGCGTTACCGTAGTGAAGGTCTTGGCCCAGCTCTTGTAGGCCTCGACAGTGGCTTCCTGGCTGGTACGGATGGCGCCGATGATCTGGTCCTGGGTTGCGGTGGTGTTCGTGTTCGTGTTCTGAGCCATGTTCTCTCCTGTGTCCTCTTGCGTGTGTTGTGCTAAGTATGCAGCGGTCGTGCTAGCTTTGTCAAGCGAACACCGGGCATCCCGGAGGGAACCATGACGCCACGACCACAGAGACGAGCCATCACGACGACCGCCAGAGCGACGACGACGAAGAACAATGCGACCACGACGTCCGCCAACGGCGACGGGACCGATGGCGACGTGACCGATGGTGACGGGGCCGACGGCCGGGCCGAGGCGGCCGCCGAGGCGCTCGGGCCCGAAGCCGAGTTCATCGCGCGCCACGACCCTATGTCGTTCGGACTGGCCCTGGGCCGGGTCGGTGCCGCCATCGTCGCCGACCCGATCGGCACCTGGCAGGCGGGACTGCGCTTCACCGGCCGGCTGCTGGCCGGCGCTCCTGGCGTGGCCGCCCGCGCCCTGGGCGTCACGCCGCCCCCGTCGCTGGAACCCGATCCCAAGGACCGTCGGTTCGCCGACCCGGCGTGGGAGCGCAGCCCCTGGTTCTTCGCCGAGCGCCAGGGCTACCTGGCCTGGTCCGGCCTCATGCACGAGTTGGCCACCGCCGGGAACCTCGACGAGCGGACAGCCGACAAGGCCGCCTTCGCCGTCGGGCTCATCGTCGACGCCCTCAGCCCCACCAACTTCTTCCTCTCCAACCCAGCCGCCATCCGCAAGGCCATCGAGACCAGAGGCGAGAGCGTGCTGCGGGGTGTGGGCAACTTCTGCAACGACGTGGCCACCAACGGCGGCTGGCCCCGTCAGGTCGACAACACCGCCTTCGAGCTCGGCCGCGACCTGGCGGTGACGCCGGGCAAGGTGGTGTTCCGCAACGAGATCATGGAGCTCATCCAGTACGGCGCCCAGACCGACACGGTCTTCGAAGTTCCGCTGCTGCTCAGCCCGCCCTGGATCAACAAGTACTACATCATGGACCTGGCTCCGGGACGCAGTTTCGTGGAGTGGGCCGTGCAACGGGGCCACACCGTCTTCGTCATCAGCTACCGCAACCCCGACGAGTCGATGCGCGGCGTCACCCTCGACGACTACCTCATCAACGGTCCCCGCCAGGCCCTCGACATCGTCGGCGACATCACCGGTGCCGACGAGGTGAACATGGCCGGGCTGTGCGTCGGCGGCACCCTCACCGTGGCTCTCCTGGCCTATTTGGCCGCGGCCGACGACCGCCGGGTGCGCACCGCCACCCTGTTGAACACCCTGGTCGACTTCAGTGAGCCGGGCCCTCTCGGCGCGTTCACCGACCCCGTGTCGGTCCGCCGCCAGGAGAAGCGCATGGCCGAGAAGGGCTTCGTCGACGCCGCCGACATGGGCAACATCTTCAACTCCCTGCGGGCCAACGAGCTGGTCTGGAACTACGTGGCCAGCAACTGGTTGATGGGCGAGAGCCCTCCCGCCTTCGACATCCTGGCGTGGAACGCCGACGGCATCCGCCTGCCGGCGGCCATGCACTCGTTCTACCTGCGGTCGTGTTACGTGAAGAACGAGCTGGCCACCGACAAGATGACCCTGGCCGGCACCCGGCTGCACCTGGGCGACATCAGCGCCGAGGTCTACGTCGTGGCCGCCGTCCAGGATCACATCGTCCCGTGGAAGTCCTCCTACGCCATCACCCAGTTGCTCGACGCCCCGGTGCGTTTCGTGCTGACCTCGTCGGGCCATGTGGCGGGCATCGTCAACCCCCCCGGCCCCAAGCCGAAGCGTTGGATGAACGACGACAAGCCCGCCCTGGCCGACGACTGGCTGGCCGGCGCCACCGAGGTCCAGGGCTCGTGGTGGGAGGACTGGGCCGACTGGATCGCCACCCGGGCCGGGAAACGTCAGCCGCCGGCTGCCATGGGGAGCGCGACCTATCCACCCATCGCCGAGGCACCGGGGACGTACATCCATGGCTGAGCCCACGTTCACGACCGGGTCGTCGCCCTGGGCCGAGCCCGTGACGCGCGTCGGCGTGGTGGGGTGTGGGCTCATGGGCTCGGGCATCGCCGAGGTGTGCGCCCGGGCCGGCCTCGAGGTCATCGTGGCCGAGGTGGACCCGGTGGCGCTCGACCAGGGCCGCAAGCGCATCGAGTCCTCACTGGAGCGGGCCAGCCGCCGGGGCAAGCTCGACGACGCCGACCGGACGGAATCGCTGGACCGCATCCGTTTCAGCACCGACCTGGCCGACCTGGCCGACCGCCAACTGATCGTGGAGGCGGTGGTCGAGGACCTCGACGCCAAGATGAACGTGTTCTCCACCTTGGACAAGGTGGTCGGCGGCGACACCATCCTCGCCTCCAACACCTCGTCGATCCCGATCATGAAGCTGGCCATGGCCACCGGTCGACCCCAGCAGGTGGTGGGCATCCACTTCTTCAACCCCGTGCCGGTGATGGGGTTGGTGGAACTGGTCCCCTCCCTGCTCACCAGCGACGAGACAGCCGGACGGGCATCCGACTTCGCCGGCACCGCCCTGGGCAAGAAGGTGGTGTGGTCGAAGGACCGGGCCGGGTTCATCGTCAACGCCCTGCTGATCCCCTACCTCCTCTCGGCCGTCCGCATGATGGAGTCGGGCTTCGCCACCGCCGCCGACATCGACGCGGCCATGGTCGAGGGCTGCGCCCATCCCATGGGCCCCCTGGCCCTGTGCGATCTCGTCGGTCTCGACACCGTGCAGGCCGTGGCCCGCTCGCTCTACGAGGAGTTCAAAGAGCCCCTGTTCGCCCCCCCGCCGCTGCTGGCCCGGATGTGCGAAGCCGGCCTGCTCGGGCGAAAGCGAGGCCGGGGGTTCTACGAATACGACCTCGGCTGAGCGGCGCGGCACGGACTTCTTCACACGGTCGTAATGGGCGGTGCATTTCCCCGACATGTTTCAGCACTAGGGTAGGGGGTACGTTCGAACGTAGAGTTCGGGCGGCAGCTCCATTTCTCAGGCGTCATGCGAGTCGCTGCTCTAACGTTTCCCGGCGTTTTTCAGGGATGCGAACGCGCCCCGTTCGCGGAGATTCACGGCTACGGCCGTCGTACGCAGTCCATGGCACGCCGCACCACTCTCGCGCCGCACATGGTTGTGGATCTCCGAACGCAGTGTGCACCGCAACGTCCAGACACGACGACGCGACGATCGGAAGAGACGATGAACATCAAGCGAGTAGGAGTCATCGGCACCGGGATGATGGGTGCCGGAATCGCCGAGGTGGCAGCACGAGCGGGCTTCGAGGTGGTCGTGCGCGGCCGGTCGAAGGCCAGTGCCGACGGTTGCGTGACCACCATGGAGAAGTCGCTGGCCCGTCTGGTCGACAAGGACAAGCTGTCGGCCGACGAGCGCGACGCCACCCTGTCGAGGGTCCGAGCGGTCACCGACCTCGGCGAGCTGGAGCTGTGTGACCTGGTGATCGAGTCGGTCGTCGAAGACCTGGCCGCCAAGCAGCAGGTGCTCGCCGAGCTCGACGGCATCTGTGGCGAGGAGGCCATCCTGGCCACCAACACCTCCACCCTTCCCGTGGTCGAGCTGGCCATGTCGGTGCTGCGGCCCGACCGGGTCTGCGGGCTGCACTTCTTCAACCCCGCCCCGGTGATGCCGCTCATCGAGGTGGTGCCCGCCCTCACCACGTCCGAGGACACCATCGACACGGTGTGGAGCTTCGCCACCGAGTGCGGCAAGACGCCGGTGCGGGTCAAGGACCAGGCCGGGTTCATCGTGAACGCCCTGCTGTTCCCCTACCTCAACGGTGCCGTCCGCATGCTCGAGAGCAGCGTGGCGTCCAAGGACGACATCGACACGGCCATGCGCGGCGGCTGCGGCTTCCCGCTGGGACCGTTCCAGCTCCTCGACCTGGTCGGCATGGACACCAGCGTGGCCATCCTCGACACGCTCTACGAGGAACGCCGGGAGCCGGCATGTGTGGCCGCCCCGTTGCTGCGCCACATGGTCACCGCCGGCCAGTTGGGCCGCAAGAGCGGCGACGGCTTCTACGACTACGAAAACACCGCCAGCTCACGCTGACACCGGCACTGAACCCGCGTCGCCCGCCCGCGCCGGTCGCACGCCCGAACTGCTCGCCGAACCCCGCGCCGAGCCCTTCGCGCGATCAACTCGTCCACATCCCGAGAGGACTCTCGCAATGCCCGCATCCCATCTCATCGCTTCCGCCCGAACCCCGATCGGCAAGATCGGCGGCGCCCTGGCGTCGTTGTCGGGGGTGGAGCTGGGCGCCCTCGCCATCAGTGCCGCCCTCGAACGGGGCGGCATCGATGCGGCCGATGTCGACCACGTCATCATGGGACAGGTCCTGCAGGCGGGTACCGGGCAGAACTCGGCCCGCCAGGCGGCAGTGAGGGCGGGCGTGCCCATGGAGGTCCCCGGCCTCACCGTGAACAAGGTCTGCCTGTCGGGGCTCTACGCCATCCACCTGGCCGACCAGATGATCCAAGCGGGCGAGGCCGACATCGTGGTGGCGGGCGGCATGGAGTCGATGACCAATGCTCCCTATTTGCTACCCGGGGCCCGGGCCGGCTTCCGCCTGGGCGACGTCACCGCCGTCGACTCCCTGGTCCACGACGGCCTGTGGTGCGGGTTCGACGACGTGCACATGGGCGCCGGCACCGACGGCTACGCCCAGCAGTCGTCCATCTCGCGTGAAGCCCAGGACGACCTGGCCGCCCGCAGCCACGAACGGGCCGCCACCGCCACCAAGGAGGGCCGCCTGGCCACCGAGCTGGCCGCCGTGTCGATCCCCCAACGCAAGGGTGACCCGCTCATGGTGGAGTCCGACGAGGGCGTCCGCCCCGGCACCACGGTCGAGACCCTGGGCCGGCTGCGACCGGCCTTCTCCCCCACCGGCACCGTCACCGCCGGGAACGCCTCACAGCTCTCGGACGGGGCCGCCGCCGTCGTGGTCATGAGCGAGGCCAAGCGGGTCGAGCTGGGCCTCGCCTCGCGTGCCGAGATCGTCGGCTACGGCATGGTTGCCGGTCCCGACGCCTCGTTGCTCACCCAGCCCTCCCGGGCCATCACCCGGGCCCTGCAGCTGAGCGACCTCAGCCTGGGCGATGTCGACCTCTTCGAGATCAACGAGGCCTTCGCCGCTGTGGCCCTGGCGTCGACGAGCGATCTGGGCATCGGCGACGACGTGGTCAACGTCAACGGCGGGGCCATCGCCTACGGACATCCCATCGGCGCCTCGGGAGCCCGGTTGGTGATCACCCTGGTCGACGAGCTGGCGCGCCGGGGCGGCGGGCTGGGCGCGGCCGCCCTGTGCGGCGGCGGCGGCCAGGGCGACGCCGCCCTCCTGAAGGTGACGCGAGGCTCATGAGCGAGCACCGCAGCGAAGCGGAGGAGCGCAGCTCACGACAGGCACAGCGCCCATGAGCGAGCTCATCTCGGACCGGGTCAGCCACCAACTGCCCGACACCGACGCGGAGGAGACCCAGGAGTGGGTCGACTCCATCGAGGCCGTCATCCAGACCCACGGCAAGAGCCGGGCCCGGTTCCTGCTGGCCAAGCAGCTCGAGCTGGCCAACGAGCTCGGCGTGGGGTTCTCCGGCAGCGTCACCACCCCGTACCTGAACAGCATCTCGCCCGACCAGGAGCCCCACTTCCCCGGTGACGAAGCCATCGAGGGGCGCATCCGGGCCCTGGTGCGCTGGAATGCGGCGGCCATGGTCAGCAGGGCCAACAGCGCCTCCGACGGCATCGGCGGGCACCTGTCGACCTTCGCCTCCTCGGCGTCGCTCTACGAGGTGGGCTTCAACCACTTCTTCCGGGCCAAGGACGACGGTGGCGCCGGTGACCAGGTCTTCTTCCAGGGCCACGCCTCCCCCGGCATCTACGCCCGGGCCTACCTCGAGGGCCGCCTGACCGAGGACGACCTCGATGGCTTCCGGCGCGAGGTCGGCGGCACCGGCCTGTCCAGCTACCCCCACCCCCGGCTGATGCCCGAGTTCTGGGAGTTCCCCACCGTGTCGATGGGGCTCGGGCCGATCAACGCCGTGTACCAGGCCCGGTTCAATCGCTACCTGCTGCACCGGGGCATCGCCGACACCTCGGCGTCGCGGGTGTGGTGCTTCCTGGGCGACGGCGAGTGCGACGAGCCCGAGACCCTCACCGCCCTTCCCCTGGCGGCACGCGAGGAGCTCGACAACCTCACGTTCGTCGTCAACTGCAACCTGGCCCGCCTCGACGGGCCGGTGCGGGGCAACAGCAAGATCGTCCAGGAGCTCGAGGGCGTGTTCCGGGGCGCGGGCTGGAACGTGATCAAGGTGGTCTGGGGCTCCGAGTGGGACCCGCTGCTGGCGGCCGACACCGGCGGCGTGCTCCTCGACAAGCTGGAGGCCACGGTCGACGGCGAATTCCAGAAGTACGCGGTGGAGTCGGGCGCCTACCTGCGCGAGCACCTGTTCGGCCCCGACCCACGCCTGGCGGCCATGGTCGCCCACCTCTCCGACGACGAGCTGGCCGACATGCGCCGCGGTGGCCACGACCACACCAAGCTCTACGCCGCCTACCGGGCCGCGGTCGAGCACAAGGGCAAGCCCACGGTCGTGCTGGCCAAGACGGTGAAGGGGTGGTGCCTCGGGCCCGAGATCGAGGGTCGCAACGCCGCCCACCAGATCAAGAAGATGAACCCGGCCCAGATGGGCTCGTTGCGCCAGCGCCTGGGCGTGCCCGGTGCCGTCGACGACCTGCCGCCCGAGCACGAGGTGCCCGACGACGTGCCCGAGTCGAACGTGGCCGCCTACTACCGCCCGCCACGGGGCTCGGTGGAGGACGACTATCTCATCGCCCACCGCCGGAACCTGGGCGGCTCGCTACCCCGGCGCATGACGCGGGCCGAGCCCATCGGCCAGCCCGACCCGGGCGTGTTCACCGAGTTCCTGGGCGGGTCCGACGATCGGCCCGTGTCCACCACCATGGGCTTCACCATGCTGCTCAAGGGTCTGCTCAAAGACGCCACCATCGGCTCGCGGATCGTGCCCATCATCCCCGACGAGGCCCGCACCTTCGGTATGGACTCGCTGTTCGCGTCGGTGAAGATCTACGCCCACGCCGGCCAGCGCTACGACCCCGTCGACGGCTCCATGCAGCTGTCCTACCGCGAGAGCCCCCAGGGCCAGATCCTCGAGGAGGGCATCACCGAGGCCGGCTCCATGGCCAGCTTCACCGCCGCCAGCACGTCGTATGCCACGTGGGGCGAGCACATGGTGCCGTTCTACGTCTTCTACTCGATGTTCGGGTTCCAGCGGGTGGGCGACGCCATCTGGGCCGTCGGCGACATGCGGGGCCGGGGCTTCCTCCTGGGGGCGACGGCGGGGCGCACCACCCTCAACGGCGAGGGGCTCCAGCACGAGGACGGGCACAACCTGGTCCTGGCCTCCACCGTGCCCAACCTGGCCGCCTACGACCCCGCGTTCGCCTACGAGGTGGCCACCATCGTGCGCAGCGGTCTGGCCCGGATGTACGGCCCCGAGCCCGAGGACGTCTTCTTCTACCTCACCCTCTACAACGAGAACTACGCCATGCCGGCCATGCCCGAGGGGTTGGCCGGTCCCGCCGGCACCGACACCGTCGACGAGGGGATCCTGCGGGGCATCTACCGCTTCGCCCCGGCCGTCACACCGACGGCCGACGGCACCCCGACGGCCGACGGCACCCCGACCGCGAGCGACACCCCGACCGCGAGCGAGGGCCGACCGACGGTCATCCTGTTCAGTGGCTCGGCTCAGGGCGCGGCCCGGGAGGCGCAGCGATTGCTGGCGGCCGACCACAACGTGGCCGCCGAGCTGTGGAGCGTCACCTCGTACAAGACCCTGCGCGAGGATGCCCTCGACGTCGAGCGATGGAACCGCCTGCACCCCACCGAGGCGGCCCGCACGCCGTACGTCACCGAGGTGCTCTCGGCCAGTGACGGCCCGGTCGTGGCGGTGAGCGACTTCATGAAGCTGGTCCCCGATCAGGTGGCCCGCTGGGTCCCCGGGCACTTCAGCTCGCTCGGCACCGACGGCTACGGGCGCTCCGACACCCGTGCCGCCCTTCGCCGCCACTTCGAGACCGACGCCGCCCACCTGGTGGTGGCCGTGCTCAAGGCGCTGGCCGACATGGGCGACGCCAAGGGCGAGGAGGTGACCGACGCCATCGCCACCTACGGCATCGACGCCGAAGCCATCGCCCCCCGCCTGGCCTGATGACGACCACTCCGATCGGCCAGGAAGGCCTCACGAGGCGGGCGGGCCAAGATCGTCTGCACGCTGGGCCCCGCCGCCTGGCCGGCCAGAGCGGGTCGACTGACATGATGCGCGTCCACGAGCTGGGCTCGGCGTGGCGAGAAGCGGGGAGCGAGGAGCGGCTGCTCAGGCTCGGCGTCGGCGGGGGGCCGGCCTCGACCAGGAGGTCCAGGATCTCCCCGACGGTCCGATCGCGGCCGACGGGCTCGGGCAACGGCCGGTCGGCCTGGATCTGGTAGCGGTTGCGGCGGCCGTCCTTCTTCTTGACGATGTAGCCCGCTTCGACCAGGTCGTTGACGATGGCGTAGGCCCGCCGCTCGGCCTTCCGACAACCACTCGAAGCGTCTCGCAGAGGAGAGCTCCCATGAACACCCACCCCCGACGGATCCGCCAAGGCGTCGTCGCCATCCTCGCCGGGGCCCTTGCCCTCCCGGCCATGTGGACCCTCGCGCCGCTGACCGCCCACGCGGCGACGGCCTGCACGCGGACCGTCACCGGCTCCCACACCGGCGTCCTCAACGTGGCCGCCAACCAGAAGCTGTGCCTGCGCAACGCCGTGCAGGACGGCGCCGTCAACGTCGCTCCCGGCGGTTCGCTCTCGGTGGTCGGTTCGATCATCACCGGGGCCGTCACCCTGAAGTCGGGTTACCTCACCTTCGACTTCTGCGGCAGCAAGACCATCCGGGGCGCCATCTCGGCCACCGGAGCCAAAGGCGCGGTTCTCATCGGGGGTACGGCGGCTTGCCCGGCCAACAACATCGACGGAGCGGTGACGCTCAACGCCAACCTGGCCGGCGTGAAGCTGGCCGGGAACCACATCGCCGGAGCGGTGACGGCCAGCGCCAACCGCGTGAAAACGACGATATCGGGGAACCGGATCAACGGTGCCCTGACCTGCACCACCAACGTCCCGGCGCCCACCGACGCCGGGGTGAAGAACACCGTGGGTGGGGGCAGGTCGGGCCAGACTTGCGCCGCCGCCACCTTCTAGGGCAGCAGCTGTCGGCGGCTTGTGGGACACCTCCCTGGGCACAGGGATGGTGCTAACCATGCCTGGTCGAGCGGAACGCCGCCGGCTCGTACACCGACGGGCGCGGGCCCGGCGGCGCCCGTTCAGTGGCGGGCGATGTAGGAGTCGCGCAGGACGTTGGTCTCGAGCTCGAGCTCGTCCAGGCGGTTCTTGACGATGTCGCCGATGCTGATGATGCCGGCGAGCGTGCCGCTGTCGACCACCGGGATGTGGCGGCTCCGGTGGTTCGTCATCTGCACCATGACCGACTTGATGCCCTCGTCGGGCGTGCACGTCACAACCGCGGGGGACATGACGTCACGCACGTGCAGCTTGAACACCTTGGCCCCGTGGTCGGCGACGGCGCGCACGATGTCGCGCTCGGAGAGCAGGCCTCGCACCCGCCTGCCGTCGTCGGACACCACCAGGGCCCCGACGCGCCCGGCCTTGAGCTTTTGCACCGCCTCCTCCACCCCGGCGTCTCGGGGAATCGTGAGGACATCGGCACCCTTCGCCTTGAGCACATCGGCGACCTTCATGGCCCTGCTCCCTTCACCTCGACAGGTGCCATCATCGCACTCCGCACAAGAGGGGCCAAGAGAGGGCCGCCTCTGGTCACCGCCTCGCGGAAATGGCCAACGGGATTCTGTGGTCAATAGGTACCAAGCCACTTGTAGTAGAATCAGAAAGAGGCAATACACTGCGAGAGGTAATCATGGAAAACACCGAGAAGCCCGCGGCACCGGAACAGGGGGTCGTGTATGAGGTCAGGGCACTGACGAACCGTTGGGTGGAGCCCAAGGCAGGCCCGGTGATCAGCAGTCACAGCTCGGCTCGAGCGGCGTGGGACGCGTTCGAGCGCGAGCCCAAAGAGGCCACCGACGGCACGGGCCGCACGACCCAGGGCAACTACGTGGCCAAAGCCGTGGTCCGCGTCGATGCCCAGGGCAACGAGTCCATGATCCTCGCCCCGCCTGCCGGCGGTGGCCTGCTGGCCTGGCCGTACTCGAACTAGGTACGATCGCCGGCACGCAGCCGACATCAGCGCCTCCTGACCGCCGACGGTCTCTGAGCCTGGCCGCCGACGCCGTGGTGGCCTTCCACGGTGTGTTCGTCGCCTTCCTCCTCGTCGGGGGGTTCCTGGCCTGGTGGTGGCCCGGCATCGCCGTGGCTCACGTCCTGACCCTCGTCGTCAGCGCCGTCATCTACCTCGGCGGTCGCGACTGCCCGCTCACCGACCTCGAAAAGCACCTGCGCACCGTCGCCGGCGACACCGTCTACCCGGACGGCTTCATCGCCCACTACCTCGTGCGGCCCTTCTACGCCGACGGGATGACCGCTGCGCTCGGGCTGGGCATCGTGGCCCTGGTCGTCGTTGCCACCCTCGTCGCCTACGGGCACCTCGTCTGAACCTCAGACGCCGGCGTGGACCACCGAGTAGATGGTGACGTAGTGGCACGAGCAGGCCACGATGACGAGCACGTGCCAGATCTCGTGGTACCCGAAGATCCGGGGATAGGGGTTGGGACGGTTGAGGCCGAGGACCACCGCCCCGACGGTGTAGGCCAGGCCCCCGGCCACGAGAAGGCCCACGTGGGTGGGGGTGAGCTGGCGGGTCAGGCCGGGTAGGGCGACGAGGACGAGCCAGCCCAGGCCGATGTAGCAGGCCAGCCCGAAGTAGGGCTTCTCGGCCAG
>JBPCNP010000004.1:0-52501 GCA_051001215.1 Acidimicrobiales bacterium
GGGGAGAAGTAGGCCACGCTTGCCAGCTCGTGGTCACCCCGTTGGAACCACAGGTCGGACTCGAGGTGGTGACGGAGGTCGTCGTGAGCCGTGGTCAGGATCGACAGGAACCGGGAATCACCGGCCAGGGCGTCGAGGCGTCCCTGGCCGACCGTGCGGAGCAGGGCCAGGGGATCGTGACCGCCGGCCTCCCATGCCTCGGCGTCGACGGCCCGGAAGACGGCCTGGGCGCTCTGCTCCCATGTCCAGCGCAGGTTCAGGGCCAGCTCCTGGAGAGGGGCCAGAGCCTCGGCGATCCGGGGCTGCACGGTGAAGCTGTGGAGGGCCTTCATCAAGGCGCAGACGCTATCCCAACCGGGTTTGGCCCCCGGCGCCGTCGCGGGCATCGGCCCCGGGCGAGTCCGGGTCAGCGGCTCCCGCGGAGGCCGCCGATTGCAGCTCAGCGGCCTCGCGTTCGAACAGCTCGCGCATGGCCCGGACACCACTAGCGGCGGCGGCCTCCAGTTCCTGGGCGACCCGGAGCTCTTCTTGGGCGGCTTCCATCATGGCTGCGGCCTCGGCGGATGCCGCGGCGACCAGATCTGCGGCTTCCGTTCGAGCCCGGGCCAGGATCTCCTCGCGCTCGTCCTCGGCCACACCGCGAAGCCCGGCGATGAGGTCCCGCTCGTCCTGGATCGCGGCCATGGCCCGATCCGCATCGGAGCCGGAGTCGGCGCGTAACTCCGCCGCCTCCCGTTGCGCTGTCGCTCGCAGCGCGGCGGCCTCGGTGAGGACCTCGTCGGCCGTCCGCCGAGCCTGGTCGAGTTCCTCGGCGGCCGAAGCCCGCAGCACCATTACCTGCTCCTCGGCCAGCCGCGTCAGCTCGTTCACCTCCCGCTCGCCCGAGGCTCGCCGCTCGGCCATTTCCGCCTCGTCGAGCTCCACGATCTCCGCGGCATCGCCGTGCGCCCTCGACACGATGGCGGCGGCCCGAACCTCGGCCTGCTCGATCACCTGCTCGGCGGCCGCGGCCTGGAGGGCGGCCGCCGCCATCCGGGCATCCGCAGTCGCCACCAGGTCAGCAGACTCGCGACGTGCCGCGGCGATCATCTCGTCGGATTCGGTGCGTGCCGCGGCCCGGAGGCGGGCCAGCTCCTCACGCTCGGCCTGGGCCTCACGCTCGCACCGTTGCGCCTCCTCGGCGACCGAGGCCCTCGAGTCGGCCACCTCCCGCTCGGCCGCCGCCCGACGGCCCTCGAGCTCCTCGGCGGCTGCGGCGAGCAGCGCCGACGCTTCGAGGCGGGCCTCGGTGACGATCTGTTCGGCGGACCGCCTGACCTGTTCGAGCTCGCCGTCCACGGTCGCGCGCAACACGACTGTGTCCTGCTCGGTTCGCTCGATGAGCTCGGCGGCCCGGGATTCCGCCGAGGCGACCATCGCCGCCGCCTGCTCCTCGGCCACCCGACGGCTCTCCTCCGCCTCCCTGAGCTCGGTGCGGGCGGAGATCCTGATGTCGGACGCCTCCGTCTCCGCCTGGCGACGTAGGTCAGTCGCCTCCGCTTCGGCTCGTGAGCGGATCGAGGCGGCCGCCTCGACGGCTGCCCGTGCCACCCCCTCGACCTGCTGCCCGAGGTCCCTGAAGACTGCGTCGGACGGGTCGGCGCGGCTCTCGGCCACGTGGAGGAGCGTCCGGAACTCGTCGGCGACGGTCTTCAGGAAGGAGTCGACGTGGTCCTTGTCGTATCCACGGAGGGCGGGCAGGAAATGGGCCGTCTCGATCTCATCCGGTGAGAACGTCATGGTGACTCACCCTTCACATCACGTGAGCCGCAGGCCCCAAGGTGCTCCCCTTATCGGATGACGGTCGTCAGGTCACCCTCAATCTACCCGCCGCCGGCGCGCCGACACGTCACCAGCGGACAGTGTCGAGTGTGATCTGGCCGCGCCATCCGGTGTCATCGTTCAGCATGAGACCGATGCCCTTGATCCCCGTGACCGCAGGGACGGTCCATGCGACCTGGTTCCAACCGGTCACCAGACGGACAGCGGGAACGGACACGTCGGTCCAGTTCAGGTCGGCTACGTAGGGCTGGACGCTGGTCAGGGTGGCACCGGCCGGCTGGTAAACGGCGTAGCTGACCTGCTGGCCGACTGCCAGCCCTGGGGGTGCTGACAGTTGGACCGCCGGCCAGTCCGGTCCCGTCGGGCTTAGGTTGACGGCCAGGGCGTGCGAGCCGGTGTTGGTCGGGGAGGAGGTGTTGGCGACCGCCACAGACCCCCAGCCGCGATACCAGCCCTGGACCGTCCCGTCCTCGAAGTCGTTGCGCACGCAGGGGCAGGTCGCGACGGTGGTCGGCGGCGGAGGCACTGTCGTCGTCGTTGTCGTCGTGGCCGGGACCGTGGTGGGCGTTGTCGTCGCCTCCGAGAAGCTGGCCTGCGCCCAGGGCTTGGTGCTCACGTAGCCCTTGACCTTGGAGATGTACGTCTGGGCCGCCTGGTCGTGCCAGTTGCCCGAGTACCACTGTCCGACGCAACCCCACTCGTCGCCGGCGGCGTAGGACGTGTAACCGATGTCCCGCAACCACCACATGTAGCCCTCGAAACAGATCCGATGGACCAGGAGGGAGGCGTCGAGGTTGAACGCGGTCGAGTTCCGGGACCCGGGGAAGGTACCGACCGGGTCGGAGCTCCACGTGACCTGGTGGATCCCGAAGCTGCGCGGACAGGGGATCACGTAGCCCGCCGGGCACAACGAGGGGTTGGACGTGTAGTCACCCAACTGGCTCTGGTGCCACCAGGACTCCGTGGCGGCGATGGCCCGGACTCGGTCCTCGTCGAAGCCCCACTTGCACGAAGCCCACTGGATGATCTCGTCGGTGGTGCCCGTGAAGTTGCCCGACACCCTCGCCTCGAGCTGCTGAGTCCGGTTGTCGTAGCCGACCTGGTCTCCCAGGGGCTTCAGGGCAAAGCTCCCCGGTGAGGGCACGGTTGCGTTTGCCGTCCGGTTGTCGGGCCGGGGTTCGACGGCTGCTCGAACCCGACTGGCGCAGGTCGCGTCGGTGGGCAGGGTGGACCCAGGTGGGAGCGTCGAGAACCGAACCGTGGTCGCACTCGCGTGGGTCGTGGCCGCAGCGAGGGTGCTGCTCACCAGGACGAGGGTCGACAGCAGGATCCTCCGCCCGGAACTACTCCATGCCGTCATAGGGCTGTTTTCGGCACCGAGGCGATGCTCCTTGAGCCGCCCAGCGGACGATTGAGACGGAATCCGAGCGCGCTAGGCTGGCCAGCGGCACGGAAGCGCCGCCTCGGCCGTCGCCGTGGTGCTCCCCAAGTCCTGGCACCTCGGCCGGGACGCGCCCAGCGGGAGGGAACGGCACATGAGGATGTGTGTTCGGGCGGCGGTTCTCGCCGTCATGATCCCGATGTTGGGGGCCTCCCCACCCGGAGCCTTCGCCGACACCGCCGGTCGTTTCCTGACCCTCGGGCCTCGCTCGACGTTGCCGTCGGACGAGACCTGTGCCGGCCAGGTCCGGCCCGCCGCCGAGAGCCGACCCGACAACGCGACGGCGAACGCCACCGTCCCCCCGCCCGGCAGCTTCTCGTTGACCCCACTGAACGACCAGGTCGGCTATGACAACCGGACCCGGCTGCTCGAAGCGAGGGTCTCGGGCAACTTCACCGGCACCACCGACGAGATCATCCAGTGGGCTTCGTGCAAGTGGGGCTTCAACGAAGACGTGGTCCGGGCCATCGCCGCCGCCGAGTCCTGGTGGCACCAGAGCCAGCTGGGCGACTACACCTACCAGGCCGGCCTCTGCCCGACCGGCTACGTCGTCCCCTGTCCCCGCAGCTTCGGGATCCACCAGGTCACGTGGACCTCCGACCCGGTCGGCACCTTCTCGTGGTCACGCGACTCCGCCGCGTTCAACCTCGATGTCTCCCTTCTCGTCCATCGGATCTGTTACGAGGGCTACATGTGGTGGCTGCGGGACATCGGATACGCCTCCTACGGCGCCGGTGACCTCTGGGGCTGCGTCGGACAGTGGTACTCGGGCAACTGGCACGATGTCGGCGCCGAGACCTACATAACCAAGGTGAAGGGGTACCGGTCGACCCAACCGTGGGAGCTGCCCGGCTTCTAGGGCTCGGACAGGATGGGAAGGCTCATGTGGCGCGGAGGCTCATGTGGCGGCTGACGACCGTCGCCGCGTCGGCGAGAACGTCAGGTCGACGACCCGCAGGCGGCGGGCGACCATGTACCCGGCGGTGCTGTACCAGGCCGTACGGGCCCATCCAGCCTGGAACGCGGATCGCCGGTAGGCGGCGCCGGCCCGTTGGCGGAGGACCTCCGAGGGGATCTCCGCTCCGGCAGTGGCGACCACGTCGTGCACGATCGTCGCCGCCAGTTCGACAGCCTGGCGGTGTTGGCGACGGGCCAGGAGCCACTTGGGGCGTGCGCTCTGGAAGATGGTCGAGCCGATCAGGTTGCCGAGGCTCGTGACCAGCGGGAGCGCATCGTCAACGACGACCGCCTTGTGATCCGGAAGCCCGAAGTCGACGAGCACGAGCGAGCGTGACCCGGCGTCATAGAGCATGTTGTCGAATTGAAAATCGTGGTACGGCTCGCCCACCGCGTCCACGTAGGCCACGAGGGCCCGTGAGGCGGCGTCGGCCAGCCGGTCGTGCAGCGGACCGGTCAGCGGCTCGGCTCGCAGGAGCATGAGCAGCGGGGTGCCCGACACCAGCTCCATCCTGATCGCCGGCACCGGTCCCGTGATCAGCTCGATCGGGCGCGGGCAGGTCGCTCCCTCGAGCCTGTCGAGGGCGGCCGCGAACTGTTCGAGCCTGGAGAACTCTGCGGTCGCGGCCCACTGCGTGAGCTTCCGGTCCGGACCGACGAAGCTCTTGCGAACGACCAGGCCGTCGTCTTCGATGCTGACGATGCGGTCCGGACTCCGCTGGAGGATTTCTCCACCCCCGGCGTCGCTGCCGGGATACAGCTGCCTACGCCTTTCGGAGGGCCACGAACAGCTCTCGTCCGAGGAACGTGTCGCCACATGCGGCGGTGAGGACCCGTTCGGCAGACCGCAGCGATCTCACTCCCCATCCCTGCGCATGCTGGTAGGCGATGTAGGGAAATCGGGGGAAGGCACACACCTCGAGGATCGCAGCGCCCAGCGTCTCACACCGATCACGGAGCTCCTTCGGGGCGGTCATGTACCACGGTACCGAGTAGGGCCTGGAGAACCTGTTGATGGAAATTCGGTTCGGCATGCTGAACACAAGGATTCCACCCGGCTCCAGCCTTTCGACTAGAGAACCCAGCACATCATCCCAGTTCGGGCTGTATTTCAGGACCCTGATGGCCGAGATGAAGTCGAACCGGGCGTCGAACGAAACGGGCGCACGCGCGACGTCACATAGAGCGAGCTCGACGACCCTCGCCTCATCGGCAAACCGAGTCCGACACACATCGACCATAGCCTGGGCGAAGTCGACGCCGTAGAAGACGGTGTCGACAGTACGGCTCAACAGGAAGTCGAGGATACGGCCATTTCCTATGCCGACGTCCAGTGCCGTCCCCGGGTTGGCGTCGTCCAGGTGCCGACCGACGAAATCGAGCTCACGGCGACTCAAGAGTTGCTTGGCAGGCGGTTCCCAACCCCGACGGTAGGAAGCACCCAACCGCTCCCAATGGTGCTGGTTCTCCGGGCACTGATCCGATGATGGAGTACTCTCAGACACCCTTTACCCCTGTCCGTGACCGAGGCCCGTGCCAGCCCGTTACCGAAGGGCTACTGTACCTCCGGCATGCCAAGCGTTCCGACGACACCGCGCCCAGGGGGCCATGGCCGGGGGCGGGGCCAACGGAGTGCGGTTGACAGATGAACGTTCTCTGCGAGGGCTCGGTGGCTTTTCTCGAACGGGTATACCGCCACGACATTGCCTTGTTCCCATTCACGACCCACGTTCAAGGTGGCGGTTACGAGAGCGTCTACGCACATTCTCGCACCATCCGCTCGACGGTGAACTGCCTGCTCGGCATGCAGGAAGCCAGAAAGCACAACCCATCTCACCCGTTTCTTCAACAGGTCGAGACCATGACGGCCAGGTTCCTCTCACTGCACGAGACAGAGATCCAGAATCTCGGTGACTTGGGCCTGCTGGTGACGCTGCTGGCCGAGAGCGATCATGACTCGGCTGAAACGCGCAGGGTGCTGCGCACGTTGGTACAGCGTACGTCCGATGAGGGCGTGATCCGCAGGTTGAACCTCCAGGACCTGACCTGGTCGCTCTGGGGATGTATTGCAGCATCCCAACGGGGTTTCGCCGAAGCCGAGGCGACGGCACACCGTCTTTTTCAGGTCTTGAGCACGCAGTACCACAAGCCTGGGGAAGCTATCCCACGCCATGACCCGTCCAGAGCCCGCGGTCCCATTGTCTCCTTCGGTGCAAGCGTCTACTACGTTCACGCCGTCTATCTCTATGGACAAGCCTTTGACTGCGGGCGGGCGATGGAACTGTTCCGCCGGGGAGCCACCGCCCTGCTGTCGTGCCAACGGCCGGGGGGTGAATGGCCGTGGTTGCTCAGTTGCCGGGATGCACGACCGCTCGACATCTACCCCGTGTTCAGCGTCCACCAGCACAGCATGGCCGTGTTCTTCCTGTTCCCGGCCCTGGAGGAAGGGCTCTCGGGCGCTGAGGGAGCGATCAGCCGCAGCCTGGCGTGGGTCGCAGGGAACAACCAGCTGGGGACGCCGATGTTCCAGGAACAGCCCTTCTTCATCTACCGTTCCATCGAACGCAAGGCCCTATCGGCCAGGGCCCAACGCTATCTTCGGGCTCGTCGTCAACTGGTCACGGACGAGGCAGCGGGGTTCGTGTCGAACGAAGAGGTGACGATCAACCGAGAGTCCCGCTCCTACGAGCTCGGATGGGCCCTGTACTTCTTGTCCGACAAGCCGGAGCTCGCCGGGTTTGGGTGACGGGGGCCAGGCGTCGATACCCCGAGAGATCTGGGTGGACCTGTCGACTGCGCCCGACCCCTTGTTCTTCAGACCGCTCATCCGACGGTTCCAGGATGCGGGTCATCGCGTCTGGCTGACAGCGCGTGAGTACGGTGAGACGGTTGCCATCGCCGACGCGTGTGGCTTCGACGTGGAGGTGATCGGCGAGCACGGTGGCCGGTCGACGGCCGCCAAGGGGCGGGCGATCGCCAAGAGGGCGGCCCTGCTCGCCCGCCTGGCCCGTCGGAGGCGACCCGGCCTGGCGGTGAGCTTCAACTCCTACGCCCAGGGACTGGCGGCGAGGGCCTGCGGCATCCCGTTCGTGACGGTCGCCGATTACGAGTACCAGCCTGCGAACCACCTGGCCTTCCGCTTGGCCCACAGGGTGATCGTGCCCGAAGGCTTCGATACCACCATGCTGCGGCGCCAGGGCGCTCAGCCCGACCGGGTGGTGGTGTTCTCCGGCCTGAAGGAGGCCGTCTCGCTCGTCGACTTCGTACCTGACGACGGGTTCCGCTCCTCGCTGACGGCCCTCGGGATCCCGGGGGGGAACGCGATCGCCGTCATGCGCCCTCCGGCGACGAGCAGTACGTACCACCGGTTCGAGAACGAGTTCTTCTATGACGTCCTGGCCCACGTCGCCGCCCAGCCGGACGTCAGCGTGATCCTGCTTCCCCGGTACCGATCCCAGGCCGAGCGCATCCGATCACTGGGCCTTCCCAACGTGGTCATCCCCGCTGGGCTGCTGGACGGGTTGAACCTCGTGTACTGGTCGGATGCCGTCATCAGCGCCGGGGGCTCGATGAACCGGGAGGCGGTGGTGTTGGGCACGCCCGCGTACACCGTGTTCGGCGGCCGGATGGCCGGCGTGGACGGAGCGTTGCTACGCAGCGGGCAGATGACCGATCTGCGTTCCAGCGAGGACCTGGAACGACTCGTGGTCACGAGGAAGGTCGCGGCCGGGTACCAGCGGGTGGATGACTCGGTGACCAGCCAGGTCGTCGACGCCATACTCGGCTCGGGTTCGGGCCCCTGATCCTGTCGCCGGGACCGCCGTCGATAGAGTCGCATCGAGGAGGTACGGAGATCGACGCCTATCCGCGTGCCTGGGCCGAGCGTCTCTTCACCCCGGCGCGCGGCGCATTTGTTGTCGCAGCGGCCACCGTGGCGTTGACCGGTGCCTTGCTGCTGGCACCGACGCTGACGGTTCTCGGCCTGCTGGGCCTCGCCGTGTTCGCTGCGGTGGTCGTCCATCCTCCCCTGGCCCCCTACCTGCTGATCGGGTCGACGCCACTGATCGTGGGGATCGACCGGGCGTCGCTGGTTCCCCTGCTCCGGCCCAATGAGGCTGTTCTGCTCCTGCTCGGTGGCGCCCTCATGACCAGGGGCCTGATCAGCTCGTGGTCCGGAGCCCACTCGCATCGGCGTCTGACCCGTGTCGACGGGGCCCTGCTGGGCCTCATCGTCACGAGCTGCCTCCTCCCCCTCGTCTGGTTGGCGATCAGGGGCAAAGCCGTGACCAGTGACGACTTCCTGTACTCGTTGACGCTCGTGAAGTACTACGCCGTCTTCCTCATCGTGAGAGCCGGGATCCGCACCGATCAGCACGTCCGACGCTGCCTGTGGGTGTCGATGGGCGTGGCCGCCATCGTGGCCATCATCGCCGTGCTGCAGTCACTCAAGCTGTTCGGCGTCCCTGCGCTGTTGGCCAACACGTACGCCCAGTTCGGCAGCAACACCGGCCTCGACATCAACCGAGGCACGTCGACGTTGGCCAACGCGGTTGCAACGGGCGACGTGATGGCGTTCAACCTGGCCATCGCCCTGGCCTGGCTGGCCCGGGGAGGCCGGCCGCGCCGCCTTCTCCAGGCCGCGTCGGCCCTCTTTGTCTTCGGGGGGTTGGCGTCGGGCGAGTTCTCGGCCGTCATCGCCCTGGTGGCTGTGGTCGTCACTGTCGGGGCGCTGACCCACACCCTCACCCGCAAGCTCCTCGCCTTGATCGCAATGGGGGCCGTCGCCAGTCTGGCCCTGCAACCGGTGATCGCCCGGCGGCTCAGCGACCGGAGCTCGTCATCGCCGCTGCCGAACTCCTGGGCCGACCGCCTCCACAACCTCCAGCAGTACTTCTGGCCGAAGCTCTTCTCCCACTACAACTTCGTCCTCGGGGTGCGCCCCTCCCCCCGGATCGCCACACCGGCGTTCCACACCGGTTATGTGTGGATCGAAAGCGGCCACACCTGGTTGTTGTGGAGCGGCGGGACCCCGCTCTTCGTGGCCTTCGTGGTGTTCATGTGGGTCGCGCTGCGGACAACGGTCCAGGTAGCCCGCACCCGTGCCGACGCCACCGCCGCCGCCGCCATGGCCACCTTCGCGGCCCTGGTCGTCATCGCCATACTGATGACGTTCGACCCCCATCTCACCCTGCGAGGGGCGGCTGACCTGTTGTTCTCACTTCTCGCCGTGACCTTCGCGGGGGTGACGTACCGGGCCGGCCCCGATCCCGGTGTGCCCGGGTCCGGCGATCCCGAACCGGTCATGGCTGGCGCGACGGCGGCTCAGGTCCCTGTCGGCGGGCCCGTGGCCGGCTCGGCTGCCCGCCTGCGCCCGGGTTGATCGTGCTCGCTGCCCGGCGTTCCGGGGCTGCGGTAGTAGTCGTACCCGTACTTCGTCTCCGGTGGAACTCGCACGACCACCGAGCCGACGAGCGGAGACTCGGCCTGGTTCAGGAGCTGGACACCTCGGCGCAGGTGGCGTCGTTTGGTGACGCCGACCGCAGCGAGCATCATGACGGCCTCCACCCAGGAGGAGAGCACGATGGAGTCGGTCACCGGGAGCACCGGCGCTGAATCGATGAGCACCATGTCGAAGTTGGACTCGAGCTCGAAGATGACTTCGGAGGTCCGCTTCAATGACAACAGCTCCGAGGGGTTGTTGGGGAGCGAGCCGGACGTCATGACCATCATGGCGTCATGGCCGGGGACGGGCTGGAGGGCTTCGAGAACCGGTAGGTCCCCGAGCACGACAGAGGTGAACCCCACGTCGTTGGCGACGTCGAACACCTCGTGCAGCCTCGGCCGACGCAGGTCGGCGTCGACAACGACGACCCTGCGACCGGTGGCGGCCACCGCCAGGGCCAACTGGGCCACGGTCGTGGTCTTGCCTTCACCGGGGCCTGCACTGGTGAACTGCAAGGTCTTGAGCGCCCGCGGCATGCCCAGCAGCTGGACCGACGTCCGCAGCGACCGGTAGGCCTCGTCCACCGAGGAGTCCTGGCCGTAGATCGATGCCGGGGCGAGCCTCGACCTCGCCTGTTTGGCCTGGAAGCTGGGGACGGCGCCGAGGAGCGGGAGATCCGTCAGGCGGGTGACATCGTCGGTGGAACGGATCGAGTCGTCGAAGTACTCGATCACGCTCGCCACCCCGATGCCGAAGATGAGTCCGACCACGAGCGCGAGCAGAGTGTTGCGTACGGGGGTGGGCTTCACCGGTGACTTGGGAGGCGTCGCTGGGGCGACGAGCTGCACCTCGCTCGAGGTCAGCCCCGAGTCGACCCTGAGCTCGTCGAGCCGTTGGCGGAACAGGCTCTGTTGGTTGGCGAGAGAGTCGCGGCGGGCCGCGAGGGTCGACCGCAGCGCGTCCCGGTCGGCCGCCGGCGAGGCGTTGACCTGGGAGTCGATCTGGTCGATCTGCTTCTGGAGATCGTCGATCTGTGCCTGGAGGGCTCCCCCGGCGACGCGCAGCTCGTCGGCGCCTTGTTGTTGGCGTCGGTCGATATACGCCCGGGCATAGGCATTGGCGATGGCCGCGGCCCGTTTGGGCGAGCCCCCGAACCCGTCCACCTCGATGAGCAGGGTCTCGTCAACTCGGGCGGCCGAGACCTTCTGGTGGGGCCCCAGTTCGCGGGTCACGGCGTCTCGTACCGGCTTGCTCTCGATCACCTTGATCTCGGTGTCGATCAAAAGCTTGGGATCCAGTTGGGTCTGAACGGTGCCACCGGGGAAGAGGGAGCTGGCGCTCGAGAGGTGGAGCACGATGTCGGCCTTGCCCTCGTAGAGGGGGCTCTGGCTGAACGAGACGGCGAGAGCCGTGGCCACGGCCAGGGCCACGACCGCGAGGACGGTCAACTTCCTCCGGACCAGCCCGTCGAGGTACCGCCGCAGATCGAGCTCAGGCAGGACCTCGGTGCTCACGCCACGATACTAGGGTCGCCCGAGAAGATGGCCGGCGCCGGCGCGCAGCGCGTCCAGCTCCGGCGAACGCCACGTCCGCTGAAGTCCCAGGTAGGCGAGCAGGCCTCCGACCACCGCCACCACGAGCACGACCAGGCGGCTCGTCAGCACCTGCGGGAGGTACCGGGAGCAGGCGTAGACGGGGCCGGCCATGAGCACCGAGGCTCCACCGGCCCGGCCCAGCGGTCGCCAGAGCCGTTCACCCGTCGGCGGCAAGTGCAACCTGAGGACGCCGGCGAGCTGAACGGCTCCGGCGATGTTGCCGGCCGACACGGCCAGGCCGAGCACCGCCAGGACAGCGGTCCCGTGCACGAACAACAGGGCGGCGATCATCCCGACCGCAGAGACCACGACGCGCACGACCATCGAGTGGAACGGCGATCGGACGTCCTGGCGGGCGTAGGCGGCATGGGTCCCGATGATCGAAGCAGCTTCCCCCAGCATCCCCACGGCCAGCGACGCCAGCGACGCAGCGATGAGAGCGATGCCCAGGCGCGAGCTCATCTCGCCGTAGGCCACCGCGCGGGACAACGGCTGGGCCAGCACGACATAGGCCACGACGGCCGGAACGATGAGGAAAAAGGTGAGGCTGGCCCCCTTCACCACCTCGTCGCGGAACCGCTGTGCCGCGCCGGCCAAGTAGAAGCGCGACAGCGCCGGGAGCATGGCCACGGAGATGGGCCAGGCGCCCAGGCCGGTCGGCAGGAAGACGAAGTTGAGCGCCAGCTGGAAGGCGACCACCCCCCCGGGAACCCGGTTGGCCACGATCATCATGGCGAAGTACCGCAACGAGTTCAGGCCCGCGTACCCGAACGACGGCAGCATGCGCCGGGCCCGGACGCGGACTTCGGGATCACGCCAGCCGAGCCGGGGGATCAGGGTGATGCCGAGGCGTCGGGCCCCCCACCACTGCGCCCCCGCGTGCAGCACCACTGCCGCCGTCGAACCGAAGCCGAGCAGCAGCAGCTCCCCTCCGGGAGCCTGTCCCATCCCCCTCCCGGTCCCGTAGATGACGCCGGTGAGAGCCATGACGGCGATGACCCCGACGTTCTCGAAGGAGGGAGCGGCAGCGGCGAGAGCGAACTTCCCGCAGGCGTTCATGACGGCTTCACCGGTGCCGGCGATCCCGTAGAGCACCACCTGGGGCATGACTGTCGCCATCAGTACCCAGCCGGCGCGCTGCTGGTCCCCGGCAACCGCGGAACTGGCCACGCCGGCGGTGAGCAAACGGAGGATGACAGGACCGGCGGCCACCAACGCCACCGTGATGACGGCGAAGGTGGCCATGGCCAGACCCAGGAACCCGCCCGCTATGCGCGCCGCCGCCTCGCGATCGTCGACGTCGACGTGGCCGACCAGCAGCGGCACCAGCATCATCGGCAGTAACGAACCGGTGAGCGCCTGGAAGGTGAGGTTCGGGAACTGGTTGACGGCCAGGAAGGTGTTTCCCAGGTACGTGGGCCCGAGCACGGCGGCGATGGTGATGATCCTGATCAGCCCGGTGACCCGGCTCACCATCGTCCAAGAGGCGACCGTGAGCGATGCTCCCACGGTCGCCGGTGTATCGGTGGCCACGGGAAGCACCCGGTCGTCACCGGCGGGGGTCGTCCGAGGCGCTCTGCGCCTCAAGGACTCAGGCGCTGCCTGCGCCGGTGAGGACGGTCTTGGGCGTCTTGAGGAGGATAGTGACGTCGAGCAGGGGGCTCCACTGCTGCCAGTACTGCACGTCGAGGGCGACCATCTCGTCGAACGACAGGTTGGACCTGCCGCTGACCTGCCACAGGCCCGTCAGCCCGGGCTTGACCCTGAGCCGTTGCCACGCTTCGTCACTGTACTGGGCCACTTCGGTGGGCAACGGGGGCCGGGGGCCGATCAGGCTCATCTCCCCCCTGAGCACGTTCCACAGCTGTGGCAGCTCGTCGAGGCTGGTCCGTCGAAGCACGCGGCCCACACGGGTGACCCGGGGATCGTCGACGAGCTTGAACAACCCGTCGTTGCGCTCGGCACTTCCGCGGATGAACCGGGCCACATAGCGGCGGTGCTCGGCGTCGTCGTTCCCGTGCACCATGGAACGGAACTTGAAGAGGGTGAACGGCCGGCCGTCAGCCCCCACCCGCACCTGCTTGAAGAGCGCAGGGCCGGCGCTGTCGCGGCGGACAGCCAGGGCGACGACCAGCAGCACCGGGAGGCTCAGAACCAGGCAAACCGTGGCCAGGACGACATCGACCAGTCGCTTGACCGAACGACCGAACAACGGTAACGGGTTGCCCTCGGTATGGCGCCTACCGGCGACATGGAGGTAACCACTGCGTTCGCCCCCGCCTGCGAGCGCGGTACTCGCTTCAAGCCACACGACTCTTCCCCCCAGCGTTGTGAACCCGAGTCTTTCCAGGCCTTCGATTTCTACGAAGGGGACTGGCTACGCGTAGTGCGGGTGATGACCACGCCCAGGAGGACGAGGAGGCCTGCGAGGACCACCAGGCCGATCACGTCCATCCCGGTGAGGGCCAGGCTGTGCCCTGCTGCGGTCGACACGTGTGGCGCCGGCGCCGAGGCGACCTGAACAGACCTCACGGGCGGGGCCTGGGTGACGACCGCAGGAGCCCCGGGCCCACGCAGGCCCGGAGGCGTGACCCCCGTGTAGGTCTGCGCCCATGCAGACGAGGCCGTCATGAGGACAACGACCACGCAGCACGATGTACCGGTGACCACTCGTTGGACGGTTCTCCCCAGCACGCTGCCTCCCCAGGACTCACTCTGCGTGGCAAGATCATGACACAGCTCTAGGCGGTCCAGGAGAAATATTTTGGAGAATTCTCCGACCATGAAATCGGCCCGCTCGTCCACGTGACGGGCGGTATCCGGGCCGAGGGTTCAACCCGCAGCGGACCTCGTCGTCCGGGAAGCCGGAACCGGGCGATCACTGTCCGTTGCGTCGCCTGGGGGACGTCGAGCTGGAAGCCGATGACCTGGCTGGGACCGTCCGGTCCGATCACGGCCAGGTCCTCGACGCCGTCGAAGTGGGCGTCGCGGGCGGCGGCGGGAAGATCGACGGTCACGATCCCCAAATAGACGCCGGCGCCGACCCCGCTGTGGATGTCGGGCCCGGCGATCTCGGTGGGCTCGCCGTCCGGTACCCGGTTGTCCAGATGCATCGTCACGGTGACCTCGCTGTCGCGGCCGACGGAACGGACGCTGATATCGGACGAGACGTGCAGGAACCAGTCGAGCTTGTTGCCGCCCCGGTTCAGGACCGACACGAGGAGAGAGTCGGGGTGCAAGGCGCCGTCCACGCCGAGGGTCTGCCATGCCGTCTCGGCGGCGGGTTGCGCCGACCAGAGCAGCAGGTGGCGTCCGCCGGCAGCCCTGGCCAGGCCCGAGCCCAGGCGGGAGACGGACCAGCCCCCTGCGTCGAGCTGGTCGAAGACGGCCCGAGCCAGGGCGCCCAACTCGTCCCGCCGCTGCGAGACGTCGGCATCGGCCGGATAGCGCAGGTACTGGCCGTGGAGGAGCTCGTCCTCGACATTGTCCTGATCGATCCGGCGCCCGCCGACATCGACGGGCCCGAAGGCACCCAGCATCCCGGACAGGGCCGCCGGGTCGAGGGCGAGGACGCCGTCGACGGGCCGGTTCCCGAGTGCAGCCCACATCTGGGCGGCCAGAGGAGCGGCAGCTTCGAAACGGGGCGACGTCATGAGGTTGCGCCAGTCGACGCTGGGGGACAACCACCCCCACCGGTCGGCCAGGTCACCGGTGACAGGCACGGCGTCTTTGGGCAGGAGGATCTCCGTGACCGACCGCATGTCACCCAGATGAATCCCGTCGGGCCCGGTCTCCAACTCACCGACCGACAGGAACATCCCGGATCCGGCGCGCATCTCCGCGTTGTTGGCAGCGAACACGAGATAGCGGTGCGGACCGGTGAGGAAATCGGCGAGCGCCGTCCCACCCACGGCACCCTGGTTCAGGGTGGTTCTGAGCACATCGAGCTCGCCCGCCATGCGATTGCGGGCTCGGGCGAGGGGAGGCAACAGGCCCTGGCTGGGGCCGAGGCTCAAGCCGGTGAGGCGCTGGTCGACACGGGCGGCAACGGCGGCGAGGTCGCGTGCGGTGAGGGAGCGGGCGGCGATGTCCCCGGGGGGAGCGGCCAGGGCACGTTGGGCGTCGATGGTGCCGCTGATGGCCGCGTCGGTGGCCTTGGTGGCGGACCCGGCGAGGGAGGACACCGAGCTCAACTGGCGCCCGACGAAGGGAAGCACGCGCAGCGGGGCCAGGATCGGTCCTGTGACCCTGCCCTGCGCCCGGGCGAACTGGCCCCGGGCATGGCGCAGCGGGGGAAGGAGGCGACCACTCGCCACCGCAGCGGCGTCGGCGTGCGCCCGCGCCTTGTCGATCGAGCCCACGCCCTGGTCGACGTCGTGATGGGCCCCCACCAGGGTGAACACGGCCAGCGCCAACCAGCCCAGCAGGACCGCTCCTCCCGCAACGAGGGCACGGCGCGCCGACCGACTGCGCTGATCGGCCACGTCGGCGAGGGTAACGGCAACCTGTCCGTTCCGCATGGCGGCGATGCCCGGTAGCCTCGCCTCGGGTGGGAGTCCCCTTTCTCGACCTGAGCCGTCTCCACCGTTCGATCGCGCCGGAGTTGGAAGCGGCGTACCGCGCCGTGGTGGATGCCAGCACCTTCGTGGGCGCCTCCGCCAGCGCGGCGTTCGAAGCGGCGTTCGCAGCCGCGTCAGGCCGCCGGTGGGCGGTCGGTTGCGGGTCCGGCACCGACGCCCTGACGCTGGCCCTGGTGGCGCTGGGGATCGGCCCCGGAGACGAGGTCGTGGTCCCGGCCATGACATTCGTCGCCACGGCCGAGGCGGTGCTCCATGCCGGCGCCGTCCCCGTGATGGCCGACATCGACCCCGCCAGCCTCTTGTTGACCCTCGAGGCCGTGCAAGCCGTGCGGACGGCACGGACCCGGGCCGTCCTGCCCGTGCACCTGTACGGCCACGTGGTGCCGTTCGACGTGATGGAGGAGTGGCGGGGGAGCGGTCTCGTGGTCGTGGAGGATGCCGCCCAGGCCCACCTGGCGACGTGGCGTGACCGGCCGGTTGGCGAGGTCGGCCACGCCGCGTGCTTCAGCTTCTTCCCGGGAAAGAACCTCGGTGCCCTCGGCGACGGTGGCGCGGTGGCTGCCGACGACCACGAGCTGATCAGTCGTGTGGCCGCACTGAGGGATCACGGGAGCATGGTCAAGGGTCGCCACGATGTCGTGGGCTGGTGCTCGCGCCTCGACGGTCTGCAAGCAGCCTGGCTCGAGGTCAAGCTCCGCCACCTGCCGTCGTGGACGGCACGCCGCCGCCTCGTGGCCGAGCGCTACCGGGCGCTGCTCCCCGCCGGCCTCCTCGTGGACTGGGAGGACGGCGCCGCGCACCACCTGGTGGTCGTCCGGGTACCTTCCGGGAAGCGTGCGGCGGTCATCGCCGAACTGGCCGCCGCCGGGGTGGAAACCGGCATCCACTACCGCCTGGCCCTGTCGCAGCAACCGGCCCTGCGGGTGTGGGCCCGACCGTGCCCGGAGGCGGAGCGGGCGGCCGGTGAGATCGTGTCCCTTCCCCTGGACCCGCTGATGAACGAGGCTGAGGTCGACGAAGTGGCGTCCACGTTCCTGGGCGCACTGGGCAGGGGTTGAGGCGGCTCAGTCCAGGGGCTCCAGTCCTCGTTGGTCGTCGAGCATGCGGAACCGGCGCCCGCAGTCGTCGCAGGCCAGCGACGCCGGTAGCCGGGTGGCGCAGGTGCAGACCCAGCCGATTCGTCGTGCCGGGTTCCCGGCCACCAAGCCATGGCCGGGCACGTCGCGGTTGACGACCGCCCCTGCGGCCACGAAGGCTTCGGGGCCGACCGTCGTACCGCACACGACGGTGGCGTTGGCGCCGATGGTCGCCCCGCGCCGCACCACGGTGGGGAGCAGTTCCGATGCCGGCCGTCTGATGAAGGCGCGGGGCCGCAGATCGTTGGTGAACGTGGCGTTCGGGCCGACGAAGACGTCGTCCTCCAGAGTCACCAGATCCCAGACCTGTACGCCGTTCTTGACGGTGACATTGTTGCCGATCCGAGCTCCACCCTCGACGAACACGTGGTCGCAAAGGTTGCAGTGGGTGCCCACGACCGCCCCCGCCAGGACGTGAGCGAAGGCCCACACCCGCGTCCCGTCGCCGATCGCCTCGTTCTCGCACAGAGCCTGCGGATGCACGAACACCGTGCCCCCTTCCGGGTGGGGCGCCGGTACCCCGCTCTGAGGGCCGCTCGGGCCCGGCACCCCGCTCAGGTCAGGCACGTGAGCCGGCCGTTGTCGCCCATGCTCTGCGTCGCCGCCTCGAGGACCTGTAGCACCCGGACACCGGACCGGCCGTCGGTGGCCGGGGTTCGCCCCTCACGGATGCAGCCCACGAACTCGGACAACACACCCTGGAGGGCCTCGCTCTCCACCAGCGAGGGGGCGATCATGTCGCCCAGCCGGTAGGAGACGAAGATCTCCCGTCTGCGCTCGTCGTCGGGGTGGGTTTCCACGTCGACACCCCGGTTGAAAACACTCAGGCGTTGGGAGGGGTTGAGGTCGTCCCAGACCAGGGTGCGGCGGGAGCCTCCGATGACCATGGTGCGGATCTTCGTGGGGCTCAGCCAGTTCACGTGGATGTGGGCCATCGCCCCGCCACCCAGGGCCAGGGTGAGGTAGCCGACGCACGACTTGCCGGTACGGAGGGGGTCGGCGCCGTGGGCGGCCACGCCCGTGGGGGCCCAGTGGGGCGGAAGGATGAAGTTGAGGATGGACAGGTCGTGGGGCGCAAGGTCCCAGAACACGTCGATGTCCTTTTGCACCAGGCCCAGGTTGATCCGCACGGAGTCGACGTACAGGAGCTCGCCCAACGTGCCCGACGCGACGAGCTCCCGGATCGTCTGGACAGCCGGCGTGTAGCAATAGGTGTGGTCGCACATCACGACCAGGCCACGTTCAGCGCCGAGCTCGACCATCGTCGTGGCTTCGGCGACGGTGGCGGCCAGGGGCTTCTCGACCAGCACGTGCTTGCCGGCGCGCAGGGCGGCCATGGCGATGTCGTAGTGCGTGCCCGCAGGCGTGGCGATGGCCACACCGTGGACCGTCGGGTCCCCCAGCACGTCGTCGAGCAGCCCGGTCACGCCGACGGTGTTGTACCGCCCGACCGCCTTGACGGCCTGGTCAGCGTCGAGGTCGCACACCCACTTGAGATCGGAGTCGGGGTTCTGCTGGAAGTTGCGGATGAGGTTCGGGCCCCAGTACCCGGCGCCGACGACGGCGACTCCCAGGCGCGGGCTCTCACCCGTCGTCAACCTCTGCGCACCGGCATCTGGACATCCACCTCCTGGGAACGTACCCAACCGACGCCAAGCCAAGCGCACCGGAGGGCAGGCCGGGAACCGGGGCTCCGGCCGGATACGGCTACGGTGGAAGGAGAATGACCGGTCGGATCGTGATCGACGATCTTCGGCCTCGAACTCCCAGCAGCGACCACCCGCCGAAAGCGATCGTCGGGGCGGCGGTGCGGGTGTCGGCCGACATTTTCCGCGATGGCCACGCCATCCTGGCGGCGCGCGCCCGCTGGCGGCCGGCGGGCGAGTCGACGTGGACCGACACCCCCATGGTCGACCTGGGCAACGACCGCTGGGAGGCGGTGATCGAGCCTTCGGCGGTGGGCCTGCACACCTTCGTCGTCGAGGCCTGGACGGATCTCTTCGCCACCTGGTGCCGCGACGTCGCCCTCAAACACGGCGCCGGCCACGACATCGACCTCGAGCTGGCCGAGGGTGCCCACATCCTCGTCACCCGGGCCCCCGCGGCCGCCTCCGGCGACGGCCCCCTGCTGGCCGCAGCGGCGTCGGCCCTGGGCGACGGCACCCGAGCGGTGCCCGACAGGTTGGCCGAGGCCCTCGACCCCCCCGTCGCCACCGCGCTCGCCGGGGTCCCGGACCCCGTCGACCTCACCGGGAGCGGGCCCCGGGACCTCTGGGTCGACCGGGAGCGGGCCCAGGTCGGTGCCTGGTACGAGCTGTTCCCCCGCTCAGAAGGCGGCCTGCGCTCCGCCGCCGACTCGCGCCTGCCTGCGGTGGCGGCCATGGGGTTCGACGTCGTCTACGTCCCACCGGTGCATCCCATCGGCCGGGCCCACCGCAAGGGCCCCAACAACACCCTCACTGCCGGGCCCGACGACCCGGGCAGCCCCTGGGCCATCGGTGCGGCCGACGGTGGCCACACCGCGGTGGCCCCCGAGCTGGGGACGATCGACGACTTCGACCACTTCGTGGGGCGGGCCCGAGAGCTGGGCATGGAGGTGGCCCTCGACTACGCCCTGCAGTGCTCGCCCGACCACCCCTGGGTCGGCGAGCACCCCGAGTGGTTCCATCACCGGCCCGACGGCTCGATCCAGTACGCCGAGAACCCGCCCAAGAAGTACCAGGACATCTACCCGATCAACTTCTGGCCCGAGGGCGACGCTGCTCGCGACGAGCTGTGGGCAGCCTGCCAGGAGATCCTGGAGTTCTGGATCGACCACGGTGTGGCCATCTTCCGGGTCGACAATCCCCACACCAAGCCGGTGGCGTTCTGGGAATGGCTCATCCCCCGGATCCACGATGCGCGTCCCGATGTGGTGTTCCTGGCCGAGGCCTTCACCCGGCCCAAGGTGATGGCCAAGCTGGCCGAGGTCGGCTTCAGCCAGAGCTACACCTACTTCACCTGGCGGACGGGCAAGGTCGAGCTGGCCGAGTACCTGGTCGAGGTCTCGACCGGTCCCAAGGCCGACTACATGCGCCCGAACTTCTGGCCCAACACCCCCGACATCCTGGCTGTGCCGCTGCGCAACGGACCTCCGACGGTCTTCGCCTTGCGCCTGGTCCTGGCCGCCACCATGGTCCCCTCGTACGGCATCTACAGCGGGTACGAGCTGTGTGAGAACGACCCCGCCTCGATCGCCAACGAGGAGTACCTGTTCTCCGAGAAGTACGAGATCAAACAGCGCGACTGGACCACCGAGAACTCGCTGGCTCCCCTCGTGACCAGGCTCAACCACATCCGTCGCGCCCACCCCTGCCTGGCCCAGCTGCCCAACGTCGCCGTCCATCCCACCAACAGCGGCGATCTGCTGGCCTGGTCGCGCTGGACCGACGACCGCTCCGACGTGGTCCTCGTCGTGGTCAACCTCGACCCCTACGCCCCCCACGACGACACCCTGTCGATCGACCTCGAGCTGCTCGACCTCCCGTGGGACGCGCCCTTCGAGGCATACGACGAGCTCACGGGCACCACCTACACCTGGCACGGCCCCCACCCCTACATCCGCCTCGACCCCGCGGTGCAACCCGCCCACGTACTGGTGCTGCGTGCGGCCTCGCGGGCGGCGCAACCGGCCCGGGCATGACCGGGCCCGACACCCGCTGGTACCAGCGGGCCGTTTTCTACGAGGTCAACGTACGCGGCTTCAACGACGCCAACCACGACGGCACCGGCGACCTGGCCGGGCTCATTGACAAGCTCGACTACCTCCAGTGGCTGGGCGTCGACTGCCTCTGGCTGCTCCCCTTCTACCAGTCGCCGCTGCGCGACGGTGGCTACGACATCAGCGATTACTTCACGATCCTGCCCGAATACGGCGACCTGGCCGACGCCGCCGAACTGGTGGAGCAGGCCCACCGCCGCGGCATCCGGATCATCGCCGACTTCGTCATGAACCACACCAGCGATCAGCACCCGTGGTTCCAGGAGTCGCGCCGGGACAAGACCAATCCCAAGGCGGACTGGTACGTGTGGACCGACGACGACCAGAAGTGGCCCGACGCCCGCATCATCTTCGTCGACACCGAGCGGTCGAACTGGTCGTGGGACCCCCAACGCCAGCAGCACTACTGGCACCGCTTCTTCTCCCACCAGCCCGACCTCAACTTCGAGAACCCAGCAGTGCAGCAGGCGATGATCGACGCCATCCGCTTCTGGCTCGACATCGGGCTCGACGGCTTCCGGCTCGACGCTGTGCCGTATCTCTACGAGCGCGACGGCACCGACGGCGAGAACCTGCCCGAGACCCACGAGTACCTGAAGCGCCTGCGCAAGGAGATCGACGCCACCCACCCCGGCGCCGTCCTCCTGGCCGAGGCCAACCAGTGGCCGGCCGACGTGGTCGACTACTTCGGCGGCGGTGACGAATGCCACATGTGCTTCCACTTCCCGCTCATGCCCCGGATGTTCATGGCCATCCGGCGGGAGCAGCGTCACCCCATCACCGAGATCCTCGCCCGCACCCCCGAGATTCCCGAAGGAGCACAATGGGGGATATTCCTACGGAACCATGACGAGCTCACGCTCGAGATGGTCACCGACGAGGAGCGGGACTACATGTTCACCGAATATGCCAAAGACCCGCGGATGAAGCGGAACATCGGCATCGGCCGTCGCCTGGCGTCGCTGGTCGACAACGATCGCACGGTGGCCGAGCTCCTCCACGGGCTGCTGTTCAGCCTTCCCGGCAGCCCCATCCTCTACTACGGCGACGAGATCGGCATGGGTGACAACATCTACCTCGGCGACCGCGACGGCGTGCGGACGCCGATGCAGTGGACCCCGGACCGCAACGCCGGGTTCAGCAAGGCCGATTTCGCCCAGCTCTACCTCCCCCCGCTCATGGACCCCGTCTACGGCTACCAGGCGGTCAACGTCGAGGCCCAGCTGCGCAACTCCGGTTCGTTCCTGCACTGGATGCAGCGCATGCTGGCCGTGCGCCGCAGCCGCAGCGAGATCTTCGGAACCGGAAGCCTCGAGATGCTCCCGGCCGAGAACCCATCGGTGCTCGCCTTCATCCGCCAGGTCGGCGACGACGCCGTTCTGTGTGTCAGCAACCTGAGCCGCTTCGCCCAGCCGGTCGAGCTCAACCTGGCCAGGTTCGAGGGACGCACGCCCGTCGAGCTGGTGGGGCGCGTCCCCTTCCCCCGCATCGGCGAGCTGCCCTTTCTCCTGACGCTGGGGAGCTACGGCTTCTACTGGTTCGATCTCATCGACTTCGATGTCGTCGACGCCGACCTGGGCGACCAGGGATGATCGCCGCCGACGCGATCGTTCCGGGCCTCGTCGACTTCCTTCCCCGTCAACGTTGGTACGGCGGCGCTGATGCCCCGTCGGTCGTCGAGGTGGTCAGGATCGAGGTCATCCGCGAGGACTGGCCGGCCCTGGTCGGGCTCGTCGTCGAGGCCGACGGAGCCCTGTACCAGGTGCTGGTGGGGCTACGTGCGATCGACGACCACGTGGAGCTCTTCCGGGGCCACGACGAGGCCATCATCGGGGAGGTGCAAACCGAGCGAGGGGCGGCCCTGGCCTACGAGGCCACTGCCGATCCCGACCTCGGCCTCGCCATCCTGGAACACGTCACCGCCGGCCGCGAGTCGGCGGAGCGGGTCCGCCCGGTGGGAGTGGAGCAGTCGAACACCTCGTTGGTCTACGACGACCGCCTCATCCTGAAGCTGTTCCGCCGCCTCCAGCCCGGACCCAACCCCGAGGTCGAGATCACCGAGCGACTGGCGGCCATGGGCTTCGAGCACGTGGCCGCTCCTGTTGCCTCCACCGCCTACGAGGGAACCCACCTGGCCGTCGTCCAGGCCTACCTGCTCGGTGGCACCGAGGGCTGGGCCATGGCGCTGACGTCGCTGCGCGACCTGTTCGGGGTGCACGACACGCAGCCTCTCCCGGTCATCGACCCCAGGGCCTCACCGCCGGTGGCCGACCCGGGCGAGGCGGGCGGTGACTTCTCGGGGGATGCGGAACGCCTGGGTGTGGTCACGGCCAAACTCCACCTGGCGCTGGCCGAGGCCTTCGGCAAGCAACGCGGCGATGCGTCGGAGTGGGCCGAGTCCATCGCCGCCCAGGCCGCGGCGCTTCCCGCCGGTGACCTCGACCCCGAGACTCCTCGAACCGTGCTCGAGGCCATGCACGACGTGGCCGACCCGGGTTCGTCGATCCGGGTGCACGGCGACTACCACCTGGGCCAGGTCATGCGCACCGACGCCGGCTGGTTCGTACTCGACTTCGAGGGCGAGCCCATTCGCCCCGTGGCCGAGCGCCGTCGGCTCACATCGCCGCTGCGGGACGTGGCCGGCATGTTGCGCTCGTTCCACTACGCCTCGATGTCGGGCCTGGCCGACCGCCCCGAGATCGAGGTGGCCGAGGCCTGGGAGCAGCGCAACCGCGGCGCCTTTCTCGACGGCTACCTGACCGCGGCCAGCAAGGGCGACATCGTGCCCTCGGACGAGGCATCGATCGACGCCGTGTTGTCCGGCTTCGAGCTGGAGAAGGCCGTGTACGAGCTGGGCTACGAGAAGGCCCACCGGCCCAACTGGATCGGCATCCCTAGGGCGGCCCTCCGTCGCCTCACCCAACGGCGCCATGGCGACGGCGGCCCTACCGACGAACCGCTCACGAAAAGGACCGCCCCATGACCCCGGCGTCGCCGAAGGCTGGCAAATCACCCACCCCCAAGGCGGCGGCGGACCAGCCTGCGGCCACCGAGTCAAAGGCCACCGAGTCACAGGCCGGCGAGTCACAGGCCGGCGAGACGGACGCTCTCGTCGCGGGCGTCCTGGGTGACCCCCACCGCTTCCTCGGCCCGCACCGCCAGGGCAAGGCCCTGGTGGTCCGGGCGTGGAAGCCCGACGCCCGGAGCGTGACCCTCGTCCTCGGCGACGGTGCTCGTCTGGCGATGGAACGTGTCCACGACGCCGGCCTGTTCACGGTCCAGGTGCCGGTAACCAAGGCCGAGGGGGACGACGTCGCCTACCGCTTCGAGGGGACCTACCCCGACGGCCAGTCGTTCGTCGTCGATGACCCCTACCGGTTCTGGCCCACCCTCGGCGACCTCGATCTCCACCTGTTCGGTGAGGGTCGCCACCACGCCGTGTGGAACCACCTGGGCGCCCATCCCCGTCGGCACCAGGACGTCGACGGCACCGCCTTCGCGGTGTGGGCCCCGAGCGCTCGCAGCGTGCGGGTGGTCGGCGACTTCAACTCCTGGGACGGTCGACTGTGCCCCATGCGGGCCCTCGGCGGCTCGGGCGTGTGGGAGCTGTTCGTCCCCGGCGTGGGCGCCGGGCAGCGCTACAAGTACGAGATCCTCACCGCCGCCGGAGCCCTCACCCTCAAAGCCGATCCCTTCGCCTTCGCCACCGAACCCCCGCCCCAGACGGCCAGTGTGATCGCCAGCCCGACCCATGAATGGGCCGACGACGAGTGGCTCACCCGGCGCGCTGGCACCGACCCCCGAACCCGGCCCATGTCGGTGTACGAGGTGCACCTGGGCTCGTGGCGCCGGGTGCCGGAGGAGGGCGACCGCCCCCTCACCTACCGGGAGATGGCCGAACAACTTCCTGCCTACGTGGCCGACATGGGGTTCACCCACGTCGAGATGATGCCGGTGGCCGAGCATCCTTTCACCGGGTCGTGGGGGTACCAGGTCAGCGCCTATTACGCCCCCAGCGCCCGCTTCGGTCCCCCGGACGACTTCCGGATCCTGGTCGACGCCCTGCACACCCGCGGCATCGGGGTGATCATCGACTGGGTCCCGGCCCACTTCCCCAAGGACCAGTTCGCCCTCGCCTCCTTCGACGGCACCGCCCTCTACGAGCACGCCGACCCCCGCCAGGGCGAGCACCCCGACTGGGGCACGCTGGTGTTCAACTTCGGGCGCCACGAGGTCGTGAACTTCCTGTTGGCCAACGCCCTGTTCTGGATCGAGGAGTACCACATCGACGGTCTGCGCGTCGACGCGGTGGCGTCGATGCTCTACCTCGACTACTCCCGCAAGGAGGGCGAGTGGGTGCCCAACCAGTTCGGGGGCCGGGAGAACATCGAGGCCGTCGAGTTCCTCAAGCAGGTCAACACCGTCGTCTACGGCGAGCACCCGGGCGTGATGATGGTGGCCGAGGAGTCGACGGCGTGGCCCGGGGTGTCCAAGCCCATCTACGCCGGAGGCCTGGGGTTCGGGTTCAAGTGGAACATGGGCTGGATGCACGACACCCTCCAGTACTTCTCCAAGGACCCCGTGCACCGTCGCCACCACCACTCCGAGCTCACCTTCGGGTTGCTCTACGCCTTCTCCGAGAACTTCGTGCTGCCGCTGTCGCACGACGAGGTGGTGCACGGCAAGGGCTCGCTCGTGGCCAAGATGCCCGGCGACGGCTGGTCGAAGCTGGCCAACCTGCGGGCCCTGCTGGGCTGGATGTGGGCCCACCCCGGGAGCCGGCTGCTGTTCATGGGAGGCGAGCTGGCCCAGGAGCGAGAGTGGTCGCACGATCGGAGCATCGACTGGCACCTCCTCGACGCTCCCGGCCACGCCGGGGTGCAGACGCTGGTCCGCCGGCTCAACGGGTTGGCCTCGTCCCGACCGGCCATCTACGAGGTGGAGTACGACCACACCGGGTTCCGCTGGATCGATGCCAGCGACGCCGACCACAACGTGTTGTCGTTCGCCCGCTTCTCGGCCGACCGGTCCCAGACATTGGTGTGCGTCGGCAACTTCTCGGCCTCGTTCCTCGGTGGCTACCGGATCGGCCTTCCCCGCCCGGGCCGGTGGGAGCAGGTGCTCGACACGTCATCGAGCGCCTACGGCGGTGAGGGCCCCGACGGCGATGTCGATCGCTGGCCCGACGCCGTGGCCTGGCACGGCTTCGACCAGTCGGTCACGCTCGACCTGGCCCCCCTCTCCGTCGTCTGGCTCTGCTCGACGGAGTAAACGGGGTAAACGGCGCCAGAACCCCTCAGGCCGCCTGCGCCGACTCGATCATGTCCTTCAGGGTGGCGAGGTTGCGCTTCCAGATCGAGCGGAGGACGGGCTTGGCCACCACACTTCCCACCCGGCCGCCCATCCACCACGGGAACCGGAGACGCTCCTCCCAGGTGAACAACGTGCCGCCCGGCCGGAGGCGCAGCGTGAAGCGACCCTCGCCCTGCACCAGCCCGGAGTGGCGGATGCCGATGACCCGCCGCTCCTTCCACTCCAGGACCTCCATCGTGTCGCTCAGCCGGAAGGGCCCGATCCGGGTGGCGCACTCGAAGGTGGTGCCCAGCCCGGTGGCCCTCTTCGACGTGATGCGGATGGTCTCGGCATCGTGCATCCAGCGCACGTGCGAGCCGATGTCGCGCACCGCCCGCCACACGACGAGCCTGGGCGCGCGGATGAAGGTGCTGACACGGATGTGGCCGATCGCCGCAGCCTACCGGTGCGGCCCGCCTCCCTGCGGTGACGGGCGGCCGTACACGGACACGTGGCGTGAGCTGGAGGCCCCGAACGGCTGGCGCTCCCAACCGCCCCAGCGCTCGACCAGGTCCAACCGGGCGGTGGCCTGGAGCACGACCTCGGCGAACCGGACGGAATGGCGCCGGCCATAGCCTTCGGCCCGCTGCTCGTCGAAGTCCATGGCGTCCCGTTCAGCATCACCCAGAGGTCCCGGGAACACGACATGTCGATAAGGTCGAGACACCCATGCCCCCCAACGGTGCCGACGGCGGATTGCCCCCGAACCCACCTGTTCGCGAGGACGAACAACGGCCCGAGCTGGAGTGGATGGCCATCGACGGGCCGTCCACACCCCCGCCGGCCGGAGCGGCGGCCATCCGCCAGCCCCAACCGGGGCGGGAGGGGACGCAACCGCCGACCGGTCCCGTGTTGATCGGGCCCATGAACTTCGCCGACGTGCTCGACGGGGCCTTCACTGTCTACCGGGCCAATGCCCGGACCCTCGTCACCGTGGCCGCTGTCCTCCTGCTCCCGGTGCAGCTCATCGTGGCCTGGTCGAGCCGTGACCTGTTCGCCGGGGGCGCATCGGGATTGCTCAACGACCCAGCCGTCAGCCGCTTCACCTTCGGCCAGGGCTCCAGTGTCGCGGGCACGCTCGTCGCGCTGGGATCGTCGGTCCTGGTCATCCCCTTCCTGTACGGCGTCGCGTCCCGAGTCGCCAGTGCCTCCTATTTCGGGGGCCAGCTGGGCCCGGCCGCCGCCCTCCGGGCCGTGCGCGGGCGGTGGTGGTCGCTCATCGCCGCGTGGATCCTCGTGCACATGGCCGAGGGTGCCGGCGCCATGTTGCTGGCCTTCCCGGCGCTGCTGGTCATGGCCCTGTTCATGGCCGTGGCACCGGCCATCGCCATCGAGGGGCTCGGCCCGATCCAGGGCATGCGGCGCTCCGCCCACCTGCTCGGGCCCCGGATGTTCCCGGTACTGGGGGTGGCCCTGGGCTCGGCCGTGGTCGTCGCCGGCGTCAGCTTCGCCCTCGGATGGCTTCCCGCCCTGTTGGGCGTGGCCACCGGTCGCTGGGGCTGGTTGTTCCGCGCCGCCGGTTCGGTGGGGACGGGCGTGCTCACCACCCCCTACGTGGCCCTGGTGGCCACGCTCGTCTATCTCGACGCCCGCATCCGGTCGGAGGGCATGGACGTCGCCCTCCTGGCCGGTCGGTTGGCGCACCCGGGCACCGATGGCTAGGGCCCGGGCCGCGGCAGCCGCGGCCGCGGTGCTGCTGGTGGTGGCGGCCTCCGCTCCGGCGGCTCTGGCTCTGGCTGGCAGCGCGGTGCCCCCCGATGCCACCGCGCCCGCGAACTCGGTCGGGGCCGAGCTGCCCGTCCCTCACGGCAGTCCCGACCGGGCCCGAGCGACGGCTGACGAGGTGCTCGCCCGCCGCGAGTACCGGGTGCCGACGCCCACGCTGGTCGAGCGGGCCCAGCGATGGGTCGGCGACCTCGTCGACCGAGTCGTGGGTGCCGCCATCGGAGGAGGAGGTGCATCGTGGATCGCCTGGTCCGTCCTGGTCGTTGCCATGGGTGTTGTCACCGCTTTGGTGGCGCGATTCGCCAGGGGCATCACACCTGATCCCGGTCGACCGTCGGCGCCGGCCGCTTCGCCACTGCGTACCGCCACCGACTGGCGGCTCGAAGCCGAGGCCCACGAGCGAGCCGGGCGGTGGCGCCCGGCTCTGCGGTGCCGGTACCGGGCGCTGGTGTCAGAACTGGCCGCCGGGGGTGTGGTCGACGAGGTGCCCGGTCGCACCGCCGGCGAGTACCGGGCGGCGGTGGGCATGGCCGCGCCCGAGGTGGCTTCCGACTTCGCCGCTGTCACCGAGGCGTTCGAGCGGGCCTGGTACGGCAGCGTGCCGACGAGCGCCGACGACGCCGCCCATGTGTCGTCACTCGCCGATCGGGTGCTGGCCGGAACACGGTGACGGTCCCGACGCCATGACCAGGACGCGAACCGCACCGGGACCCCGCTCAGGGGGCCGCTCGGGCCCAGGCGCGATGGCGCGCCGACGGGCCCGGGCGTGGACACCGGTCGTCGGGCTCGTCGTCGCCGCCTTCGGTATAGCGACGGTGATCGGTCCCGATCCGAGTCCTGGACCGGCCCTCGACCCTTCGTCGACGTCGCCCGACGGCGCCAAGGCGGTCGTGGACACTCTGCGGGCCCTTGGGGCCGATGTGTCCGTGCGTTCCGGGGCGCCCGACGCCACTCGGGACAAGGCTCTCGTCCTCGACGACACCATGAGCGTTGCCGACCGCACGGCCACGTCGAACTGGGTGGCCTCCGGGGGCACCCTCGTGCTGGCCGATCCCTACTCTCCCCTCAGCCCGGCGGTTCTTGGAAAGCTGCACTCGCCGGGTCGGCTGACCCCCGATCTGGAACGCGGCTGTACCGTCCCGGCACTGCGTGACGTTCGGCGCGTGGACACCGGGGTCTCAGTCGTGCTGCACGGCCCATCGGGTTCCACTGCCTGCTTCGCCACCGCACAAGGTGCGTGGCTGGTGATCGTGCCCGAGGGCCGAGGCACGGTGGTGGTGCTCGGGGGCCCAGACGCGCTCACCAATCGCCGGCTCGGCCGAGCCGACAACGCCGTGTTGGCCGCCGCCCTGCTCCACCCGCGATCGGGTGATCGGGTCATGGTGCTCGGGCCGCGTCCGCCCGGGAGCGGCACCGAGACGCTGTCCGACCTGGTCGCTCCGAGGGTGAGGTTGGCACTGCTGCAACTGGCCGTAGCCTTCGCGGTCGTGGTCGCCTGGCGGTCCCGCCGCCTCGGACGGCCTGTGATCGAGCCCCAGGCGGTGGACTTGGCGGGAAGCGAGTTGGTGGCCGCGGTGGGGCACCTCCTGCAACGGGCCCGGGGGCGCGACCGGGCCGCGGCCATCCTGCGTCAGGATCTTCACCGCACCCTGGCCACGCGCCTCGGTCTGGGCGTCGATGCCACACCCGACCAGGTGGCCGACGCCGCTGCGGCCTGGTCGGGCATCGAATCGGATCGTGTTCGTGCCGTGCTCGTCGGTGCCACACCGACGGACGAGGCCGCACTGGTGACACTGGGCCAGTCGGTCGTGTCCATCCGACAGGAGGTCATAGGTGACCGGTAGGAAGGCCGCAGGCCCAGGGCCCGAGCGGCCCCCTGAGCGGGCAGGCCCAGGGCCCGAGCGGCCCCCTGAGCGGGCAGGCCCAGGGCCCGAGCGGCCCCCTGAGCGGGATGCCCGGGCCGTCGTCCTGGCCGTGCGCGAGGAGATGGCCAAGGTCGTCGTCGGCCAGCAGAGCGTGGTCACGGGGCTGATGGTCGCCCTCCTGGTACGTGGCCACGTGTTGCTCGAGGGGGTGCCGGGGGTGGCCAAGACCCTGCTGGTAAAGGCATTGGCCGCCTCGCTCGACCTGGAGTTCAAGCGGGTCCAGTTCACGCCCGACCTCATGCCCTCCGACATCACCGGCCAGACCATCCTCGCCCAGGGCTCGTTCCGGTTCCGGGAGGGGCCGGTGTTCACCAACCTGCTGCTGGCCGACGAGGTCAACCGCACCCCACCGAAGACCCAGGCCGCCCTGCTCGAAGCCATGGAGGAGCGCCAGGTGTCGGTGGAGGGCGAGGCTCGGTCGTTGCCCGAGCCCTTCGTGGTCGTGGCCACCCAGAACCCGGTGGAGTACGAAGGCACCTATCCCCTGCCCGAGGCCCAGCTCGACCGCTTCCTCCTGAAGTTGGCCGTGGGTTACCCCACCGCCGAACAGGAGCTGGAGGTGTTGACCCGCCACGACCGGGGCCTCGATCCCCACGACCTGGCGGCCCAGGGCGTGACGGTGGTGGGCGGCCCGGCCGACCTGGCCCGCGCCCGCGACGAGGTGTCGGCCGTCCGGGTGGAACCGCCGGTGGCCGCTTACATCGTCGCCCTGGTGCGGGCCACCCGCGACTCGCCTTCGGTGGCCCTGGGGGCCTCCCCCCGGGGCGCCACCATGTTGCTGCGGGCGGCCAAGGCGTGGTCGTGGCTGGCGGCGAAACCCTTTGTGACGCCCGACGAGGTGAAGGCTGTGGCCAAGCCGGCGCTTCGCCACCGTCTCCAGCTCCGGCCCGAGGTCGAGCTCGAGGGAGCGACGGCCGACGGCGTGCTCGACGGCGTCCTGGCCTCGGTGCCCGTCCCCCGCTGATGCCCGTCCCGACCGGGCGACTGGCGGCGCTGGTCGCCCTGAGCGCCGTCGTGGTGATCCTCAGCCCCGGTCCGTTCCCGACGTTGGCCCTGGTGGAGCTCGGTGTCGTCGTGGTCGGCACGGCCGACTGGTTGCTGGCCGCGCGCCCGGGGTCGATAGCCTTGGAGCGCCACATCCCTGGCGTGATCCCCCTCGACGGCGAGGCCGAGGTCGTGTGGCGGGTGGGAAGCCCGTCCCGGCCGAGAGGCAGTGACCAGGCCCGCCGGCGGAGGCGTCGACTGCGGGTGGCGCTGGCCGACGAGTTGGCTCCGTCGCTGCGGCCGACCACGCGGAGGGCGCGCCTTGTCGTCCCGGCCTCGGGATGGGCATCGGCGCGGGCCACGCTGCGGCCCTCCCGGCGGGGCCGGTTCGACATGAGCGAGATCGTCCTGAGGGTCTCGGGGCCGCTGGGGCTGATCGATCGCCAGGGGACGCGGCAGGTTCCCGCCGTGCTTCGGGTCTACCCGCCGTTCAAGTCCCGCAAGGAGGCCGAGCTGCGTATCGACCGGGCCCGCATCCTGGAGGTGGGCCTGCGCTCGGCCGCCGGTCGGGGCGGAGGGACCGAGTTCGAGTCCCTGCGCGACTATGCCGTCGACGACGAGTTCCGCCGTATCGACTGGTCGGCCACGGCCCGGTCCGGTCGGCCCATCGTCCGCACGTACCGGGCCGAGCGCAACCAGACCGTCCTGTTGCTCCTCGACTCCGGCCGCATGATGGCGGGGCGGGTCGACGACGTCCCCCGGCTCGACCACGCCATGGATGCGGTGATGATGCTCACGGCCGTTGCCACCCGGCTGGGCGACCGGGCCGGGCTGGTGGCCTTCGACCGCCGGGTACGGGCCGTCGTGGCCCCCGGACATTCCCACGACCAGTTGTCGCGGGTCACCGAGGCCATGTACGCCATCGAGCCCGAGCTGGCCGAGAGCGACTACCGGGCCGCCTTCGCCGAGACGCTCGTGCGCTTCCGCCGCCGGGCCCTGCTGGTGCTGTTCACCGAGTTGGCCGACCAGGCGGTCACCGAGACCCTGCTGCCCGCACTGCCGCTGGTGGCCCGCACCCACCTCCTGGTCGTGGCCAGCGTGGCCGACCCCGAGGTCGCAGCCTGGGCCGAGGCCGTGCCGACCGACGCCGGGTCGGCCTATCGCAAGGCGGCGGCGGTGGCGTCCCGCGTCGAACGCGCCCGCACCGCGGCCCGCCTGCGGGGCATGGGAGCGACTGTCGTCGACGCCGAGCCCGGCCGCCTCGCCCCCCTGCTGGCCGACGCCTATCTCAAGGTCAAGGCAACCGGGCGCCTGTGATCGCCCGTGCCGGTGTGCCAATGGCGCCGGGAGCCAGCGCCATGCGCATACCGGAACGATCGCCACGGTCCTCGCCGAGGGCCCCGGTCAGGCCCATCGACGCGGCCGCCCGACCCCGTACGACGATCCAGGACACGAACGTTCCCTCGGCCACCACACCGATCCCCACCCGCATCGCGGTGGGCAGTCCCGAGCCCGTGACGAAACCCTCGATGATCCCGGCCACGCCGAAGGTGACGATCAGCCCCACCACGATCACGACCGCCCGGCGCCCCTCGGCGGCGAGGGCCGTGGCCCGGGGCTGGTCACCCGGGTCGACCAGGGCCCAGCCGAGGCGCAGTCCGGCGGCCCCGGCCACGCACACCGACGTCAGCTCGAGCAGCCCATGGGGGATCACCAGGCCCCAGAACTGGACCTGACGTCCGGCCGCGGTGAACAGCCCGGCGGCCGCACCCAGTTGGGCGCCGTTGGTGACGAGCACGTAGGCGGTGGGCAGGCACAGGGCCACTCCCACGGCGAAGGCGAGGATGGCCACTCCGACGTTGTTCACGAACACTTCGGAGGCGAAGGCGGCGGCCGGCTCGGAGCGGTAGTAGTCGGCGAAGTCACGCTCGACGTAGGCCCGCCTGGCCGTCTCGGAGCCGGTGGCGTCGCGGGCTCGGGCCGACGTCCCCAGCCACAGGCCCACGACCAGGGCGGGGACGAAGAACAGGGCGGCACTCACCGCCACCGCCCGCCGGCAGTGCCAGACGGCGGCCGGGAAGGTGAAGGCGAAGAACGCACCCAGGGCCCGCCACGTTCGGGGCCGGACCCCGTAGATCACCGCTGCGGCCCGGGCCACCCGGCGGCTGAGCACAGCGCTGAGGGCCGGGTCGCGGAGGTAGGTCTGGGTGTACGAGAGATGCGTCGACGCCCGTTGGTAGAGCATCACCAGCTCGTCGAGCTCCGACGGCGTCAGGTGCCGCACACCCCGGCCGGCTCGGGCCGTCAGGTCGTCGAGGCGGGCCCACGCCGGCTGGTTGGAGAGGAGGAACCGATCGACGTCCATCGTCTCCCCTACGGTAGGGCCGGTGACCGACGCGGCGCCGAACCCGGGCCCGACACCCCGCTCAGGGGGCCGCTCGGGCCCGATACCCCGCTCAGGGGGCCGCTCGGGCCCGATACCCCGCTCAGGGGGCCGCTCGGGCCCGGCGATGGTGACGCCCGAGGCCGTCGCCCTCGAGCTGCCTCCGGCCAACGTGGGTTCCCGCCTGTTCGGGCTGGCCCTCGACTGGCTGGTCATCTCGGTGGCCGGGGGGCTGCTGTCGTTCGGATTCTTCGCCGCCGCGCGCGGTGTGCACCTGGCCACCGGGTGGGTGATCGCCGCCTTCGTGCTGCTGTACGGCGCGTTGATCTTCGGCTACCCCGTGGCCTGCGAGACGCTCTGGCGTGGGCGCACGGTGGGCAAGGCGGCCATGGGCCTCAGGGTCGTCACCGTCGAAGGCGCGCCGGTGCGGTTCCGCCACGCGGCCATCAGGGCCGCCCTGGGCCTGGTGGAGCTCGGCCTCACCGGCGGTGCCGTCGCCGTCCTGAGCATCCTCGTCACCCGGCGCCACCAGCGCCTGGGCGATCTGGTCGCGGGCACCCTCGTGTTGCGGGAGCGATCGGGTCTGCGGGCACCGACGCCGGTGCGCTTCACGGTGCCCTACGGCATGGAGGCCTATGCCGCCACCCTCGATGTGGCCGGTGTCACCACCGACGACTACGTCGCCACCCGGACTTTCCTGGTGCGGGCCGCGGCCCTGCCCCCGGGCGTGCGCTGGTGGTTGTCGGACCAGGTCGCGACCCCGGTGGCCACGCGGGTCCGGCCGTCACCGCCGGCCGGTGTGTCGGCCGAGGCATGGCTGGCCTGCGTGGCTGCCGTGTACCAGAACGGTCGGGGAACGGGATGGTCGCCCCCGCCCCCGCCGCCCCCCTCGGCCCCGCCCGCCTCGGCCTCGGCGGGCGATGCTCCCGACGCCGTGCTCTCCTGGGCCGCCCCGCCGGACCCCAGCCCGGACCCGGACTCGGGACCGGGCTCGGGTCCTGTGGATGACGCGTCGGCCGAGGCGGCCGGCACAGGCGGCTTCGAGCCGCCGACCTAGGTGGCCGGGCCAGGCCCGTCGCGGTTGGCCCCGTGGGCCCGCACGAAGTCGTTCACCGCGTAGTAGTCGTCGATCGACTCGCCGGCGTCGCCCCAGAACCCCTCGAGGACCTCCCACTCCATGAGCCCTTCGGCCACGAACCAGTTGTTGACGTCGGTGATCTCCAACTCCCCCCGGCCCGAGGGCTTCAGGGTGGTGATCACCTCGAAGACCCGCTGGTCGTAGAAGTAGATGCCGGTGACGGCGTAGGGGCTGGGCGGCTCGGCCGGTTTCTCCACGATGTGGGCGATGCGGTCGTGCTCGTCGAAGCGGGGGACGCCGAGGTTGCGCAAGTGGGAGGCGTCGTCGACCATCGACAGCAGGACCCGGGCCCCCTCCCTCTGGGCCTCGAAGTGGGCGACCGCCGGAGCGAGGGACTGCTCGACGATGTTGTCGCCCAGCATGACCACGAGGGAGTCGTCCTCGACGAAGCGACGGGCCAGGCCCAGGGCCTCGGCGATGCCTCCGGCCCGCTCCTGGTAGGCGTACACGAGGCGGTCGATGCCGTGCTCGTGCCCGCTGCCGAGCAGGCGCAGGAACTCGCCGGCGTGGGTGCCCCCTGTGACCACCATGATCTCGGCCACGCCCGCCTTGACCAGGGCTTCTATCGAGTAGCTGATCATGGGACGGTCGTAGATGGGCAACAGGTGCTTGTTGGTGATCCGGGTGAGCGGGTGCATGCGGCTGCCGGTGCCGCCCGCGAGGATCACGCCTTTCATGGGGCTCGACCCTACCGGCCGACCGGTCCCAGGCCGATCTGGTCAGGTTCATGGTCGCCACAGGACCACACTGAAGCTGACCGGAACGAAGCGGTCCACCCGCGCGTAACGTTGAGCCGATGCCTGTGTACCTCGACCACGCCGCGACCACACCCATGCATCCCGAGGCGGTCGAGGCCATGTTGCCGTTCCTGTTCCACCGCTTCGGCAACCCGTCCGGGTCCCATGCCGTGGCGCGCGAGGCCAGGAAGGCCCTCGAGGAGTCGCGTGACGTGGTGGCCGACTGCTTGGGTGCTCACCCTGGTGAGATCGTGTTCACCGCTGGTGGCACCGAGGCCGACAACCTGGCCGTCATCGGGCACCACGCCGTGCAGCCGGGCAGGGTCGTGTGCAGCGCAGTGGAGCACCACGCCGTGCTCCATGCCTGCGCCGCGCTCGACGGGGTGGTGGCGCCGGTGGCGCCGTCGGGTGTCATCGATCTCGACGCACTGTCCGACCTGCTGGACCCCGGCGTGAGCCTCGTCTCGGTGATGCTGGCCAACAACGAGGTGGGCACCGTGCAGCCTCTTGCTGAGGTGGTCGACCTGGTCCGCCGGCGGGCGCCCACCGCCGTCGTGCACACCGACGCCGTCCAGGCTTTCCCGTGGCTCGACGTGACCACCCTGGCCGCGTCCGCCGACATGGTTGCGGTCAGCGCCCACAAGTTCGGCGGGCCCAAGGGGGTCGGCGCCCTGGTGGTGCGCGACGGGGTGAAGGTGGCCCCCATCCTCCACGGTGGTGGTCAGGAGCGCGACCGGCGCAGTGGCACCCACAACGTGGCCGCCATCGTGGGCATGGCTGCGGCCATGCAGGCCACAGTGGTCGAGCGCGACGCCACGGCCAGGCGCGTGGGCGACCTCCGGGACCGGCTCGTCGACGGCCTGCTGGCGACGGTTCCCGACAGCGCCGAGACCGGCGACCGGTCCGCCAAGGTGGCCGGGAACGCCCATCTGTCCTTCGGGGGGATCGAGTCCGAGGCCCTGCTGGTGTTGCTCGACGGAGCCGGGGTGTGCGCGTCGGCCGGGTCGGCGTGCACCAGCGGAGCCATGGAGGCGTCACACGTCCTGGTGGCCATGGGAATCGACCGGGACCGGGCGTTGGGGTCACTGCGCCTCTCCCTCGGGGCCACCAGCTCCGATGTCGACGTCGACAGGGCCTTGGCCGCCGTGCCCGCGGCCGTGGCCCGCCTCCGCGCCGGCACACAGGCCCCGCCGCCCTGATGCGCGTCCTGGCCGCCATGTCGGGCGGAGTCGACTCGTCGGTGGCCGCGGGACTGCTCCCGGAGGCGGGCCACGACGTGGTGGGCGTGACTCTCAAGCTGTGGGGTGGCGCGTCGGACTCGGGCTGCTGCTCGGTGGCCGACGTGGAAGACGCCCGGCGGGTGGCGCAGCAACTGGGCATCGACCACTGGGTGTTCAGCTTCACCGACGACTTCGAGGCGCGGGTGGTGGAGCCCTACGCCGCCGCCCACGCCGCCGGGCGCACCCCCAACCCCTGCATCGACTGCAACCGCCATCTGAAGTTCGGGCGGCTCCTGGACCGGGCCGCCCAGCTCGGCTTCGACGCCCTGGCCACGGGCCATCATGCCCGGATAGCCGACGAGGGCGGTCGGCCCCGGCTGTTGCGCGGGGTCGACGGAGCCAAGGACCAGTCCTATGTCCTCCACATGCTCGGGGTCGGCGAGCTGGCCCGCTGCCTGTTCCCCGTGGGCGAGCTCACCAAGGCCGACGTGCGCGACCGGGCCCGCGCCCTCGGGCTGCGCACCGCCGACAAGCCCGAAAGCCAGGACGTGTGCTTCGTGACGGCCACCGGTGGTCGGTCCACCTTCCTCGGTCCCCGGATCACGCTGCACCCCGGGCGGGTGATCGACACCTCCGGCGCCGAGGTGGGCCGGGTCGACGCCGTCGAACTGGTCACCGTGGGCCAGCGCCGGGGCATGGGCGGTGGGGGGACGCAGCGGCGATACGCGCTGTCCGTCGACCCTGTCACGGCCACGGTGGTCGCCGGTGGGGCCGACGAGCTGCTCACCGACCGGGTCGAGCTGGGCGACCTGGTCTGGCACGACGTGGCCGTCGCCGGCCCGGTTGCCGTCCAGTGCAGTGCCCACGGCCGGCCCGTGACGGCCGAGATCGAGGGGACGACCGTCCGCTTCGCCGCGCCTCACCGCCGGGTGGCACCGGGCCAGAGCGTCGCGTTCTACCGGGACGACGAGGTTCTCGGCGGTGGAGTGGTGTTGTAGCCGGGTCGTCGCTGGCTGGCACCCGGGCCGCCGCTGGGGTCCCGGGCACGTTTCGGGTGGCCCTGACCCACCGAGACCAGAACGCCTCTCAGCCGACGCGGATGCGGCGGGAACGGGCCTCGTCGATCACTGCGCCGGGACGGGTGGGGGTGAACACGACCCGGGCGGCCGACTCGGGGGTGCCCTGGCGTCGTCCCGGCTTCATGAGTGTGAGGGACACGGGTTCGCCGAGCACGAGCTCCAGGGCCAGTCCGGGCGCGCCCTGGGTGAGGTCGAGCCCCTCGCCGACCGTCGCCGCCCGCAGGGTGGTGACGGTGCGACGGGTGAACAGGATCGGGTCGAGCAGGGCCAGGGGATCGTGCAACACGAAGCCGGCGGGCACGAACACCGCCCATCGCCGCGACAGGTTGTGGATCGAGCGGACGAGGACCACGGCCAGGGGCGCTCCGATGGCCAGGCATGCGGCGCCGGCCACCCATTGGCGCGCCGCCAACAGCAGGGGGCCGGCACAGGCGCCACCGACGGCCAGGGCCCAGGCCAGTGGGAGGGGACCGAACAGGAGCGGCCCCGGCGCTCGCAGCAGGTAGCGGCGCTCGTTCGGGTAGGCCGGACCGTTCACGCAGCGGGCTCCCACCGCGGGCGAGAAGACCCACGCCAGGACCACCACTGTCCACCCCACGGCCAGGGCCGATCCGTGGCCACGGGCGGCGGCGCCGAGCACCGCCGCCACTCCGGCCGGGGCCAGCACCCGGAGGGCGGTGAGGGCGATCGGGTGGGGGACGGCTGCGGCCACCATGGCCGCCGCCCATCCCGCCCACAGCCCGGCCGACGCCAGCATGCGCACGGGCTCGCTGGCCCCGTGGAGGGCGTCGGCCAGCGCAGGGCCGGCGGTGAAGGGAAGCGCGGCCCACAAGGCGCCGACCAGCCACGGTACGAGGCGGTAGGCCGGGCCGGTCCCCGGCGCCCGGGCCTCGGGTGTGGCCGTCCCACTCGTTCTCGGACCGGCCACGGACCGGCATGTTACGGCTCGGGCACGGGACCCCGCTCAGAGGGCCGCTCGGGCCCGGGACCGCCGACCCACCCCGACGGTAACCTCACGCGCTGTGGAAGAGACTGCCGGCTCCGCAGCCCGGGTTGACGAGTTGCGGGGCCTGATCGAGTATCACAGCCGCCGCTATTACGACCTCGACGACCCCGAGATCTCCGACGCCGAGTTCGACGCCCTGGCGCGCGAGCTCCGGGCTCTCGAGGAGGCCCACCCCCACCTGGTGACGCCCGACTCTCCCACCCAGAAGGTCGGCGGGTCGGTCTCGACGGCGTTCTCCGAGGTCCGTCACCTCCTGCCCATGATGTCGCTCGACAATGCCTTCTCCTTCGAGGAGCTGGTGGCATGGGGCAAGCGCATGGAGCGCTACATCGACGGCGACGTCGACTTCGTGTGTGAGCTGAAGATCGACGGCATCGCCATCTCCCTGCTCTACGACGACGGGCGCTATGTGCGGGCCGCCACCCGGGGGAACGGCGTGGTGGGCGAGGACGTGACCGAGAACGTGCGGACCATCGCCGCCGTGCCCGACCGGCTCGACGTGGCTGTCGACCGGATGCCGGCGGTGCTCGAGGTCCGGGGCGAGGTCTACATGCCACTCTCGGCCTTCGTGGACCTCAACGAGCGTCGGGGCCAGGCCGGCGACCGGCTGTTCGCCAACCCCCGCAACTCCGCAGCCGGATCGCTGCGCCAGAAGGATCCCCGGGTCACGGCCAGTCGCGAGCTGGCCTTCTTCGCCTACCAGGTGGGGGATGTCTCCTGGCCTACCGGACGAGAGGCAGTGGCCGCCGATCAGGCTCCCCGGTTCCGGCGCCACTCCGAGACGCTCGAGTTCCTCACCGAGGCCGGTCTGACCGTCAACCCCGAGATCCGTCGGGTGACGACCATGGAGCAGGTGGACGAGTTCTGCCGCCACTGGCTCGAGCACCGCCACGGCCTCGATTACGAGATCGACGGCGCCGTCGTCAAGGTCGACGACCTGGCGCAGCGGATGGAACTGGGCGCCACCTCTAAATCACCCCGGTGGGCCATCGCCTACAAGTTCCCGGCCGAGCAGGCCACCACCGTGCTCAAAGACGTCATGGTGTCGATCGGGCGCACCGGCAAGGCGACGCCGTTCGCCATGCTCGAGCCGGTCCAGGTCAGTGGGTCCACCGTGCAACTGGCGACCCTGCACAACCAGGACCAGGTGGCCAAGAAGGATGTCCGCCCCGGCGACACCGTGTTCGTTCGCAAGGCGGGCGATGTCATTCCCGAGGTGGTGGGCCCGGTGCTCTCCAAGCGCCCGGCCGACCTGGCCGAGTGGCTGTTCCCTGAGGCCTGCCCGGTCTGCGGAGAGCCCCTGGTGCGGGTCGAGGGCGAGAGCGACACGTTCTGCACCAACGTGGAGTGCCCGGCCCAACGGGCCGGCCGGATCGGCCATTTCGCCGGCCGCGGAGCCATGGACATCGAGGGCCTGGGCGAGAAACGGGTCATCCAGCTCATCGATGCCGGTCTGCTGCACGATCCCGCAGACATCTACGCGCTCGCCTATGACGACCTGATCGCCCTCGAGGGGTTCGCCGACCTGTCGGTGCGCAACCTGCTGGGCGCGATCCAGGCGTCGAAGACCCGGCCGTTGGCCAACCTGCTCATCGGCCTGAGCATCCGCCATCTCGGAGGCCGGGGAGCCGAGGTGCTGGCCGGGGCGATGGGCCATCTCGACCGCATCGTGGCCGCCACCGAGGAGGAACTGGCCGGGGTGGAGGGGGTCGGGCCCACGATCGCCCACAGCGTGGCCGAGTTCTTCGTCCTCGACACCAACCTGGCCGTCGTCGACCGCCTCCGCCGGGCCGGGCTCAACTTCGAGGGAACGGTGGGGGGCGAGCCCGAGCTGCCCCGGACCCTGGGCGGCAAGGCGGTCGTGGTGACGGGCACCCTCGAATCCATGTCGCGCGCCGCCGCCGCCGATGCCATCAAGGCCAGAGGTGGGATATCGCCGGGCAGCGTGTCCCGCAAGACGGCGTGGCTGGTGGCCGGAGGCGAACCGGGAGCCGCCAAGGTGGCCAGGGCCGCCGAGTACGGCGTTCCCGTGGTTGACGAGGCCGCCTTCCTCCGCCTCCTCGAGCGCGGCCAACCGTGAGCTCCGCCGGGGCCGGGCCCGTGCCCGGGCCGGCGTCGGGGACGGTGGGCCTGGTGTCGGTGAACGTCTCCCTGCCCAGGTACCTGGGTGAGCACCGGGGCAAACCGGTCACGAGCGGTATCGCCAAGCTCCCGGTGACCACCGACGAGGTGTGGCTCGACCACATGAACCTCGAGGGCGACGGCCAGGCCGACCCATCGGTGCACGGTGGCGAGGACAAGGCGGTGTACGCCTACCCGTTCGAGCACCTGGCCCCGTGGGGCGCCGAGCTCGGCCAGCAACTGGGCCCGGCCGCCTTCGGCGAGAACCTCACGACCTCGGGCTGGACCGAGGACGACGCCCGTATCGGCGACCGCTGGGAGTGGGGTGACGCCGTGCTCGAGGTGTGCCAGCCCCGCTGGCCCTGTTACAAGCTGGCCATGTACCGGGGCCGGGGCGACATCCAGCGCCGCATGCACGCCAACGGCCGCACCGGGTGGTACCTACGGGTGCTCCAGGGCGGACGGGTGCCGGTGGCCGGCCCCGTCACCGTGGTCGAGCGCCAACCCGTGCCCGCCTCGGTGCGCCTGGCCCACGAGGCGGCCAGCCCGAACAGCGGTGTTCCCGACGACGTCATCGAGGCACTCCTGGCCCTGCCCGCCCTGGCCGACGAGTGGAGGATGGCTCTGGCCAGGCGACTGCCGTAGTGGCGGATGACCAGTCTGTCCGGGGAGCGGTCACGGGGACGGGAGGCGGGCGCGGATGGAGGCGGCCACCGCCTCCGCCTCCTCGGGGTCCTTGTACCGCTGGCGGGGCCAGAAGAAGCCGCGGAGCCCGTCTTTGTACCTGCGGGGCACGACGTGCACGTGCAGGTGGGCCACGCTTTGGCTCACCCGGTTGTTGAGGGCGATGAAGCTGCCGTGGGCCTCCATGGCGCACTCCACGGCCTGCGCCAGCCGGCGGGCCGATGCGAAGAGGGGCCCCACCAGGTCGTCGGGCAGGTCGACCAAGGTCTCGTGATGGTCCCGGGGCACGAGGAGGCAGTGGCCCGGGAACAGCGGGCGCACGTCGAGGAAGGCCACGACATGGTCCTCGTCGACCACCATGGCGGCCGGCGCCTCCCCGGCCGCCACCCGGCAGAAGACGCAGTCGGCGACGTGACCGCTGCCGCCCCGGGTCAATGCAGGGTGAAGCACCAGCGGTACGAGTCGGACGCCTCGCGGGGATCGCCGAACTTGCGGTAGACGACGGTGACGCAGTGGGAGCCGGGCGACAGCTGGCGATAGTCGCTGTCGACGCCGGGCTTGAGGATCACCTGGTTCAGGGCGTCGACGTGCTGGAGGTCGTCTTCGGGGATCTCCACCCCGTCGAACAGGAGGTAGCCCGTGAGCCCGGGGGCCAGATCGGCGGCGATGGTGGCCTGGCGCAGGTCGAGGTCACCCCCCTGGGGCGATACCGCCTCGACGGCCGACGGAAGCTTCGCGATGTCGGTCGACTGGGGGGCAGTGGCCACGAACACCAGGCCCCCGATGGCGGCGGCCACGGCCACGGCCATGATGATGCGCACCCTGAGGGGTCGCCGATGGACGGGAGGAGGGCGGCGCTGCACCCTGTCATCATCCCCCGTGCGGAAGGCCAACGCGGATGCAGTGCCACGAGAAGGGCGCTGCGGCACGGTACCCTCGTACTGACAGATGCCGCATGGGTGGGGGGAGCCATCTCGGCGAGACCGGACGTGGGGTCCGGCACGGGGAGAGAGAACTTGGCCACGACGCGGTTGGCGGAGTACATCGGAAGGGTTCTCGGGGGGCGCTACCGGCTCCTGGCCCCCATCGGCACGGGTGCGTCGGCCCACGTCTACCTGGCCGACGATGTCAAGCTTCGCCGCCGGGTCGCCGTCAAGATCCTCCACCCCGCTCTGGCCGACGACGAGGGTTTCCTCCGGCGGTTCCGGGCCGAGGCCCACGCCGCCGCCGGGCTCAACCACCCCAACGTCATGGCCGTCTACGACTGGGGCGAGGAGGCCGACGGGCCCTTCCTCGTCTGCGAGTTCCTGGGCGGTGGCAGCCTGCGCAGCATCCTCGATCGCGGCACTCGCCTGACCCCGTCGCAGGCCCTCCTCGTCGGCCTGGAGGCGGCCACGGCCCTCGAGTACGCCAGTCGCAGGGGACTGGTGCACCGGGACATCAAGCCGGCCAACCTCCTGTTCGACGAGGAGGGACGGTTGCGCATCGCCGACTTCGGACTGGCCCGGGCCCTGGCCGAGGCGGCCTGGACCGAGCCGTCGGGGACGCTGCTGGGCACGGCTCGCTATGCGTCCCCCGAGCAGGTGCGGGGCACCCGCCTCGACGGCAGAGCCGACGTCTACTCCCTGGCCATCGTGCTCTACGAGGCCGTCACCGGTCGGGTGCCCTTCGTAGCCGACACCACCGTGGGCACACTCATGGGTCGCCTCGAGCAGCCCATCCCGGTGGCGCCCGAGCTCGGCATCCTCGGTCCCATCCTGGCCCGCGCGGGGCGGCCCGAGGCGGCCGAGCGCCTCGACGCCATGGCCCTGGGCGCCGCTCTCCAGGCCGCGTCCAACGACCTGCCCGCCCCCGGCCGCCTTCCCCTCGCCGGCATCGCCGCTCTCGACGAGGCCCACGTCCAGGTCGAAGCCGACCCCACTGAGCTCGGCTTCGCCGCTGAGGCGGCGACTGCCGAGGTCGCCACCACTGGCACTCCGTTCGGGCACGGAGCCGGCACTCCACCGGACCACGATTCGGCCGCACTCTGGAGGGCGGCGAGCGTCCCCGGCGCCGCCGGTGCCGGTGACGTCACCGTGGCCATGCCCTCCCCGCCGGTCAGCATCCCGGCAACTGCACCGGCCTCGGCACCATCCGTCCCCCCCTCGCCCGACCTGTCGCAGGCGGGCCGCGGGCACCGCCGCCGGTGGCCCATCGTCGCTGTCCTGGCCCTGGTCGCCGCCCTCGGCGGCGCCGGAGCGGCTTACGCCGTGGTCCAGGCCCGCGTGCCCAGCCATCCCGTCCCCGACGAGGTCAACCGGTCCGAGGCCGAGGCCACCGCCGCCCTCCGGTCCCTCGAGTTCAAGGTCGCCTTCCGCCGCCCCTTCGTCAACGGGACGACGGCGGGACAGGTCACCGACCAGACCCCCGACGCTCGACCGGGACGCACCCTGAAAGAGGGTCACGTCGTCACCCTCACCGTGTCCAGGGGCCCCCAACCCATCCCTCTCCCAGACCTGGCCAACCTCGACCGGGCGGCGGCCGAGGCGGCCATCGCCAAGGCCGGTTTCGTCGTCGGGAACGTCACCGAGATCCACGACGAGACCGCGGCGTCCGGCGCCCTCCTCGACTTCTCCCCCAAGGCTGGCCTGGCCCCGACCGGATCAAGGATCGATCTCACCGTGTCGTCGGGCCCCGCCCCGCGGGCGGTACCCGACCTGTCCGGCCAGAGCTTCGCCGCGGCCTCCGCAGCCCTGGCTCAGATGGGGCTCGAGGCCGTCCGGGGTGACGACTTCAGTGACACCGTGCCCGCCGGTCAGGTGATCGGCACCAAGCCGGCATCGGGAAGCAGCGTCGACCGGGGGTCGAAGGTCACGGTCGTCGTGTCCCAGGGCCAACCCACCGTCCCCCCCCTCTCGGGCCTGACCGTGGCCGCGGCCACCGCCCGGCTGCAGGCCGCCGGCCTCCAGAAGGGTGGCGTCTACGGGCCCCCCGGGGCCAACGTGGTGCTCCTGTCCATCCCCGGATCGGGCACCAAGGTCAAGCGCGGGGCCAGCATCAGCCTGTTCGCCCTGTAGCCAATCGTCACCGGGGTCGAGATCTGGCCCCTCCTCGACATCCCCTCCCAGGAGAAGCGCTCGTGAGTCCTTCGAAATCGTTCTGGTCCGGCATTCCCGTGGTGGCCAAGGCCCTCGGTGGCATCGCCACGGGTGTCGTCGGGATCGGCGGCCTGCTGGTGGCCCTCGGCGTGATCGGCAACTCGAACAACAACAGCTCGCCGACGGTGACCACCGTGCCGCCGTCGGACTCGTCGGGCGTCACCAACGGGAGCGGGGGATCGGGGCCCACCACCTCGACCAAGGCGAAGGGCAAGTTCACCGTCGACCCCAACGCCGTCACGCTCAGCCTGGTCAAGACCGACTCGGTGGTGACGGTGCGCAACAACGGGACGGTGTCCCTCTCCCTCAACACCAAGGTCACCGGCCAGGACCCGGACCGGTTCACCGTCGACGCCTCTGCCTGCACGGGGATCACGCTGGCGTCCGGTGGGTCGTGCCTGATCAAAGTGACCCTGGCCGGGATCGGAGGGGCGTCGGCGACGTTGGTGGTGAGTGCCGACCAAGCAGAGGGATCGAGCTCGGTATCGCTCAAGGGCGCCTGAGTACGGGTTAGGCGGTGATCGCCTTGATGCGGGTGGCGATGGCGACGGCGTCGGGGGTGAGGGGCGACGCCTGCTCCTGGAGGGCCACGATGAGCTTGGTCAGATCACCCTGCACCCGCACCTTGCCGGCCATGAAGGCCTGCATCCCAGCCTCCCGGGTGCCGTCGACGAAGACGGCCTTGGCCGTGTCGTAGTCGAGGGTGACGGTGACGTCGGCCACCTCCAGATGGCCCAGGTCCATGTCGAGCCCGCCCGAGGTGGTGTCGATGTGGGCACGGATGGTGCCCTCACCGAAGGGGACGTCGGTGATCACCTGGTTCATCCGCACCGGGTTGGTGACGGCTTGCTCGGACCCGCGCAGCTCCTCACGGATGGCGCGGGCCCCGGTGATCCACTCGTCGGAGAGAAAAGGGTAGGTGGGCATCGCCAGCGAGGGTAGTGGCTGGGGGGCGACCCCCAGCCGTCAGGGCCGGGCGGGCGTAAACTGTGGGGGTGGACACACAGAGAACGCACCACCCCGCTCAGGGGGCCGCTCGGGCCCAGGTCGACACGACGGCGTCCGACGAGGTGGTGCTGGGTGAGCTGTGCGACGCCTGCGGCCAGGTCGTCGACCCTGCCGAGGCGGTGAAAGCCGAGCTGACGGTGAGCGGTGCCATGTGCCCGTCGCCGATGAACTTCCATCCGGCGTGCGCCGAGAAGGCGTCGGTGCTGTGGCATCCCGACCCCGACTCGTACTGCACCTACGACCCGCTCTATCCCGAGACGGGCCAGTGGAAGCTTCCCGAGGAAGGCGAGGGCTGAGCTCTCTCGCCCCCGACGATGCCGTCGTGGGCTGGCGCTACTGGCAGGTGAGGGGCGGTCGGCTGCACTCGGTGACCCAGCGCCAGGTGGCGTGGGAGCCGGGCCGGACCCTTTCGGCCCGGTGCGTGGGCGCCGGCCATCGGGCTCCGGACCTTGGCTGTGACTGCGGGATCTACGGCGCCCGTGACCTCGAGCACCTCCGCCAGCACGGCCTGTGCCTGGCTCCCGACGCCCTGGTCGTGGGCCGGGTCGCCTTGTGGGGGACGGTGCTCGCCGATGTGGCCGGCTGGCGGGCCGAGCTCGGCCGGCCATTGGAGCTGGCGGTGGTGCCCGAGCTGGTGGCCGACGCCGATCTCGAGGCCATGATCGCCGACCTGGAGGCCTACGGCGTGCCCGTGGGCACCATGGTCCTGGCCGGCGCCGTCGCGGGGGTGTCGGCCGCCATTCTCGCCAACCAGGCCATGGCCGCCCGGGCCAGCGGTACCCGTGCCCGCTGAGAACCGTGCCCGCTGAGAACCGTGCTCCCTGAGAACCTGCCCGCTGAGAACCGTCGGCTCCTCCCCGGCGCCGAGCCGTTCTCGGCCGACGGCGGCCCCGGCGGCGCGCTGGTGCTGCACGGCTTCACCGGCAGTCCCCACTCGGTGCGGGAGGTGGCCCGGGCCCTGGCCGACGCCGGGCTGACCGTGCGCGCCCCCCTGCTGCCGGGCCACGGCACCTCGTCCGACGACATGGTCGGCACCGCCTGGGACGACTGGCGGGCGGGAGCCGAAGCGGCCTGGGCCGACCTGGCCGCCCGCTGCGACCCCGTGTTCGTCTTCGGGCTTTCCATGGGCGGCACCTTGGCGGTGGCCCTCGCCGCCGACCATCCCGAGATCGCCGGCGTGATCGTCGTCAACCCGTACATCGACCCCCCGGCGGCGTCGTTCCAAGACCTGCTCCGGGGCCTGCTCGCCGCCGGCGAGACCTGGATCCCGGGTATCGGCAGCGACATCGCCCGCCCCGGCTCGCGCGAGGTGGGCTACGGCGCCACGCCCATCACCCCGCTGCTGTCGCTCTGCCAGGCCCTCGACCGCCTCCGGCCCGACCTCGGCCGCATCACCTGCCCGGTGCTGGTGATGACCAGCCGGGTCGACCACGTCGTGCCGCCGGTGTCGAGCGACGTGCTGGCCGACAGCGTGTCCGGCCCGGTCGAGAGGGTGTGCCTCGAGCGCAGTTTCCACGCCGCCACCCTCGACTTCGACGGGGACGAGATCGCCCGGCGAACGGTGGCTTTCGCCACCGGAGCGGCCGCGGAACGGCGCCCCGACCCGGATCAGGCCAGGGGGGCGTCCCCGCCCCCCTACGATCGTCGGGTGGCCGATCGGATCTCCCGCCAGGACGTGGCTCACGTGGCCGCTCTGGCCCGGCTGCGCCTCGGCGACGACGAGCTCGACCGCTTCACCCTCCAGCTCGCTGCCGTGCTCGATCACGCCGCCGACGTGGCTGCCCTCGACACCGAGGGCGTGCCACCCACGGCCCACCCGCTACCGCTGGTCAACGTCCTGCGCGACGACACGCCGGTACCGGGGCTCGACAGCGCTGAAGTGCTCTCGCAGGCCCCGGCCGTCGAGGACGGACGGTTCCGGGTTCCCCGGATCCTCGGCGAGGCGCCCTGATGGCGCCCCTCCTGAGACCCCCGGCGCGGTGACGGACACCGCGTCGGAGATCGTCCGGGCCGTCCGGGCCGGTTCCCGCACCGCAGCCGACGTGGTCGAGGAGCACCTCGACCGCATCGCCGATCGGGAGCAGGAGCTGCACACCTTCAACCTCGTGCTGGCCGACGAGGCCAGGGCGGCGGCGGCGCGAGTCGACGCCCTCGTGGCCACTGGGTCCGACCCGGGCCCGCTGGCCGGCGTGCCCGTGGCCGTGAAGGACAACCTGTGCACGCGCGGTGTGACGACCACCTGCTCGTCGCGCATCCTCGAGCACTGGGTACCGCCCTATGACGCCACCGTGGTCTCCCGCCTGACCGCGGCGGGGGCGGTGATGGTCGGCAAGACCAACCTCGACGAGTTCGCCATGGGCTCGTCGACGGAGAACTCGGCCTTCGGGCCCACCCGCAACCCTCACGACCCGTCCCGGGTCCCCGGCGGCTCGAGTGGCGGCAGTGCGGCGGCGGTGGCCGCCGGCTTCGCCCCCCTGGCCCTGGGTTCTGACACCGGCGGCTCCATCCGCCAGCCCGCCGCCCTCTGTGGCGTCGTGGGGGCCAAGTCCACCTACGGGATGGTGTCGCGCTACGGCCTGATTGCCTTCGCCTCCTCGCTCGACCAGGTGGGGCCCTTCGCGGCCACGGTGGCCGACGCCGCCCTGCTCCTGGAGGTGATCGCCGGCCACGACCCGGCCGATTCCACGTCGATACCGGGACCGGGCCCCGACACCCTCGGAGCCGCGGTCGACGAGGGCGTCGACGGCCTGCGCATCGGGGTCGTCACCGAGCTCGCCGCCGGGGTCGACGCCGACGTGGCCGCCCGCCTGGACGAGGCCGTGCGGGCATTGGAGGCGGCCGGGGCCAAGGTGGACGAGACATCGGTGCCGGCGGCCGCCCACGGGCTGTCGGCCTATTACCTGGTGGCCCCGGCCGAGGCCTCCTCCAACCTGGCCCGCTACGACGGCGTGCGATACGGCCTGCGGGTCGACGGGCCCGACGTCAGCGAGATGAACCACCTCACCCGCTCGGCCGGGTTCGGCAACGAGGTCAAGCGCCGCATCATGCTCGGCACCTACGCCCTGTCGGCCGGCTACTACGACGCCTATTACGGCCAGGCCCAGCGGGTGCGCACCCTCATCATCCGTGACTTCGAGGCCGCCTACGCAGACCACGACCTGTTGCTGTCGCCCACCACCCCCACCACGGCCTTCGCCCTCGGCGCCAAGACCTCCGACCCGCTCGCCATGTACCTGTCCGACGTCTGCACCGTCCCGTCCAACCTGGCCGGCCACCCGGCCGTGTCGGTGCCCTATGGCACGGGCGACGACGGTCTGCCCGTCGGGGTGCAGGTGATGGCTCCGGCACTGGGTGAGCACGCCATGTTCCGCGCCGCCGGCGCCCTCGAGCGGAGCCGCTCGTGACCGGCCCCACCACCGCCGGCACCGACGGGCCCGAGCCGCCCCCTGAGCGGGGTGACGGTTGGGAGACGGTCGTGGGCCTGGAGGTCCACTGTGAGCTGGCCACCGCCACCAAGTTGTTCTGCGGCTGTCGCAACGTCTTCGGCGACGAGGCCAACACCAACGTGTGCCCGGTGTGCCTGGGCCTGCCCGGGTCGCTCCCAGTGCTCAACCGCCGGGCGGTGGAGCTGGCCATGCGAGTGGGCACGGCGTTGCACAGCGAGGTGCGGCCCTCGGTGTTCGCCCGCAAGAACTACTTCTACCCGGACATGCCCAAGGACTACCAGGTCAGCCAGTACGACCAGCCCATCAACGCCGGCGGCTGGCTCGACCTGGCCGACGGCACCCGCATCGGCGTGACCCGGGCCCACATGGAAGAGGACACGGGCAAGACCACCCATGTGGGTGAAAGTGGGCGTATCCACGGCGCCGACCACTCCCTGGTCGACTACAACCGGGCCGGCGTGCCCCTCGTCGAGATCGTGAGCGAGCCCGACATCCGGTCGGCCGAGCAGGCCCAGGCCTACGTCAACGAGCTACGGGCCATCCTCGTGGCCATCGGCGCCTCCGACGCCCGCATGGAGGAGGGTTCGCTGCGCATCGACGCCAACGTGTCGGTGCGGCGCGTGGGCGACACCGCCTTCGGCACCCGGGCCGAGATCAAGAACCTCAACTCCGTGCGCTCCCTGCGGCGTGCCGTCGATCATGAGCGGGCCCGGCAGGTGGCCCTGCTCGAGGCCGGCGGCCGGGTCGTGCAGGAGACGCGTCACTGGAACGAGGACGACGGTGCCACCTCGTCGATGCGGTCCAAGGAGGAGGCCTTCGACTACCGCTACTTCCCCGAGCCCGACCTGGTGCCCCTCGTCCCCGATCCTGCGTGGATCTCGGCCGTGGCCGCCGGTCTTCCCGCCCTACCGTCACATCGGCGCGCCGCCCTGGCGGCCAAGGCCGGGGTGACCCCGGCCGACGTGGCCCTCGTCGTCGACCAGGGCCTCGACCGCCTGGTCTCCTCGGCCATCGACGCCGGCGCCGACCCCCACCTGGCCCTGGCCCGAGCCGCCAACGAGGTGGCCGCCGACCTCACCGCCGGCCTGGTGCTCGACCCGGCGGCGTTCGCCGCCCTCCTGCGCATGGAGTCCGAGCGGCGGGTGACGGCCACCCAGGCCAAGCAGGTGCTGGCCACGCTCCTGGCCGAGGGAGGCGACCCGGCCGAGATCGCCGCCGCCCTCGGCTTCGAGGCGTTGGCCGACGACGTCCTCGAGTCGGCCGTGGACGCGGCGGTCGCCGCCCATTCACGGGAGTGGGAGCGCCTCGCCGGGGGCGACCAGAAGCTCACCGGGTTCTTCGTGGGCAAGGTGATGGCGGCCACCGGGGGCCGCGCCGACGGGCGGGCCGTGACGGCCGCCCTGCGCGCCCGACTCCCGTAGACGAAGGGCCAGGTGCCTCGGGGCTGCGCCCGGCGGCGGATGCCCGTATCGTTGGCCTGGTGAAGCCAGGGGCGCAGGACGGCCCGCGGTGGAGAGCGCAGTGGGTCCGCCGTGGCTGACGATCGCCCGGGCGCTCCGATGGCGACGCAGCTGTGGGCCCACGCCGAGGGGCGCGGCGCCGACACCGGCGACGGGCAGCTACGTTCGTTGCGCTCCAGCCTGATCATCGTCCTGGCACCCCCGCTCCTGGCCCTCGTGGCGTTGACCTGCGTCGCCCTGCTCTTCTACCGGGGAGCCGAGCACCGTATCGACCGGGCCCGCCAGGCGATCGAACGGAGTGCCGGCTCCGTGCCCGAACGGAGTGCCGGCTCCGTGCCCGAACGGAGTGCCGGCTCCGTGCCCGAACGGAGTGCCGGCTCCGTGCGCGAACGGAGTGCGGCCGGCGACCTCGACCAGGCCATCGACCAGTTCAACCGGGCCCGGCTGGCCGTCGCCGGTGGGTTGCTCGGGGCGCTGGTCCTGGCCGTGGCCGCGGCCGTGCGACTCGACCGGCGGCTGGTGCGGCCCATCCGGACCGCCCAGCGAGCGGCTCGCCGGGTGGAGGCGGGCGAGCTCGGGATCCGGCTCGACCCGTCCGCCGACGGTGAGCTGGGTGATCTGGCGGTGGCCATGAACGCCATGGCCGCCGAGCTCGATCGCAGCCGCCCCACCCTGTTGGCGGCCGCCGTGGTCGAGGCCGACCCCGACCTGGTGCTCGTGGTCAATCCCGTCGACGACGGTGAGGGCGACGTGCGCTGGCTCGTCCGCTACGCCAGCCCGGCGGCCACCGACATGCTGGGCCGGCCGTCCGAGTGGCTGGCCGGGGTCCCCGTCGCCGGCCTCGTCCATCCCGACGACCGGGCCAAGCTGGTCGGGATCCTCGCCGACCCGGCCGGCCCCGCCATCCGGCCCCGAGGGGGGTCCGAGATCCGCTTCTCCCACGTCCAGGGCCGGTGGCTGGAGGTGGAGGTGGCCATCGCCGACCTGCGCGACGACCCCAGTGTCGGCGGGGTGGTGCTCCACGCTCGCAACCTCTTCGAGCGTCGGGCCGAGGACGAGGAGCTCCGCCACCTGGCTCTCCACGACCCCCTCACCCGACTGGCCAACCGGACCCTGTTCGGTGACCACGTCGAGCATGCCCTCGCCCGCAACCGTCGGGCCACCGCCCGCCCCCACGCCGTGCTCATCGTCGACCTCGACGGTTTCAAGACCATCAACGACAGCCTGGGCCACGCCGCCGGGGACGAGGTCCTGGTCGAGCTGGCCGAGCGCCTGCGCACCAGGATCCGCCCGGGGGACACCGCGGCCAGGCTGGGGGGCGACGAGTTCGGGGTGCTGCTCGAGGGGAGCTCGGAGTCCGACGCCGAGATGGTGGCCCATCGCATCCTCGATGCCGTGTCCGGCCCGGTCACGGCTCATGAGCGCGAGGTGGTGATCACCGCCAGTGTGGGCATCGCCGTCAGCGAGCCGGGCCAGGACGCCGACGCCCTCATGCGCAACGCCGACGTGGCCATGTACGCGGCCAAGACCGCGGGCAAGAACCGCTGCCAGATCTTCCGCCGGGAGATGCAGGAGGCCGTCGCCCGTCGCCTCGATCTCGAAGCCGACCTCCGGCTGGCCATCGACCGCCACGAGCTCGTGCTCCACTACCAGCCCATCGTAGAACTGGCCGGAGGCGATCTCGTCGGTGTCGAGGTGCTCGTCCGCTGGGCCAGGCCCGACCGGCCCCTCGTCTATCCGGGTGAGTTCGTCGGCGTGGCCGAGGAGAGCGGGCTCGTCCTGCCCATGGGCGCCTGGATCCTCGGTGAGGCGTGCCGCCAGGAGCGGGTGTGGAGCCAACGGTTCCCGCGGTCCTCCCCCCTCGGGATCGCCGTCAACGTCTCGCCTGTTCAGGTCGACGACCCCGGGTTCGTCGACGTGGTCGAGGCCTGCCTGGCCACATCGGGAACGCCGCCACAGAACGTCACGCTGGAGATCACCGAGAGCCTGTTCATGCGCGACTTCGACGTCAAGGTCGACAAGTTGCGCCGGCTGCGCGATCTCGGGGTCAAGGTGGCCATCGATGACTTCGGCACGGGATGGTCGTCGTTCAGCCGTCTCAAGGACATGCCCATCGACATCCTCAAGATCGACAGGGCCTTCGTCGACGACGTCACCCGTGGCGTCGAGGACTCCGCTGTGGCTCAGGCGATCGTGAAGCTGGCCCAGACCCTGGGACTGCGCACGGTGGCCGAGGGGATCGAGTTCCCCGGCCAGTCCGAGCGCCTGGCCGAGATGAAGTGCGACATGGGCCAGGGCTACTACTTCTCCCGGCCCGTCGCCGCCGAAGGCATCGACAGCTTCTTGCGCCGCCGCGGGCCCGG
>JBPCNP010000005.1:0-14463 GCA_051001215.1 Acidimicrobiales bacterium
GCGGCGTGAGGGTTCAGCGCAGATCGCAGCCCATACTCGGCCGCGGCACCGGGGGCGACGAAGGCCAGCGTGGTGGGTTTCATGACGTCGATGGTGATGGCGGCGGCCATCACAAAGATCAGTCCCACATGGGACGAGGTGATGGGAGCATCGTCGAGTGCGGTGACCCGGATCCGAGACACGACGCCCTGGGTGACGTCGGAGAACTGTGGGAACAGGCCGTAGCCGGTGACCAGGGTGCCGGCCGCGATCAGGGCCATCCCAACGATCATGGTGGCGTCGTAGTGCATCCCCCGTAGCCGGTATCCGGTGCCCTTGGCCCCGAAGAACATCGGGAGCTGCATGAGCGTTCCGGCGATGACCGCGGTCACCCCGGACCAAAAGGCCACGGGATGTTCGTAGGTGACACCGAGGGCGGAGCGACGCTCGGCCCTCGGTGTCGTCGGTCTCTCCGCCACTCCTGCCTCCCGCACCAAGTCATGGCCCGTGGACACGCTGGGCGAACGTGTCAGCTTGAACGCTAGCCGGGTCAGCACCCCCGGGGCAGGCACGAGGACGATGCAGCGGCTCTGGGCTTGGCCACATGCCAGGGCGATGACCGCCGGGCGTAGATTTCGGCGGCGATGGTGGCTTCCCCCGGGGCGGTCGAGGCTGATGCGCGAGTCACTCGACCCGGGCCCACGAGGTCTTGGTCCAAGCCAGGCCAAATGCGAAAACCAGTACGGCCGAGGTGGTGTGGTACAGCGTCGCCCCCCACGGAGCGTCGTGGCGGGTTGCCTGAGCCACCAGAGGAAGGTGGGTGAGGACCATCCACAGGCCAGCGAGAGTGATGACAAGACCGGCGGCGAAGACGACTACGCCCGACGGCTGACCCGATCGACTCACTACCAGCCCTGTCACTGAGACTGCCAACACGACAACGCCAGGGATGAGGTGGTCGGCGATCTCAACCTTGTGGGCTACGCCCAGATGGGGGCCCACAAGGACGGGAAGGTTGGCGCACACCCCCACCAGAAGGCCGAACACCAAAAGAAGCCGCCCCGGCTCGTCACTGCCTGGCTTGGCCTTGGGAGCCACTGATGGCTTCGTCGGTGCTTGTCCGGATCTGTGGTCCTCTGCGCCATGGTCGGTCATCACCCAATCATGGTCTGCCTACCCCCGTTTGGCCCGGGCGGCCTGGGGGGACGGGCCACAGGGCTGGGCACGCCGGGCGGGCACCGGGCCTTCGGGGCCCCCGCGTTCGCCAACGTCTACCCCGGCTACAACCCAGCTGGTGGCCACGGCGGGTTCGAGGCGGGGTCGCTGGCGTCGTGGAAGACGGGTGGGGGCGCACACCGGTGGCATCGCCAACTCTGGCCCACGGGGGGACCTGGTTGGCGTTGTTGGGCCCGCACCGGCGCCGAGCCGACGGGCCTCGTCTCTGAGACCCTGGACATCCCCGCCACCGGCACAGCTCCTACCGGGCCCAGTCGGTGCAGCTGTGGTTCACCGTCCACCAGGACGGCAACCCCAACCCCACCGCCATGTACCTCGACGACGTGGCACTGACCGTGAGCTGACGAGGGCCCCCCTCGCTGGCCTCGACCACAGCCGAACGCGACCCGCATGGGCGATGCGCGGATGGTCTGGGTTGAGTGGCGACCGGCCGGGCTACTGTCACCGGCGGTCCTCGTGCCGAGCTCCGGCCTTCCCCCCGCCAGGATGGCTGAGTAGCCGGCGCGAGGGCCCTTCGTGAACCCAGGGCCGTTGTTCGCCGGGCCGGGGATGGTGAGGGGAGTCGACCCTTTCAGCGCAACGCAGCGCGCTCAACGCCGTGCCGCTCAACGTGGGCCTGCGGGGTCGGTGGCGCCACGACATCGAAGACCACGGCGCAGCTCGACCACGCCGGCCGCACAGGCGTCGAGCGCCTGTATGCCCGCTGGGGTCAGCGAGTACACCCGGCGATCGGGACCAAGGCCCGTCTGCCAGCACGACGCCGACAGAGCGTCCTCATCGAGACAATGCAGCACCCTATACACCCTCGAGGGGTCGACCAACCCGACATCGGCGCCCACCAGGGCCTCGTACAGCTCGTGGCCGTGGCGGGACCGCTCGCCCACCAACAACAGCAACCAACAGCGCAGCAGCGGCTTCGGACATGGCGCCTGGTGTCCCGCGGCGGTGGCAGCCGACCCGTCGTTGGGCGAGACAAGGCCCGCTGCTTGGAGCACCCGAGCTTCCACCCCCGAGTCCTGCCATGCCGCCGCGCTGATGGACTCGTGGTCGCTGTAGGCCCGGGCCACGGCGACGAAGTCGGCCTCGGCCTGGGCCAGGCTGTCGGCACTTGCGATTGCCGCGGCGGCCGCCAGGTTCTGTCGTCGTTGCACCAACGGGGCGCAGGTGTGGAGGTCAGCACGGGCAACGAGCTCGTCCAGCAGCGCCAGGTGCGCGTGCAACTCCTTGGTGGACGGCGGCAGGGCTCGCTTGGCTTCGAGGGCCTCCAGATAGCGCCGCACGGCGCGCTGAGCGGCCGCGTCCCCCACCGGCGACGCGTCGCCTTCGGGTGCGGGCGGGCCGGGCCCGACATCGTGGCCGACATCGACAGCGGCCGGCCCAGGCCGATCCCGACGCCGACAGAGGGCACCGTAGCGAGACGTGAAGCGATCAAGGGTGGACTCGAGGTGGCCCACGGTCGCCCTGGCCTCCGCCGCTGCCTGCTCACCGGCGGGGGACGGCGAGTAGACGCGCCGGGACGGACCGGCGCCCGAATGCTCCCAGGTCGAGGTCATGAGCCCGGTCGCCTCCAGCTGGCGAAGAAGGCGGTAGAGCTGACCCATGTTGGCGGGCCGCCAGTCACCCAGGGCCCGGGCCAGCTCATAGCCGTGGCGGGGGCCATCGGCGGCGGCGATCAGCACGAGATCCCGCAGAAGTGCGCTTGGACGACAAATCTCTTGGGGCACCGACGCCGTGGTCGCCATCCTCTCCGCTTCACCCCCCGAGAACTCGTCTGCGCCCTGGTGGGTGTCGGGTGACTCTAGATGGCCCACGCAGCCAGCTTCAACAAGCCTTGAAAACCGGCACGGGGCCTCCACACAGCCCCTTGTTTCCAGGCTCTCGCAGGGGGGTCCGCGTCAACCGCGACCGAACAACGGCGGGAAGCTCAACGGATAATGACATTTACCCGGGACGCCTCGATGACCGCGCACAGGAGGATGGACAGCATCATCTGGGCGGCCGAGACCTTGAAATTCAGGACCGTCTGTCCCAACAGGCTGAGGATGAGGATGATGGCCGACAGCTTGAGGCGGGGATCTCGCAGCTTGGGCAGGACGATCGGGAAGTCCCGGCCCCGGAAGACCACGCTGCGACCGCCCGAACCGGCGGGCACCGAGGCGCTCGCCGGTGGGTGGGAGCCCGGGGGTTCGGTGGAGACGGCCGTCACTGCGCCGGCCTGAGGGTGGCCGCCGAGTACGCGCTGTTGATCAGCCGGCACCAGATGACCACCGACTTGTACTGCGTCGGGTCGACATCCGCGGGCAGGCTGAAGTTGAGCGAGCCCGTCGTCACCTCGAGAGGGGCCACGATCGCCGAGGGGGCACCGAGGAACTGGTCTGAGGTCTTGGGCTCATCGAGGCCGCTCAGCCTGATGTCGAGCTCAGAGTTGGCAGTCACGAAGAAGTCGTCGAAGCGAAGGGCGTAGGTACCACCGGCGAGGCGGTAGAGCGTGACGGTCCCGGTCCCGGTTTGATCGATGCGATAGAACGAGCCCGTCGCCACCCGTGTCGCGCCCGGCGCGCTCATGGCCGGCAGAGGTTGCTCGTTCAACGGCACATCGACCTGCTGGTCCACCTGCATCTGCCAGGGACCCTCGGCTTGCACCTGCAGGCTCACGCTGCCTGTCGTGGTCCCGTAACCGGTGCCCGTGCCGGGGCATCCCGCATCGACCACGGGCTTCGACCGACCCGAAGCCGTCACCGCGAACTTGCCCGCCTGGCAGGTCCACTTCACCCGCCATTGCGGGGCGCCGTCGGCGATGCTGAATTCGGGCGCCGTCATCGGGCCCACGCCGTTGAGAATCGTGACGCCTTGCCACCACGGTTGTGAGCGCAACACCGTCTTGGGCGCCTCCACCGGTATGGATACGGGCGCATCGGCTGTGCGGCTCACGGCCGCAGGCCGGGGCTCCGGCCTGGCCGACCCGAAGACCCGGCTTCGGATCCCGAACAGATCGCTGCCCAGGATGGCTGTGGCCAGCAGGACCAGGAGCCCGAAGAGGGTGAGAGCGCCCTTTACCCGCCCCCCGCGCTCCGCGCTGGGGCCCATTCCTCCGTCGACCGGAGGGACCTCTGTTCGTGGGGCTCGGTCCGCCTGGCCAACGGCTGGAGCAGCTCCCGCAACCGTGAGGTCGGGCTCCGACGTGGTGTCCACACCTACATGTTCGCGCCGGGTCTGTCCGTCACTCAATCAAGCCAGCTCCTTCGTCCCGACGAGCTCTTCGGCCGTGATCTGCTCGAGTCCCTTGCGCCGGGTCTCCACCCCGAACGCGACGATCAGTGCGATCGCTGCCACCAGCGGAACCACGCCGAGCAGGGAGGTCGCCAGGATCGAGGGTGGGGCCACGGCGGCGGCCACCGCAGCCAGGATCATGACGCCACCCACTTTGGTCCCTGCGGCCGCCAGCCCGGTGCCGCGCGCCCGGATCCGGGTCGGGTAGATCTCTGAGGCGTAGGCGGCAGTGACGGCGGTCAGTGAGCTGATGCCCCAGATCGGCACGATCAGCAGCAGGTGGAGCAGGGTGCTGTTGTGGGCCACCCTCCCGCCAGCCACGGCAAATCCGATGAGGGCCGCCGCAGTCAGGGCCGCCATGATGAGGATGGTCTTCTTGCTGCTCCAGAAGCCGTACAGAAGCGCCACGGGGAAGTTGAGCGGGAAGCCGATGAGGGCGGAGTCCCGCAGGACCCTGCTGGCGTTGACCTCGCCGTACCCGAGCTTCTGCAGGTTCGACGGGATCCACTGCTGGAAGCCGAACTGGACCATCCCGATGCCGAGGGCCAGCGTGACGACGACCGCCGTCAGCCCGGCGAACGGATCGCGGAAGAGCTGGCCGTACTTCCCGTGGACATGCTCGGTGATTCCGACCTCGGATGCGTCGGCCTCGACCACCGTCGCGCCGTAGCGGCCCATGACCGCCCGGGCCTCGCTCTCGCGCCCGTGTTGGAGCAGGAACCGCGGCGACTCGGGTACCCACCTGTTGAGGAGCACGAGGATCACGCTGATCGGGATGCCGACGAGCCAGAGGACCCGCCAGCCGTAACGGTCGGGTGCGCCGATCGTCGAGGCCAGCCAGCTCATGAGGATGTAGGCGCCGGCCACGTCCCCACCGATCAGCACGATCAGCCAGCCGCGGTGGCGCGCCGGGATCGTCTCCGACACCAGCGAGAAAATGATCGGGAGCATGCCTCCGACACCCAGGCCCATCACGAAGCACATCACCAGGTTGACCGGGTACGTGGGCATGGCCCCGCAGGTCGACGTCGAGATGAACATCACCGCGGCGAGCAGGATCGAGGAGCGTCGCCCGACCCTGTCGCCCAGCCAGCCCCAGAGGAAGGAGCCGAGCACCGTTCCGGAGATGCCGGCGAGCGGGTAGAGGGCGATCGGAAGACCGGTGGCATGTGGGTTCAGCGGTGAGCGCAGCCCGTACTCGGCGGCCGCGCCGGGGGCGACGAAGGCCAGGGTGGTGGGTTTCATCACGTCGATGGTGATCGCCGCCGCCATCACGAAGATCAGCCCGACGTGGGCCCTCGTGATGGGAGCGTCGTCGAGGGCGGCGACTCTGATCCGTGACACGGTGCCCTGGGTGACCTCCGAGAAGCGAGGAAACAGCCCGTAGGCGGTCACAAGGGTGCCGGCGACGATCAGGACCATGCCGGCGATCATGGTGGTGTCGTAGGGCATCCCCCGCAGGCGGTAGCCGGCGTTCTTGGCGCCGAAGTACATCGGCAGTTGCATGACGGTTCCGGCGATGACCCCCGTCACGCCGGACCAGAAGGCGAGGGCATGCTCGTAGGTGACGCCCAGGGCCGAGCGGCGCTCTCCCCGGCTCGACGGCAGATCGGCAGGCATTCTCTTTTCGACCTCCCGTCACCCGGCGTCGGCCCACGACACCGTCGTCCACACCAGCCCGAAGACGAGGACCAGTACGGCCGAGGCGCTGTGATAGATCGCCGGCCCCCACGGAGCATCGTGGCGACCCGCCTGGGCCACGAGGGGGAGGTGGGTGGCCACCATCCATAGGCCGGCGAGCGTGACCAGAAGGCCGGCGGCCAGCATGGCGAAACCGGGCACCGGAGCCCGTCGGGTCATCACCAGCACGGTCGCCGAGACCGCCAACACGACGAGACCGGGGATGAGGTGGTCGGCGATCTCGACGCGGTGGGCCACGTCCAGGTGGGGCCCCAGCTGCACCGGCAGGGTGGCGCAGGCACTGACCACCAGTCCGAGGAGGGGCAGGAGTCGCTTCGTCGTGCCGCCGGTGGGTTGTGCCGTCGGGGGCGCGGCCATGCCGGTGGGTGCTTCGTCGCACGTGGTCGGGGCATCGGCCGGATCATCCGCGACCCTCCGCGACGGGTTCAGCATCGCCGTCCATCATGCCGCATCCCGACCTCTCGCCGACGACGTCTCGGTGGGCTACCTGGTGCTGCGCAAACTCCAGCTCTCGACTCGCAACGAGCTCACCCGTTGGGCCGCCGAGCGCCGGCTCATCTGAAACATTTGTGTCCGGTTTCTGCCCCGCCCCGGTCATAGACTGACTTCACCGCGACGATCGGAGGCGACGCTGTCGGGTGACCCTGGCGCTGACCGGAACGGGCCTGCGCCGGACATCGAAGTGGTCCCCCCCCAGGGGCCGATCCCCCTGTCCCGGGGAGCGGCCGAGCGGGCGCTGCGTCGCGTCGACCATTATCCCCGCCATGCCGAGCTGACGGCCATCCACCGATTGACCTCGACGGGCACGGTGTTCCTCGATTTCCGGGTGGTCGACGACCAGCTCTTCGCGGTCAAGCCGGGCTACTTCGTAGGCATCCAGGCCGAAGTCGACGGCATCGGCCTTCGTCGCAGCCCGTACTGCATCGCCTCGCCGGCCAACGACGAGCGCACGTTCCGCCTGCTGGTGCGGGAGGTGACCGAGGCCCCGATGTCGTACTACCTGACGGGTCTGGCCATCGGCGACGTCATCAACTTCCGGGGACCGAGCGGGCGGTCGATGATCCCCAGGGACGGCGACCACGACCTGGTGTACCTGGCCACGGGCGTCGGCGTCGGTCCCGTCCTCCCCCTCGTCGAGTACCTCCGGAGCGAGGGCATCGAAAAGAAGGTCACGCTCTACTGGGGCCTTCGCCTCACCACCGACATCTGCCTGCTCGACGAGCTCAACGATCTGGTGGCGCGGTACCCGTCGTTCAGCTACCACATCACCCTCTCCCAGCCACCTCCGGCGTGGGACGGCCTCCGGGGCCGGCTCACCGAGTCGGTGCCACCGTTGCTCGGCACCCTGGGCGACAAGCGCTTCTACCTGGTGGGCAACGGGGCCATGATCGCCGAGATGGAGTTCGCCCTGTCCGACCTGGGCGTCGACCGGACCCTGGTGCACCAGGAGGTGTACTTCAACGTCCGCTACCGGCCCAACCCGATGACGCTGGCCGACATCCGCGCCCGCTTCGTGGCCAACGACTTGTTCTCGCCCCACAGTCATCAAGAAGCGGGACTGCTGTACCCGGAGAACCCGATCTCCCGCCGGGTTCGCCCGAGCACGTCGTTGGGCTCACCAGGAACGCCCCGGCGGCCCGATTGACGCCGGCGCCGATGGACGTGCTCGTCGTGGGGGCAGGTCTGGCCGGCCTGACGGCGGCGGCCGACCTCCACGCCGCAGGGCTGTCGGTTCGCGTCGTCGAGGCCCGCGACCGGGTGGGGGGCCGACTGTTGACGCTCACACTCGACGACCTCGACGACCTCGACGACCTCGACGACCTCGGCGGCCCCGACAGCCGCGCAGAGCTCGGCGGCGGAGCATGGTTCGACCTGGGTGCCACCTGGTATTGGGGCAACCAGCCCGAGATCCAGCGCCTGGCCTCCGACCTGGGCCTGGTGTCGTTCGCCCAGTTCGCCGAGGGCCGCGGCCTGGTCGAGGAATCGCCCGGGGATGCGCCGACCCCGGTCGACGTCCCCCCGGCCTCGCCCGCCGAGCTCCGCTTCGTCGGAGGCGCCCAGCAGCTGTGCCAACGCCTGGCCGGGCGCCTGCCCGCGGGCTCGGTGGCCCTGGCCACCTCGGTCACCGCCCTGTCCGCCGATGGAGGGGGGCTGACGGCGACGACGGTCGGCCCGGGAGGCGCCGCCGGGCGGGTGGAGTCGTCGTTCGCCGTCGTGGCCGTGCCTCCCCGCCTGGCCCTCGAGCGCATCGCCTTCACCCCCGCCCTGGCCCCCGACGTCGCCAGGGTGATGAAGGCGACGACCACCTGGATGGCTCGGGCGGTCAAGTGCGTCGCCGTCTACGACACGCCGTTCTGGCGCGACGCCGGGTGGTCGGGCTTCGCTTTTAGCCACGTCGGGCCCCTGCGGGAGGTGCACGATGCCTGCACCGCCGACGGGTCGGTCGCCGCCCTGTGGGGCTTCCTCGCCGGCGACGACGACGTCCGTTCCATCGCTCCGGGTGAGCGGGCCCGGTCGGTCTTCGCCCAGCTGGAGCGGTTGTTCGGGCCCCCGGCCGGTGACCCCGTGCAGTACTTCGAACGGGACTGGTCGGCCGACCCCAACACCATCGACGACGAGTGGTACTGGGTCGAGGGGGAGCCCCTCGACCACGGCCACCCGGCCATGGCCCAGCGGTTGCTCGGTGGCCGCGTCGTGTTGGCCGGTGCCGAGACGGCCGCCATCGGCGGCGGGCACATGGAGGGGGCCGTGCGGTCCGGGCACCGGGCCGCGACGGAGATCCTGCGCTCCTCGGGGGCCCTCCAGCCACCGTGAGAGTCGCCCGCTCGGGGCCAGGCTCGCGGCGTCAGGCAGCGTAGACGTCGACCTCGGTGGCCTTGACCGACACCCACACCCGGCCTCCGTCCCGCAGATGCAGCTCGGCCGCGGCTGCCAGGGTCACCTCGGCGACGATCGGTGGTGAGCCGGCGACCTCGACCCGCACCCGATCGGTCTGGACATCGAGGGCACCGGCCTCACCGGTCCAGATGTTGCGGGCGCTGCCCTCGGGATGGCGGCGGTGCAGGGCGACGGCACGGGGGTGGACGACGGCGAAGGCCGGGCCCCGCAGGTCGTCGGCGACGGTGAGCGAGCCCCCGGCGGCGAGGGTGATCTCGCCCCCGCCGGCGAGGCCCTCGTACAGGTTGAGCCCGACCAGGGCGGCCACCCACGGCGAGCGGGGTCGGGCCGTGACCTCGGACATGGGCCCCTCCTGGGTGATGCGGCCGTCTTCGAGGACGACGAGGCGGTCGCCGATGGCCATGGCGTCGACGGGGTCGTGGGTGACGATCACCCGGACTCCCGTCGAGCCGGCCAGATGGGCTCGCAGCTCGCGGCGCAGCTGGGCCTTGGCCCCGGCGTCGATGGCGGCGAGGGGCTCGTCGAGCAGCAGGAGTGCCGGCCGGGTGGCAAGGGCCCGGGCCAGGGCCACCCGCTGGGCCTGGCCGCCGGACAAGGCCGAGGGCCGGCGGCCGGCGGCGGCGGCGGCGCCGACCCGCTCCAGCCACTCGCCGGCCACCTTTCGCGCCTCGGACCGCCGTGTGCCCCGGGACCGCAGGCCGTAGGCGACATTGTCGAGGGCGCTCAGATGGGGGAACAGGAGGTAGTCCTGGAACACGACGGCGACGGGTCGGTCTTCCGGGACGACATGGATGCCGGCCCCGGTGTCGTCGACTACGGCGCCGTTCAGGGTGACCCGCCCCCGGTCGATGGCGATCAGACCGGCGAGGGCCCGCAGCAGGGTCGTCTTGCCCGCACCATTGGGCCCGACCACGGCGATCACCTCCGCCGGCGTGGCCGCCACGTCGACCGAAAGGTCGAGCGGGCCCGCCCGCAGCGCCAGGTCAGCGCGCAGACCCATGGTCCGCGAACAACCTCCCCCCCAGCCCCACCAGCACGGCCAGGGAGATGGCGAGCAGGACGAGCGACAGGGCGATGGCGCCCTCGGGCCGGGTCTGGAGGGTGACGTAGATGGCGCTGGGCATGGTCTGGGTGCGCCCTGGCAGGTTGCCGGCGAATGTGATCGTCGCCCCGAACTCACCGAGGGCGCGCGCCCAGCACAGCGCCGCGCCGGCAGCCAGCGAAGGGGTGACGAGGGGAACGGTGACCGTCCGGAAGCGCCGCCACGGGCCGGCCCCGAGCGTGGCCGCGGCCTCCTCGTAGCTGCGGTTCATCTGACGCAGACCGGCTTCGGCGGTGACGACCAGGAACGGCATGGCCACGAACGCCTCGGCCAGGATCACGCCCCTCGTGGTGAACGGCAGGGGGAACCAGGGGAGGGAGCCGAAGTGGCGACCCAGGTAGCCACCCCGCCCGAAGGCGGACAGGAGGGCGACGCCGCCCACGACGGGCGGCAGCACCATCGGGAGCAGGACAAGGGCCCGCACCAGCGAGCGCCCCGGGAACGACAGCCGGGCCAGCACCCAGGCGAGGGGCACCCCCAGCACGATGGCCACGACCAGGGCCCCGGCGGAGCACTCCAGTGAGAGCCGCAGAGCCTGGCCCACCTCGGGCGTGGACAGCTCCGAGCCCAAGTCCGACCACGACGCCCGCTGCAGCAGCCCGACCAGGGGAAGGGCGACGAGAGCCACCGCCCCCACCGCGGGCACGACGAGGCCGAGAGGCGCCCTGTCCGGCCTCATGGGGCGAGGAAGCCGCGAGCCCGCAGCGCCGCCTGACCGGCATCGTCCACGAGCTGGTCGACGAAGGACTGGGCCCGATCGCGGTTCGGGGTCGCCCGCACCACCGCGGCCGGGAAGCGGGCCACGACGTTCTCCTCGTCAGTGATCTCGATCCCCGCGACCCTGCTGCCGGCGGCAGCCACGTCGGTGGCGTAGACGATCCCGGCGTCGGCCTCACCCGAGGCGACCTTGGCCAGCACCGCCTTGACGTCGAGCTCCAACGACACCGGGTGGACGATCACCCCGGCCTGCGCCAGGGCCTGGCCGGCGTACCTGCCGGCCGGCACCGAGGGATCGGCGAGGATCACCGCTAGGCCGTCGCCGGCCAGATCGCGCAGGCCGGAGATCCCCCTGGGGTTTCCGCTGGGCACCACGATGGCCAGCTTGTTCCTTGCGAAGACCCTGGGGGCGTCGACCAGCCCGGCACGCACCAGCTTGGCCATGCTCGCCTCGTCCGCCGTGGCCACGACGTCGGCTGGGGTGCCGGCGCCGACCTGGCTCACCAACTGCTGGGACCCGGCGAAGCTGTAGGTGAGCGCCAGGCCGGGGTTGTCGGCCGTCAACCGCGTCTTGGTGTCGTCGAACGCCTCGGTGAGCGATGCGGCCGCCAACACCGTAAGCGGCCCATCCAAACGGGCGGCCGACGATGGCGCCGTGTTCGGGCTCCCAGACCGAGGCGCGGCGGAGCCGCTGCAGCCGGCGGCAACCATCGACGTGACGATGGTCATGGCGGCCAGGACGGACCGGCGCCGGGCGACGGGCGGGGTCGGGCTCACTCTGGGGCGGGGAGCTCGACGACCACGTTGGTGGCCTTCACGGCGGCGACGGCCAGCACGCCCGGCGCCAGGCCCAGCTCGTCGGCCGCCTCCCGGCTCATCAGCGACACCACCCGGTGACGGCCGGCGTGGATCTCCACCTGGGCCATCACCTTGTCCTTCACCACTTCGGTGACGATGCCGGCGAAGCGGTTACGGGCCGACCCGGACACGATGACGCCCGAGGTGGGCCCGGATGCCAGTGACGAGGCGAACCGGGCCAGCACCTCGCCGTCGACGACCCGTCGACCGCCGTCGGTGCGAGCGGTGACCAGCCTCCCGGAATCGGCCCACCGCCGCACCGTGTCGGCACTGACCCCGAGCAACTCGGCGGCCTGGCCCATGCGGAAGGTCGTCACTGGCCCGAGAGCCTACCCGGCAACTGCGAGTCTCGCTAGCGGTGCGAACCCGCAGGTGCGGGGGGAGTCTCAGTTCAGCCTTGCACCTGCGGTTCCCCCCCGGGGACGGGCCCGGGAACGCGGTGGCTTCGTCACGAGACCGGGTAGGGCGATCGTCAGTGTGCGCCGAACAGTGGTGGTCCACCGCCCGCCTCGACACCCTCCGACGATCGCTCCTCTCCCGGCGATTTCCGCCACCCGTGTAGGAGGGCAGTTTCCGGCACCCACGAGCCCGGGTCAATAGTGGATCTGCACACCTATCGCGGTTGTGACACCACTGGCCGTCGGTCCCGGCGAGCGAGGCAGGGAGAGAACCCTGTCAGAGCACCGTGAGGCAGGGCCCGAGTAGGCACACCTGGAGCAGGAAGCCGGGTAGCGGCACCGCGGGGTGGGCGACGACATCGTTGACCGGCGTCGTCGCCGTCGGTGGTGCCACAGAGCGTGTGGCGACGGAGGGCGTGGCCACGCCGGCTGGGACGGCTGTCGCAGACGTCGCCGGGGCCACGGGCCGGGCCGAGCGGGCGGCCGGCGACGGCGAAGGGGCCGACGCCGACACCGGGGGCGGCGCCTGGCCGACGGGCGGCCGGCCTGATGACGGCTGAGCCGTTTCCGGAGGTACCGGCGTCGACGCCGGGCCCGACACAACCGGGCCCGACATCGCCGGTGCCGGCGCGGGAGTGTCGACCGTCGGCGGGATCGGTCGTGGGACGGCGGCGGGGCCTCGGTCGACGGAGTCACCGGTCCGGGCCAGGCCCAAGAAGACCGCAACTGGGAACGCGACCGCGACGGCGACGGCCACCAGCCCGGCCAGGATCACCGCCGCCGGTCGCCGACGGCGCAGGTTCTCCCTGTCGGACACGACGGCCGCGTCCCACTCCTGGAGGAAGCGGCCCAGCTGGCGATGGGCGTCGAGGTGGGCAAGCTCGTCGCGCGGGTCGGGGGAGCCGTGCTTGCACGTGGGGCACGTCCAGGTGTTCCGGGTCGAGCCGGGCGCTGTCGAGACGGGAGCCACTGCGGACCCTATCGGCAACTCCGGCAGCCGACTGAAGGGGGATTCAGGAAAAGTTTCCCAGCCGTCCCCGCCCTACCGGGCGATGAAGTACTTGGCCCGGGGGTGGTGGCAAAGGATCGCCGAGGTGGTCTGCTCGGGGTGGAACTGGAAGTCGTCGCTCACGGCCACGCCGATGCGCTCCACGTCGAGCAACTCGGCCACCTTGGCGTTGTCCTCGAGATCGGGGCAGGCCGGGTAGCCCCACGAGTAGCGCCCACCCCGGTAGTGCTGGCGCAGCAGCATGTCGACCAGCTTGCCATCGTCGTCGGCGAAGCCCCACTCCTCGCGGATGCGTCGGTGCCAGTACTCGGCCAGCGCCTCGGCCATCTCCACGCCCAGGCCGTGGAGCAGGAGGTACTCCTGGTAGCGGTCCTCGGCGAACAGGCGGGCGGTGGCCTCGGACACGGCTTGGCCCATGGTGACCACGTGGAAAGCGGCGTAATCGACCTCACCCGAGTCGATGGGCCGGAAGAAGTCGGCGATGCAGAGGAACGGCTCCTGGCCCTGGCGGGGGAAGGAGAACCGCAGCCACTCCGACGTGCGGGTGTCGTCTTTCCAGATGACCAGGTCGTTTCCCTCGCCGTTGGCCGCGTAGTAGCCGTAGGCCACCTGGGGCACCAGGGCGCCGCTCTCCTTGGCCTTGGCCAGCTCCTGACGCAGCGTGGGGCGCATGCGGGCCTTGAAGTCGGCGTCCGACTCGGTCTTGGCATCCTCGCCCTTGACCGGCCGGAACTGCCACTGGTGGCGGAACAGGGCGGTCTCGTTGAGCCACCCGGCGATCTCGTCGATAGGAAGGCCCTTGACCACCCGGGAGCCGAGGAACGGCGGCACGAAGACCGTGTTGTCGGTCTCGACCTCCGGCGAGCGCGCCGGGATGCCGTCGCCACCACCGGCCGGTGCCACCGAGCGGGAACGCGACGGCCCCGCCCGGCCGGTGAGCTCGCGCCCGAAAGCCGGGTCGTCGGCGCCTGAGCGCTTGAGGTCCATCAGCTGGTCGAGGGTGCGCAGGCCCTCGAAGGCGTCCTTGCCGTAGAACAGGCGCCCGTCATAGACCTCGCGCAGGTCGCGCTCCACGTAGCGCCGGGTGAGGGCGGCCCCACCGAGCAGCACGGGGATCTCGGCCAGCCCCCGCTGGTTCAGCTCCTCGAGGTTCTCGCGCATGATGAGGGTGCTCTTCACCAGCAGGCCGCTCATGCCGATGGCGTCGGCGCCCACCTCGGTGGCCTTGGCCACCATCTCGTTGACGGCCACCTTGATGCCCAGGTTGTGGACCTCGTAGCCGTTGTTGGTGAGGA
>JBPCNP010000006.1:0-2523 GCA_051001215.1 Acidimicrobiales bacterium
TCCCGGCGGCCCGCCCCGTCCCGGCGGCGCACCCGGGCGACCCCTCGGAGCCGGCCGTCCCGGCGGTGCACCCGGTCGCCCCGGCGGCGGCGCCCCCGGCCGTCCCGGTGGAGGTCCCGGCGGCGGCTTCGGCCGCCCCGGCGGCGGTCCTCCCGGTCGCGGTGGCCCCGGCGGCGGTTTCGCCGGTCGCGGTGGGCCCGGCCAGAGGCCGCGCCCGCAGCGTCGCCGTCGCCGTCGCCGCAGCTTCGAGGAGCTGACACCCACCGAGGCGACGACCTACAGCCGCTCCGACGCGCCCGTCCCCGAGGGCGAGGTCGTCATCGAGCGTGGCGCCAGCGCCCAGGACCTCGGTCCGAAGCTCAACCGCACCGCCGCCGATGTCGTCCGCTACCTGCTCCAGGCGGGCGAGATGGTCACCGCCACTCAGTCGCTCACCGACGACCACATCGAGCTGTTCGCCGCCGAGGTGGGCGCCGAGGTCCTGCTCGTCGAACCCGGACAGGAGCAGGAGGTCGAGCTCCAGGCCATGCTCGGCGAGGCCGACGACGACGACGACGACCTGCGGCCCCGGCCACCGGTCATCACCGTCATGGGCCACGTCGACCACGGCAAGACGCTACTGCTCGACCGCATCCGCGAGGCCAACGTGGTCGCCGGCGAGGCCGGCGGCATCACCCAGCACATCGGCGCCTACCAGACCGAGAAGGACGATCGCCTCATCACCTTCCTCGACACGCCTGGCCACGAGGCGTTCACCGCCATGCGGGCCCGGGGGGCCGACGCCACCGACATCGTGGTGCTCCTGGTGGCAGCCGACGACGGCGTGATGCCCCAGACGGTCGAGGCCATCAACCACGCCAAGGCGGCGGACGTGCCCATCGTGGTGGCCATCAACAAGATCGACCGCGACAACGCCGACCCCGTGCGCGTACGACAGCAGCTCTCCGACCAGGGCCTGGTGCCCGAGGAGTGGGGCGGCGACACGATCATGGTCGAGGTCTCCGCCTTGCAGAACCTGGGCGTCGACGACCTGCTGGCCCAGCTGCTGGTCGTCACCGACGTCGAGGAGCTCGTGGCCAACCCCGAGGCTCGCGCCCAGGGCGTGGTGCTCGAGGCCAATCTCGACGTGGGCCGTGGCCCGGTGGCCACCGTGCTCGTGCAGCGCGGCACCCTGCGGGTGGGAGACCCCATCGTCGCCGGCGCCGCCTGGGGCCGGGTCAGGGCGCTCATCGACGACAAGGGCGACCCCATCAAAGAGGCCCTTCCCTCCACGCCCGTACAGGTGCTCGGCCTCGACATCGTGCCCAGCGCCGGCGACGACTTCCGGGTGGCGCCCGACGATAAGACGGCGCGCATCGTGGCCGAGCTGCGGGCCCAGCGGTTCCGTTCACGTGACCTGCGGCCGCTAGCGGCCACGGGTATCGGCGTCACCGGCGTGCGCCTCGAGGACATCTTCGAGCAGATCCAGCGGGGCGAGACGGCCACGTTGAACCTCATCGTCAAGGCCGACGTGCACGGCTCGCTCGAGGCCCTCACCGAGAGCCTGCGCAAGCTCGAGCGTGACGAGGTACGCCTGTCGTTCGTCCACCGCGCCGTGGGCGGCATCACCGAGAACGACGTGCAGCTGGCCTCGGCGTCCAACGCCACCATCTTCGGCTTCAACGTCCGCCCCGACCGCAAGGCCCGGGAGCTGGCCGAGACGGCCGACGTCGACATCCGCACCTGCCAGATCACCTACCAGGTGCTCGAGGACGTGGAAAAGGCCATGGTCGGCCTGCTCGCCCCCGAGTTCGAGGAGGTGGTCACCGGCGAGGCCGAGGTGCGCGAGGTGTTCCGGGTGCCCCGGATCGGCGGGGTTGCCGGCTGCCAGGTGCGCCACGGGGTCATCACCCGCGGTTCCAAGGTGCGGTTCCTGCGCGAGGGCGTCGTCATCTGGACGGGCACCATCACGTCGTTGAAGCGCTTCAAGGACGACGTTCGCGAGGTGGCCACCGGCTTCGAGTGTGGCATCGGCCTGTCGGACTTCCAGGACCTGAAGCAGGGCGACATCATCGAGACCTACGAGGAGCGGGAGATCCCCCGCACGTAGCCGTCATCCCCCGCACGTAGCGTCACCCCCGTGCACATAGCCGTCGTCCGCTTCGAGCTGCGCATCCCCCACAGCCGCTCCTTGAAGGAGCGGCGGGCGTCGGTGAGGCCCATCGTCGAAGGGCTGCGGCAGCGCTTCTCGCTGACGGTGGCCGAGGTGGGCTATCACGACAAGTGGCAACGGGCGCTGATCGGCGCCGCCGTCGTGTCCGATTCACCGGCCCACGTCAGCGATGTGGTGGAGGCCGTGGAGCGATGGGTCTGGAGCCGGCCCGACGTGGAGGTGTGCGGTTTCACCACCAGGTGGTCCACCTGGGACCAGGAGGACTAGACACGCGCCATGTCCACCAAGGGATGGTCCCGCGTCGACCGGGTCAACGAGGCGCTGCGGGAGGTGGTGGCCGAGGAGCTGGCGCTCATCGACGACGACCGCCT
>JBPCNP010000007.1:0-22866 GCA_051001215.1 Acidimicrobiales bacterium
CGCGGTTCTCGAAGGTGAACACGACGAGCAGCACCACCAGCACGGCGCCGAGGACGAGACGGGGGGAGACACGTGACTGGCTCTGTTCGTTCATGGGCTCAGACTGCCATGCCCGGGCCTCAACGGATTCGGGTGACGCGTGTGCTCCAGTTGCCGAGGGCCCCTCTGGTGCCGCCGCAGGTCGGGTCGGCGGTGAACTCGGCCAGCTTGCAGGTCTGGTCGATGTACTCGGACGCGAGCCAGACGCTCCTGCCGTCGGTGGCGGCGGCGCCGTAGTCGCCCCACCGGGGCCGGGCCGGGTCGGGGGACGAGAAGAAGTCGTACTCGCTGAACCCGTCCTGGGGGCCCTTCCCCTTGGCGGCCACGTGCACCGGGCCGGTGGCCGACCCTGCCTGGAACATGACATAGGCGGCCGACGGGAACCAGTCACGGCCGACCAGGGTGAGAGCCATGGCCCCGACCCCGTCGGGGGGCACCGCCACCGCGGGGTAGATCACGTTGCCGTGAGCCACCCCCACGTAGCCCTGATCGGCGACGGCCGGTGACTCCGGCGATACCGCGAACCAGGCGGCGCCCGCCTTCACGTCTCCGTTCACGCTCATCACCGTGCCCAGGGCGGCGTACACCTGGCCGTTGGCGAACCATGCCTGGTACATGCGGCTGTCGCCGCTGTCGAGCGGTCCTTCGACCTCGTTGGACGGCCCGAGCCCCTTCAGGCAGGTCACCACCAGGCAGTCGCGCAGGGGGACACTCCCCAGCTTCTGTTCGGAGAAGGGGGGAACGCCGTACGCCTCCGACGCCAGGCGCCTGGCCTTCAGCACCAGGTTCGGGTTGGCGGTGGCGAGCGTGTCCGTCCTGAGCAGCGACCACAGCACGATCTTGTCGGCCATGCCGGTGCCCAGCGCCTCCTCGCCGGCGATCGAGCTGACGAAGTACTGGGTGCCGTTGTTCTCGGTTGGGTAGTGGCCGGGATTGGCCTGGGCCGGGGAGAGGGTGAAGCCGGGACGAGCCCCCTTCCCGGTGCCCACGACCAGGTTCTCGAACCGGACGACACGGGCGGGCGCTCCCGCAACCAACGCCCTTTCGAGAACGCGTACAGCTGGGCACCGTTGAAGTTGTTGCCGAACTCACCCCCGGCATCGCTGAAGGGGTACTCGTTGGTGGTGATGTAGAAGCCGTGGGCATCGACGGCGATGTGGGGATAGTCGCCGATGCACGGGCAGTCGGTGTGATTCGGGGTGCCGGCGTCGCCGTTGTCCTGGACGGCCACGGTGTAGAAGTTCCAGGCACCCAGAGGGCTGGGGGTGCGGCTGACGGCAATGTCGAGATGGTTGGACCCGAGGGGTGCGATCTCCGTGATGCTGCGTGGCGCGGTCGTGGTCTCACCGGCGCCGTCCCCCGCCTGGTGGGCCCCCGCCGGGGCCACGACGACGAGCAGCGATCCGACGACTGCCGCCACCGCGGCCATGCCCAACCCGACCCTGCCCCCGCGTGCGGAACGTGAACCCAGGAGATTCCCCCCTCGAAGCGACGACCAGACACTGGTTAGCACGGTCGGACCGGGGTCGTAGGGCTCGAGACGGTGCCGGGCACGACGGGCCTCCTGTGCCGATGTGCACGAGAAGGCCTCGGACTCGATAGCACTACCGTGTCGGGATGCGGGCACCGCTTTCCTGGCTCCGAGAGTTCGCGCCCATCGAGGGTGACCCCGCCGACCTGGCCGCGGCGCTGTCGCAACTCGGCCTGGTGGTCGAGGGCGTCCAGCGGGTGGGGGAGGGCCTCGACCACGTCGTCGTGGCCCGCGTGCTGGCGACGGCTCCCCACCCCAACGCCGACCGGGTCCAGTTGGTCGACGTCGACCCGGGCGACGGCTCGACGCTGCGCGTCGTGTGCGGGGCCTACAACTTTGGCCCCGACGACCTGGTTCCCCTGGCTCGGCCTGGGACGACACTTCCCGGCGATTTCGAGATCGGGCGGCGCAAGGTGCGGGGCCAGTGGTCCGACGGCATGTTGTGCTCGGGTGCCGAGCTGGGTCTTTCCGACGACCATGCCGGCATCCTCGTCCTGGCGCCCGGCGCGTCCCCGGGCGCGGCGGTCTCCGACGCGCTGGGTATCCACGCCGACGTGGTCTTCGATCTCGACATCACCCCGAACCGCCCCGATGCCCTGTCGGTGGTCGGGGTGGCCCGGGACCTGGCCGCCCGCCTCGGAGTGCCGTTCAGCCTGCCCGCCGCGGGCGCCCTGCCGACCGGCGAGCCGGCCAAGGCCAGTGTCGTGGTCGACGCCGACGACCTGTGCCCCCGGTTCATCGCCGCCTGGTTGGAGGGCGTGCTCGTGGGGCCGTCGCCGGCGTGGCTCGGCTCCCGGCTGACCCTTGCCGGAATGCGGCCCATCAACAACGTGGTCGACGTGTCCAACTACGTGATGTTGGAGGCAGGCCAGCCCAATCACCCCTACGACCTCGACCGCCTGCCCGGCGGCGGGTTGTCGGTACGGCGGGGGCGGCCGGGTGAGTCCGTGGTCACCCTCGACGAGGTCGAGCGCCCGGTCGGGCCCGACGACTGCCTCATCTGCGACGCCGAAGGCACAGCCGTGGGCATCGGCGGCATCATGGGCGGGGCGTCGAGCGAGATCTCCGACGCCACCGCCACGGTGCTGGTCGAGGCGGCCTGGTTCGACCCCATGGCCATCGCCCGCACCTCCAAGCGCCTGGGGCTGCGCACCGAGGCGTCCGTGCGGTTCGAGCGCGGCGTCGACCCCGAGGCCACCGATCGCGCCGTGGCCCGGTTCTGCCAACTGGCGGCCGAGGTGGCCGGGGCCGCCGTGGCCGGGGCCCCCATCGAGGTCCGGGGCCGGCTGCCCGAGCGCCCTCGCGTCGTGGTGCGCACGACCCGGGTCAACGCCATCCTGGGCACGGCGCTGACGCCCGACGACGTCGGCGGTTACCTCGAGCCCATCGGCTTCACCTGCGAAACCCTCGGTGACGCCGCCGGTGAGCTTACCGTCACCGTCCCGTCGTGGCGGCCCGACAGCGAGCGCGAGATCGACGTCATCGAAGAGGTGGGGCGCCACCACGGCTACGACCGCATCCCCCGCACCTTGCCCCTCACGACGGCCGTCGGTGGCGGCCTCTCGCCCTACCAGCGCGATCGGCGGCGGGTGCGCCAGGTGCTTGTTGGCGCCGGTCTCAGCGAGGCGTGGGCCACCTCGTTCCTGGCGCCGGATGACCTGGCGCGCGCCGGACTGCCCACCGCCGCGGTGGAGGTGGAGAACCCCCTGGCCGTCGAGGAGTCGGTGCTTCGCACTTCACTGCTCCCCGGCCTCCTGCGGGCCCTCGTCGTCAACCGGTCGCAGCGCGACACCGACGTGTCGCTGTTCGAGATCGGCCATGTCTTCCTGCCCCCGCCCGGCGGCCAGGACCGTCCGGTCGAGCCCGAGCACCTGGCCATGGTGCTCGCCGGGCGCACCGCCACCGACGCGGCGAGGGTCTGGACCACGTTGGTCGACGCCATGAGCCTGGAGCCCATCGCCGTGGTGCCCGCGTCCCCGGCGGGGCTGCACCCCACCCGCAGTGCCGATTTGGTGGTGGGCTCGACGCCCATCGGTTCCCTGGGCGAGATCGACCCCGATGTGCTGGCGGCCCACGAGCTGGCCGGCCCGGTCGCCTGTCTCGACGTCGACCTCGGCACCCTGCTCGCCGCCCCCCGTCGCCCACTGATCTACCGGCCGGTGAGCCGGTACCCGTCGGCCGACATCGATCTGGCCTTCGTCGTGGGTGACGACGTGGCCGCCGGGGCGGTGGCCGACACCCTCCGGGCGGCCGCGGGCGAGGCGTTGGAGGACCTGTGGCTGTTCGACGTGTTCCGGGGGCCTCAGCTCGGCGAGCACTGCCGCAGCCTGGCCTACCGCCTGCGCTTCTCGGCTCTCGACCACACCCTGGCCGAAGACGAGCTGACGGCTCTGCGCGCCCGTTGCATCGAGGCCGTCGAGTCGTCCTTCGAAGCCCGCCTGCGGGGTTAGGGCCCGCCGGTCGCCGCCGTCCGGAGCGGACGGTAGCCCAGCGAATGTGCATTGCACTGCACATTCGTGCATGATGGAGCGATGCACATGGTTGGCATCGTCGGGGCGTCGGGGTACGCGGGCGCCGAGCTCCTGCGCCTGTGCGCGTCGCACCCCGACCTCGACGTGGCCTTCGCCACCGGCGACACTCAGGCGGGGACGCCGATCGCCGAGCTCTACCCGAGCCTGGCTGCGGCCTATGGGGGGACCGACTTCACCCCCTTCACGCCCGACCTGGCCGACGGTGTGGACCTGGTGTTCACCGCCCTCCCCCACGGGAAGTCCCAGCACCTGGCCGCCGACCTGTTGGCCCGGGGGTGCGCCATCGTCGACCTGGCTGCCGATTTCCGTCTCACCGACCCGGCCGTCTACGAGCGCTGGTACGGCGAGGCCCACACCGCGCCCGACCTGCTGGGCCGCTTCACCTACGGGCTGCCCGAGCACCACCGCGAGGCGGTGGCCAAGGCCGACGCCGTGGCCGCCCCCGGTTGCTATCCCACCGCCGCCGCCCTGGGCCTGGCCCCGCTGGTGGGCGCCGGCGTCATCGAGCCCGCGGGCATCGTGGTCGACGCCGCCAGCGGCGTCTCCGGTGCGGGACGGGCGGCTACTCACGGAACCCACTTCGGCACCGTCGACGAGAACTTCACCGCCTACGGGTTGCTCGACCACCGGCACACGCCCGAGATCGAACAGGCCACCGGCGCCACCGTGCTGTTCACGCCCCACCTGGCGCCGATGACCCGGGGCATCCTCGCCACCTGTTACGCCCGGCCGGCCCGGGCCACCTCCACCGCCGACCTGCTCGACACCCTCGGCGCCGCCTACGACGGTGAGCCCTTCGTGGCCGTCGGGCCGTCGTCGCCGTCGACCAAGGCCACCTGGGGCTCCAACGCCGCCCACCTCACGGCCCGTTACGACGAGCGCACCGGGTGGGTGCTGGTGCTGGTGGCCCTCGACAACCTGGTCAAGGGCGCCGCCGGCCAGGCCGTCCAGTGCGCCAACCTCGTCCTCGGCCTCGACGAGACCACCGGCCTGTCGGCCGTCGCGATCTACCCATGAGCGTCACCTCTCCCGCCGGGTTCGTGGCCGCCGGGGTGCACTGTGGGGTCAAGGCCGACCCCGCCGCCCTCGACCTGGCCCTGGTGGCCACCGACGACGCCGTGGCCGTCACCGCCGCCGCCGTGTTCACCACCAACCGGGCACCGGCCGCCCCCGTGGAGGTGTCGCGGGCCCATCTGGCCGCCACCGGCGGGCGGGCCGCGGCGGTGATCCTCAACAGCGGCAACGCCAACGCGGCCACCGGCTCGACCGGCCGTGGCCACGCCGAGCACACCTGCGCGGTGGTGGCCGAGGCCCTCGGATGTGCCCCCGAGGAGGTCCTGGTGTGCTCGACGGGGCTCATCGGCATCCCCCTCGACATCGGCGCGGTGGCGTCAGGTGTCGGTCCCCTGGCCGAGGCCCGAGGCGGCGATCCCGCATCGGGCGCGGCCGCGGCCACTGCCATCCTCACCACCGACACCGTGGCCAAGGAGGTCGTGGTGAGCCGCCCCGGCTTCACCATCGGCGGGATGGCCAAGGGAGCGGCCATGCTCGCCCCCAACATGGCCACAATGCTGGCCGTGCTCACCACCGACGCCGCCGTCGGCCCCGCCGACCTGGCGGCGGCACTGGGCATCGCCGTGGGGCAGTCGTTCAACGAGCTCACCGTCGACGGGGCGACCTCCACCAACGACACCGTCATGGTGCTCTCGAGCGGCCGGGGGACGGCGCAGTCGGGCACGGTGTTCCGCGACGCCCTGGCCGAGGCCTGTGCCAGCCTGGCCGCCCAGATGGCCGACGACGCCGAGGGGGCCACCAAGGTGGTCACCGTGCGGGTCGTGGGGGCGGCCTCCGACGACGACGCGGCACGAGCGGCTCGCAAGGTGGCGGAGAGCCAACTGGTGAAATGCTCGCTCTTCGGGGCTGATCCCTACTGGGGCCGCATCATCAGCGAGCTGGGCAGCGCCGGCGTCACCTTCGACCCCGATCTCGTGTCGGTGGCCTATGACGGGGTCACCGTGTGCGCGGGTGGGGTGGCGGCCGCTCACGACCTCGACGCCCTGGCCTCGCACATGGGGGGGCGCAGGGTGGAGATCGTCGCCGACCTGGGACTGGGCTCGGGCCAAGCCAGCCTGCTCACCAACGATCTCACTCCCGGCTACATCGACGAGAACAAGCGGACGTCGTGACGGGCACCGGGACCGACACCGACACCAACACCAACACCGGCACCGATCTGCTGGGAGCCCACCGAGCAGGCCGCCTGGCTCCCTCCGACAAGGCGGCGGTGCTGGCCGAGGCCCTGCCGTACATCCGCCGCTTCTGGGGCAAGACGGTGGTGGTCAAGTACGGCGGCGCGGCCATGGCCGACCCCGAGCTCGCCGCCCTGTTCGCCCAGGACGTCGTGCTCATGCGTTCGGTGGGCATGCGCCCCGTGGTGGTGCACGGCGGTGGTCCCCAGATCGGCCGGCTCATGGCCCGCCTGGGCAAGGAGCCGGAGTTCCTCGACGGCCTGCGGGTCACCGACGCCGACACCCTCGACATCGCCCGCATGGGGCTGGTGGGCAAGGTCAACCGCGACATCGTGGCGTCCATCAACGTGCACGACCCGCTGGCCGTCGGGCTGTCCGGCGAGGATGCCGGGCTGCTCAGCGCCAGTGCCCGCTCACCCGAGCTCGGGTTCGTGGGCGACGTCGTGGGCGTCAACCCCCAGATCATCGAGCGGCTGCTGGCCGAGGAGCTGATCCCCGTGGTGGCCACCATCGGCAGCGACACCGAGGGCCAGGCCTACAACGTCAACGCCGACACGGCGGCGGCGGCCATCGGCGCCGCCCTGGGCGCACAGAAGCTCGTGTACCTCACCGACGTCCCCGGCCTCCTGGCCAACGCCGCGGACCCCTCCAGCCTGATCACGTCGGTCACCGTCGAGGAGCTCGAGTCCATGCTCGACGCCGGTACCCTCACCGGGGGCATGATCCCCAAGATCCGCTCGTGCGTCCGGGCCGTGCGGGGGGGCGTGGGCCATGCCCACATCCTCGACGGCAGGATCCCCCACGCCCTTCTCCTCGAGGTCTTCACCCGCCGGGGGCTGGGCACCATGGTGAACGCGTGACGGCCGTGGGACCCAACTCTCTCATGAACACCTATCCGCTCCCCCCGGCGGTGTTCGTGCGGGGCGAGGGCAGCTGGCTGTGGGACGCCGACGGCCGGCAGTACCTCGACTTCGTGGGTGGCTTGGCGGTGACCGCGCTGGGCCACTCGCACCCGGCCGTGGCCGACGCCCTGGACGCCCAGGCCCGCACCCTGCTGCACGTCTCCAACCTCTACGGCACCACGGTGGGGCCCGAGGTGGCCGCCACCCTCGACCGGCTGGTCGGCGGGGGAGGGCGGGTGTTCTTCGCCAACTCGGGCGCCGAGGCCAACGAGTGCGCCATCAAGCTGGCCCGAAAGTGGGGAGGCCATGGGCGGCACGTGGTCGTGAGCGCCTATGGCTCGTTCCACGGGCGCACACTGGCCACCCTCCACGCCACCGGACAACCGGCCAAGCACGAGGCCTTCCAGCCGCTGCCCGAGGGATTTCGCCACGTGGCCTGGGGCGACGTCGACGCCCTGGCCGCGGCCATCGATCCCACAGTGGTTGCGGTGTTGCTGGAGATCGTCCAGGGCGAGGGCGGCGTGCACCCCCTCCCTCCCGGCTACCTGGTCGCCGTGCGCCGCCTGTGCGACGAGCGGGACGTGCTCCTGGTGATCGACGAGGTCCAGACCGGCCTGGGTCGCACCGGGCGGTGGTTCGGCTTCCAGCACGACGACGTCCGCCCCGACGTGGTCACCATGGCCAAGGCCCTGGGCAACGGCGTCCCCATCGGGGCGTGCTGGGCCCGGGCGGAGGTGGCCGACGCCTTCGTCCCCGGCGACCACGCCACCACCTTCGGGGGCCAACCCCTGGCCACGGCTGCGGCCCGTGCCGTGCTGGCGGTGATGGAGGCCGAGGACGTCCCCGCTCGGGCGGAACGGGCCGGGGGTCGGCTGCGGGCCGGGTTGGAGGCCCTGCCCGAGGTGACCGGTGTGCGAGGCCTGGGCCTGTTGCTGGCCGCCGAGCTGGCCCCGCCGCTGGCCGCACCTGCCGTCGCCGCCGCCGCGCTGGGCGCCGGCCTGCTGGTGAACGCCGTCACCGCCACCGCCATCCGCCTGGCCCCGTCACTGTTGGTCACCGACGCCGAGATCGACGAGGCCGTGTCGCGGCTGGCGTCGGTCCTCTCCCCGGTGACCGCGCAGGCCCGGCCGTGAGGCACCTCCTCGACATCGACGACCTGTCGGCGGCCGAGCTGGCCGCGGTCCTCGACCTGGCCGAGCAACCCGACCCGCCGCCGGTTCTCGCCGGCAAGGGCGTGGGCCTGGTCTTCCAGAAGCCGTCGCTTCGGACGCGGGTGTCGATGGAGATGGCGGTGGTCCAGCTCGGCGGCCATCCCGTGTCGCTGCAGGACTTCGAGGTCGGCCTCGACACCCGGGAGCCGGCAGGTGACGTCGGACGGGTCCTGTCGCGGTATTGCGACCTGTTGGGTGCCCGCGTGTTCGCCCACGACGCGGTGGAGCGTCTGGCCGCGTCGGCCACCGTGCCCGTCGTCAACCTGCTGTCAGACCGGGCTCACCCCTGCGAGATCCTCGGCGACCTGCTCCTGTTGCGCCGACGCCTCGGCTCGTTGGCCGGCCGCTCGGTGGCGTGGGTGGGCGACGGCAACAACGTGTGCCAGTCGCTGCTCGCCGGCGCCGCCCTCGTGGGCCTCGCCGTCCGGGTGGCCTGCCCCCCGGGCTACGAGCCGTCGGCTGCGTCGCTGGCCCATGCCGGCTCGCTGCTCACCCACGACCCGGCCGACGCCGTGGAAGGGGCCGACGCCGTGTACACCGACGTGTGGACCTCCATGGGCCAGGAGACCGAGGCCGTCGACCGCCGGCGCGACTTCAGCGGCTTCACCGTCGACGACGCCCTCATGGCCCGGGCTGGGCCCGACGCCGTGTTCCTGCACTGCCTTCCCGCCCACCGCGGTGAGGAGGTCACGGCATCGGTGATCGATGGGCCGGCCAGTGCCGTGTGGGACCAGGCCGAGGCCCGTATGCACGCCGAGCGCGGCCTGTTGTGGTGGTTGATGAGCCAATGAGGTTGGCCAAGCCGCAGCGGCAATATCGCGTGGCCCGCATCCTGTCGAGCCAGGCCGTCACCAGCCAGGCCCAGGTGGTCGACCTGCTGGCCGCCGAAGGCGTGGTGGCCACCAGGGCCACCGTGTCGCGCGACCTCGAGGATCTCGGAGCCCTCAAGGTGCGCACGGCCGAAGGCGAGTCGGTCTACGCCATCCCCGACCAGGCCCGCGACCGGCCCGCCCCCGAGGACCACCTGCGCCGGGTGATGGGCGAGTGGGTGGTCGAGGTCGCCCATTCGGCGAACATCGTCGTCCTGCGCACGCCGCCCGGATCAGCCCACGTGGTGGGATCGGCCATCGACCGGGCCGGACTGCCGTCGGTGCTCGGCTCGGTGGCCGGCGACGACACCCTGTTGCTGGTGGTGTCCGACGGCACCGGCGGTGAGAAGGTGGCCCGGAGGCTCTCGGCGCTGGCCGGTCTGTAACACCCACATTCTTTCTTACGGAACGAAAAGAGGAACGTAGTGGCCAAGAGGGTGGTGCTCGCCTACAGCGGGGGCCTTGACACATCGGTGGCGGTTCGTTGGATGAAGGAGGAGTGGGGCAGCGAGGTCGTGACCGTGGCGGCCGACGTCGGCCCGGGCGGCGACTTCGAGGCCATGCGCGAGCGAGCGCTGGCCGCCGGCGCGGTGGAGGGCGTCACCGTCGACTGTCGCGAGGAGTACGCCACCGACTTCGTGGCCCCGGCCCTCAAGGCCAACGCCCTCTACGAGGGGAAGTACCCCCTTGTGTCGTCACTTTCCCGCCCCGTCATCGTGCGCCACCTGGTGGCTGCGGCCCGCGAGTTCGGCGCCGATGCCATCGCCCACGGCTGCACCGGCAAGGGCAACGACCAGGTGCGCTTCGAGGTGTCGAGCCGGACCCTGGCCCCCGACCTCGAGGTCCTCGCGCCGGTCCGGGGTTGGGGGCTCACCCGCGAGGAGTCCATCGGCTACGCCGAGCGGTTCGGCATCCCGGTCACCGTCACGAGAGACAGCCCCTACTCCATCGACCAGAACCTGTGGGGCCGCACCATCGAGTGTGGCGTGCTCGAAGACCCCTGGCAGCAGCCCCCCGAGGAGGTCTACGAGCTGACCAGCCCGACGGCATCGGGCCCCACGGAGATGGTGATCAGCTTCGAGGCGGGCTTGCCCGTGGCCGTCGACGGCCGGGCCCTGCCCCTCCACGAACTGGTGGCCGAGGTCAGTCGCGTGGTTGGGTCCTACGGCTGGGGACGCATCGACATGGTCGAGAACCGCAGGGTCGGCATCAAGAGCCGCGAGGTGTACGAGTGCCCCGGCGCCCTGGCCCTGATCATGGCCCACTCCGATCTCGAGGATCTCACCCTCGAGCGCGACCTGGCCCACGAGAAGGCCCGCCTCGAACCCCGTTGGGCCGAGCTGGTCTACGACGGGCTGTGGTTCTCGCCCCTCAAGGCCGCCCTCGACGCCTTCGTCGACGAGAGCCAGCGCCACGTCACCGGTGAGGTGCGCCTGCGCTGCGAGCTCCCCGGGCGCTGCTTCGTGGCCGGCCGCCGCAGCCCCGTCGGGCTCTACGACTACGAGATGGCCACCTACGAGGCGGCCGACCGCTTCCACCACGGTGATGCCGCCGGGTTCGTCCGTCTGTGGGGCCTGGGTGTGGAGACCTGGGCGTCGCGGCAGCCGTCATGACCCTGTGGCAGGGGCGGATGGGAGACCCGCCGGCTGAGGGCCTGCTGGCGTTCACGTCGAGCATCGGCGTCGACATCCGCCTGGCCGCCGACGACGTGGCCGGCTCGCGCGCCCACGTGCGGGGCCTGGCCCGCGCCGGCCTGCTCACCGCCGAGGAGGCGGGGATCCTGTCGACCGCCCTCGACCACGTGGCCGAGGAGCTCGACCAGGGCCGGTTCGCCTTCCTGGCATCCGACGAGGACGTCCACACCGCGGTCGAGCGCCGGGTCACCGAGATCGCCGGGCCGGCCGGGGCCAAGCTGCACACCGGGCGCAGTCGCAACGACCAGGTGGCCACCGATCTCCGTCTCTGGGCCAAACGGGCGGTCACCGACGTCGCCCGCGCCACCCTCGGCCTCCAGCACGCCCTGCTCGACCAGGCCCGCGACGCGTCCTGCAGTGGCGCCCAGGTGCCCGGCTACACCCATCTCCAGCGGGCCCAGCCCGTCCTGCTGGCCCACCACCTGCTGGCCCACGGTTGGGCCCTGGCCCGCGACGTCGACCGCCTGCTCGACACCCGCCGCCGGCTCGACGTCTCGCCCCTCGGTGCCGGGGCCCTGGCCGGGTCGTCGCTGCCTCTCGACCCCGACGCCACCGCCGAGGAGCTCGGCTTCGCCCGCCGCTTCGAGAACTCGCTCGACGCCGTGAGCGACCGGGACTTCGTGGCCGAGGCGCTGTTCGACCTGGCCCTGCTCGGCGTCCACCTGTCGCGCCTGGGCGAGGAGATCGTGCTGTGGTCGAGCTCGGAGTTCGGCTTCTTGCACCTGGCCGACGCCTGGTCGACGGGCAGCTCCATGCTTCCCCAGAAGAAGAACCCCGATGTGGCCGAGCTGGCCCGGGCCAAGGCCGGCCGCCTCATCGGCCACGTAGCCGGTTTCCTGGCCACGCTCAAGGGCCTCCCCCTGGCCTACAACCGCGACCTCCAGGAGGACAAGGAGCCGCTGTTCGACGCCGTCGATCAGACCGTCGGCACCCTCCTCGCTCTCACCGGGCTGATCTCCACCGTGACCTTCGACCAGCGGCGGATGGCCGAGGCCGCCGACACCGCCGAGGCTTCGGCGGTCGACCTGGCCGAGTGGCTCGTGGCCCGGGGCACACCGTTCCGCCAGGCCCACGGGACGGTCGCACAGATCGTCCGGGAGGCGGCCGAGAGGCGGGTGCCCATGGGTGAGCTCGTCTCCGCCCACCCCGACCTCGGGCCAGAAGCCATGGCCCTGTTGGAGCCGGGCACCGCCGTTGGCCGGCGCACCACCCCGGGGGGTGCCGGGCCCGGGCCCGTCTCCGACCAGCTGCGCCGCTTCACCCAGCACCTGGCCGGCGATCTCGACCGGCTGCCCGCGTCCTGACAGCCGTGGCCCGCCGTCGGGTGTTACCCCGGTCGTTCTATGCCCGTGATGCCCAGGCGGTGGCCCCGGAGCTGCTCAACAAGCTGGTGGTGCGGGGCGATCGGGTGGGGCGCATCGTCGAGGTCGAGGCCTACTGCGGCGTCGACGACCCCGGCAGTCACGCCTACCGGGGCCGTTCCCCCCGCAACGCCACCATGTTCGGCCCGCCGGGGCACCTCTACGTCTACTTCACCTACGGGATGCACCACTGCGCCAACGCCGTGTGCGGCGAGGAGGGGACTGCCACCGCCGTGTTGTTGCGGGGTCTCGACGTGGTGGGCGGGCTGGACGACATGCGGGCCGCCTACCCGGGGCTGCGACGCGACGCCGACCTGTGCCGGGGCCCGGCCCGGCTGTGCAAGGCGTTCGGGATCGATCGGGCCTTCGACGGCGCCGACCTGGTCACCGGCGACCGCGGTGTGACGGTGTCCGACGACGGCACGCCGCCACCGGCGGCGCCCGGCATCGGTGTCCGGGTCGGACTCACCGCCGGGGCCGAGCTCCCGTGGCGCTTCACCGTCCCCGGCGCGCCGGGCCTTTCCCGGCGAGGCTGATCGGGAGGGGCTGACCGGCGAGGCCCCGGCGTTCGGTGCAGACCAGCCGGCAGGGAAGCCATCGACGCGGCGATCGGCTCTGTCATAGGCCCAGGGCATGATGGCCCAGTGGAACACCTGTCCGACCCATCGGCGGAAGTTCGTCGAGCCAGCGACCGTGAGTTCCAACCGTGTAGTTTTCGACCTGTGCCCAGCTCGTCCAGATGGAGAGTCGCTGGGCTGTTCGCGGGAATCGGTGGCATAGAGGTGGGCCTTCAGCGGTCGGGGATGCATCCCGAGCTCCTCTGCGAGCGATGGGCACCGGCCAGAGCTGTCCTCGAGCACCGTTTCCCCGATGTGCCGCTCGATCTCGACATCTGCGGGCTCAGCGGGCTACCTCCCGTCGAGCTCGTGACGGCAGGCTTCCCTTGCACCGATTTGTCCCAGGCCGGCTACACGAAGGGGATCACTGGCGCGGCATCCGGACTCGTCGGCGAGGTGTTCCGGCTGCTCGGCGACCGGCGGGTGCCCTGGGTCCTGCTCGAGAATGTCCGCAACATGCTGGTCCTCGATGGTGGCCGGGCCATGCGTTTCCTGATTGCCGAGCTGGAGGCTCTCGGCTACCAATGGGCGTACCGGCTCGTCGACTCCCGCTTCAGCGGGGTCCCGCAGCGACGACAGCGGGTGATCCTCGTCGCGAGCTTGGACGGCGACCCCAGAGAGGTGCTCTTCCCCGACGACGCCGGCGAGCCCGACGTCTCACATTTCCGGAACGACGTCTTCGGCTTCTACTGGACAGAGGGACTACGAGGCTTGGGATGGGCGCGAGACGCCGTGCCGACGCTCAAGGGTGGCTCGACCATCGGCATACCTTCCCCCCCGGCGATTTGGAACCCCCGTGGGCATGTGGGGCATCGACTCGTCACCCCAACCATCGTCGAGGCCGAGCAGATCCAGGGGTTCCGTCCCGGCTGGACCTCAGCTGCCGACTCGGTGTCGAACCGGAAGGGCACCCGTTGGAAGCTCGTCGGCAACGCCGTGACCGTGGGTGTCGCGGAATGGGTGGCCGACCGTCTCTGCCATCCGAAGAGCTTTGATGCCGAGGTGCTTCGGCTCCGGGATGGAGCGCCTTGGCCGAAAGCGGCCTACGGGACCAAGGGCCAGCGCTGGTCCGTCGGGGTCTCGATGTGGCCGACGACGGAGGCGTACCAACATCTGGGTGAGCTCGTCGACCTCCGAACAGCTGAGCCGCTTTCCCTGCGAGCAACCTCGGGGTTCCTGGAGCGGGCGAGACGGGGCAACCTTCGAATGGACGACCGGTTCATCGACGACGTGGCATTACACATCGCCGGGGTCGCTGCGGCTTGAGCGACTGCGAACGGCCGCCTCGATGGCGTCGGCGGCGCTCGTCACGGACTCATGTTCCCATACGCGCATCACGAGCCATCCGGCCCGGGACAGATCGTCGTTCGCGGCGGCGTCGCGAGCCGTATTCGCAGCAAGCTTCATTCCCCACCACGCGCGGTTGGACTTCGGCAGTGATCCGTGGTCTCCACAGCCATGCCAGAAGCATCCGTCAACGAAGACCGCGACCCGGGACCTGGTGAACACGATGTCGGCCCGACGGCGCCGTCCCAGGATCCCAGTGTCCACGCGGTATCGGAGGCCGCGCCGCCACAACTCGGAGCGGAGCGCGAGCTCGGGCTTCGTGTCGCGCTGCCGCTGTCGCTCCATCCGTCGTTGGATGTGGTCTGACGAGGCGCTGGGTGTCGTGGATGGCTTCGTCATGGTCGGTCGTCGTGTGGGGGCCCCGGAGGGCTTCGTAGTATCTCGTGTCGTGAGGAAGGATGTCGTCCCTCGAAGGGAATCGACGGAGGGCCGCCTGATCGAGGCCCTTGCCCAATGAACGGGCCCCAGCTACTCGCCCGGACCATGACCGTGCCGTCGATCACGGATGAGCATGGAAACCTGTGGCAGTACCACTCGCGGAGCGATCGGCACTCCAAGGTGGCGTGCTGGGCCACGATGTTCGACTTGATGCGGAATTCGGCGCTCCTCCGTCGACACGTCACCGACGGGAAGGTTGCCTTCGGTGTCAACCACGAATTTGCGGACTTCCGGACGCGACGCAGGAAGAAGCTCGACTTGGTGGTTCACCGGCCCGGAACCCATGTCGAGGGCAGCCGGCCGGGTAGGTCGTTCGCCGAGCTCGGGGAGGCCCTGGCCGTGGTGCTCGACGAACCGGAACAGGCATCTCTGGATGGCTGGCCAGCGCTCTCCGAACAGCCCGTCGGCTCAGTTCTCATGGCACTCGAGGCGAAGGCCTGCATGACGAAGCACGTCGGTTCGGGTCCTCGCCTGTACGACGAGCTCAACAGCTCGCACCTGACCGTCCACGGTGCTGCCGATCAGGCGATCGCGGTGGCCTTCGTCATGATCAATGGGGCGACATCGTTCACCAGCCCCGATTCGAACCGGCGTCGGCTGGGCCAGGACCAAGCTGTGCCGAAGGTAACTCTGATCAAGCAGCCGGCGTCGACTGAGTTCGTCGTGTCGAAAGTGAGCGAATTGCCGACACGTACGCGACCCGGTCACGAGGGCTACGACGCCATCGGCATCGTCGTCGTCGACTGCCCGAACGATCTGTCGCCAGTGACGATCGTCGGCAACCCCCCGGCGCCCGCCCCCAACGACGTGTTCTCCTACGAGTCGATGATCCGGCGGGTGGTGAACCAGTACGACTTCCTGAACGCGAACCTGTGAGGGCCGGAGCGGATGGGCGGCGGCCGAAAATCGCCCACATGCACGGCCGCACGGACAGAATCATCCTGTGAGCTCCAGTCAGAACTCGGCGATCCTCGACGGCCGGTCTCGGATCAACGCCACCACCTTGCGCTCGTCGTCGCGGGCGTCGAGGCCCTCGATCTCGAGGGGCATCCTGCCGCCGGAGGTCGTTCCGTGGGTCAGATCCCGTAGGGTCCCCGCATGCTCGGGGCCTGGGCGGCACGGCCGAGGAAGGTCGGGATGCCCAGTAACTCCTCGGTGGTACGCAGCAGGGAGTAGTGGTCGGCGGGTGCCACCATCACCGTCCCAGCCCGGACACTGGGGCTGATCACGATCGACGGCATCGGGGTGTACTCGTCCCACGCCACGAAGATGGCCGTGCTTCCCGAGCGGTAGGCGGCGCTGCCCACCAGCTTGGAGACCCATCGCTCGAGCCACTGGTCGCCGGTGGCCACCCCGCAGTCGTGGGTGTCGTTGCACAGGTTCGGTGTGATGAACGAGAAGGCCGGGAGGCTGTCGTGGTCGATGGCGTCGGCCAGGGCCCCGCCGGCGGGCGTTCCCAGGGCGACGTCTTCGCCGGCGGAGCAGGCAGCCCGATCGTCGCCGCCGGTGTAATAGGCGGCGGGATTGTGCTTCACCGCGTAGTCGCCCTTCGGGTTCAGCGCGCAGGTACCGGGCATGGCCTCCTGGTAGCTGGCCGCCCGCCGGCCCGATGCCCGGACCTGGCGGAACAGGTTGTCGACAGTGAGGGGATGAGAGGCGGGCCCGGCGTCGTCGTGGATGCCCTGGGTGTCGCCCGACGTGGCCCCGATGTAGTTCGGCAGCGAGGGACTGCCCACGCCGGTGTAGTGGGTGGCGGTGCCGCAGCGGTGGGCGAGGGCCGTCTCGAACGGCGCCTCGGCGCTGCCGATCACCTGCCCGTACGTGTGGTTCTCCATGAAGATCCACACCACGTGCTCGTACACGGGAGGCGGCGGTGCGGATGCGCCGCCGCACACTGCCGCGGACGCAGTGGTGGAGGCCGGCGGCGACGACGTCGGGAGTGTCGTCTGCCCGGGTGCGAGGGCGGCACCCCGAGGCACGGAGCCGGCACACGCGGTGGCCCCGGCGACCAGCAGGGCGACCAGTGCACGTGGGAGCCGGACCGTCATGGGCCGACCTTAGGCCCGGTGCCGAGCAGGTCGGCACACCCGACGAGCTCTACGACCGGCCCGCCAACGACTTCGTGATGCGCTTCCTCGGCCCCGTCACCAACCTGGGCGGCCGCATCTTCCGCCCCCACGACATCGACGTTCTTCCCGACGCCGGGCCGACCACCGTCTCGGCTCGGGTCGAGCGTCTCGTGCGACTGGGCTTCGAGGTCCGTGTCGACGCCGTCGACGACCAGGGACAGACCCTGTCGGTGCAACTGACCCGGGTCCAGGTGGAATCGCTGACAATGGCCCCCGGCAAGGTGATCAACCTGCGTCCCTCTGCGCCACCTCTGCCAGAGACGGCGGTCGTCCAACCGGCCTCGGCGTGAGGTCTTTGGCCCGCCGCCCGGGCCAGCCGCCAGAATGGGCCGGTGCACATCTCGGCCAAGGCGGACTACGCACTTCGCGCCCTGCTCACGCTGGCCGGTGAACCCGAGGGCGGCCCCATCACGGCCGACGCCCTGGCCGAGCGCCAGCGCCTGCCGCTGAAGTTCCTCGAGAACATCCTCGTCGACCTGCGCCGGGCAGCGATGGTCACCAGCCAGCGCGGCACCGGCGGGGGCTACCGCCTGGCCCGCCCGGCCGGATCGATCACCGCGGCCGACGTCATAAGGGCCATCGAAGGACCGCTGGCCGAGGTCCGTGGCCTGCGCCCGGAGGCGGCCACCTACGAGGGATCGGCCGAACACCTCCAAGACGTGTGGGTGGCGGTGCGAGCCGGCCTGCGCGCCGTGCTGGAACACGTCAGCCTGGCCGACATCGTGGCGGGCGAGTTCCCCGACGACGTCACCCGCCTCACCGCCGACCCCGACGCCTGGCTGGCCCGCTGAGGCCGGGACGCCAGCCGTTCTGGTGTGCGAACCACTGACAAGACCCAGGCCACCGCACGCCAGAACGGGGAGGGGGTCTACAGGGCGCGGATCAGGGGGCGGAAGCGGGGGCCGAGCCACGGCTTGCGGCCCCAGGCGACGAGCTGCCCCTTGGCGATGGCCGGCCACTGGCTCGTCCGGCCCCAGCCCACGAGGAGCAGGGCGGCGGGATCGGCGGACAAGTGGCAGTCGACCCGGCGGTCCGACGGCGCCTCGACGTGCATGGCGCCGTCGTCGAACACGAAGAAGTATCGGCCGCCGCCGCGGACGCGCAGGTCGTAGGTGGCGTGCACACCGGCCGCCTTCTGCTGGTCGACCATGGCTCGAGGGTCGAGGGCCTGCATGACGGGCACGATGAACCCCCCGAGCACCATGGCCGCGTACCGGCGGTCGATCTTCCAGGGCGCGCCGGCGGCCCTGGCGATGTCGTAGCCGTGCACGATGGTCTCATTGAGCAGGTGGCAGACCAGCCCGAGCCGGGAGACGGTGGTTCCCTCCACCAGCCACGCTCGCTCCTCACCAGGCGACGTGCCCAGCGACTCGGAGAAGAACTCGGCGGCCCGCTCGTCGATGCGTTCGGCCAGCACCGCCAGGTTGCGTTCGGGATCGGTCTCCACGCCCAGCTTCGTCGTCTCTCCCAGGTCCGAGATGTCGCGGATCAGCGACTCACCGGCGGCGCCGGCCAAGCCGGGCAGGATCTCGTGAGCGCGCGACAGGTCGCGGCGGGCCAGGCCCGGCACCACCACCCATGCCTGGGAGAGGTGCATGGCCACCTCGGCCGGGCCCCAGTCGCCGAGGCATGCTCGGTCGGAGACGGTGAGGGTCCGCAACATGGCGGTGAGGCGGCCCACCATGTCGCGTAGGGCCTCTTGGGCCTCGGCCCATTCGACGCGCGGCTGATTCGTCGTCATGGGTCGGTCACCGTTCGCACCTTCGTCTCGCGACACTACGCGGCGTCGAGCTGGACATCGCGGGAGGGCCGGCGAAGGCCGCTCGCCATATGGCGCGACCTTCTATAGTCACGGCATGAACCCGACGGTGGGAAAGCGCGTGACCCGGCTGTCAATGCTTGCCGTGGTCATGGCCCTCATGGCGGGCTGCGGTGGGACCACGGCCAAGACGACCAGTGCCACGTCACCCCTGACCGCCCTGCCTGCGACGACGGCGCCCAGTTCGGTGTCGACCTCGGACGGATCAGCGACGACGGCGGTTGGTCGAACCCCCGTGCCGACGACCCTGAGGCAGTCCGCTGCGGATGTGGACATCGTCTCTTCCTTCGTGCCCGAGGCGACGGCAAACTACGATTTCGAACAGACGGCACTCAACGGCACGCTCTACTCGAACGCGCTGGTGATGACCGGTGACACGTCTCCACGGAAGGTCGAGATCAACGCCGGGCGCAACCACACCAAGTTTCGGGGCGTGCTCGGCGTTCCCGATGACGGGAAGTCGTCATCGAGTTTCCAGGTTGATATCAGCCTCGACAACGCCGCACCGGTGTTTTCGGCGCTGATCAATTTTGGTGAGACGAAGGATATCGATATCGACATCCCAAACGTCCTCAGAGTCAGGATCACGGTCGCATCGAAAGACTCGTCCTACGGAAAGGTCGCCATAGGCAATCCGCGCTTCGGCTGATGTGGCGATTGCATGAGGGCCATGGATGATCGAGATCTCATCGCCAGTGCCCTTCCCGGCTACGAGATCGGGGAGGAGCTCGGCCGAGGGTCGTTCGGCGTTGTGCTTGGCGGTCGCCACCGCCAGCTCGGCCGCGAAGTTGCCATCAAGCGTCTCGCGTCGAGCCTCGGCGACAACCCCGAGATCAGGCGCCGGTTCGTCAAGGAAGCCCGCTTGCTGGGTGGGCTCGACCATCCCCACGTTGTGCCTGTCTACGATTTCGTCGAGTCCGAGGGCCTCCTCCTGCTGGTCATGGAGCGCCTCACCGGCGGCACCGTCTCGGACCGCCTCCCGATGACCCCGCACGTGGCCTGCGCCGTGGTTCTCGGCTGCTGCGCCGGGCTGCACCACGCGCACAGCAGGGGAGTCCTCCACCGCGACGTCAAACCCGACAACCTGATGTTCACGGCTGACGGGACGATCAAGGTCACCGACTTCGGCATCGCCAAGGTGGTGGGTGGGTCGGAGACGGTCATGACGAGGGCAGGGTCGGTGCAAGGGACCCCTGCCTACATGGCTCCGGAGCAGGTGCAGTCGCTCGATGTCAGCCCGGCGACCGATGTGTACGCCGCCGGCACCGTGTTGTACGAGTTGTTGGCGGGGACTCTTCCCTATCGCCGGACGCCCGACGTCATCAGCGACCTCTTCCGGCGCGTGAACGAAGATCCCGTGCCACTCGCCAGCGCGGCACCGCACCTCCCTCTCCAGCTCGCAACCGTCGTCGACAGGTCGATCGCCCGCCAGCCCGGTGAGCGCTTCGACACCGCCGAGCTCTTCGGCGAGGCGGTCGCAGTGGCTGCCAGCGCGGCGTGGGGACGAGGTTGGCTCGACGGGACCGGCGTGCCCGTCCTCGCGTCGGGCCGGATGGCGACGGCTCTGGCTCACGACACGCCGGTCATGCCCGTGGCTCGCGACGACGCCACCCGAAAGGTGGCGACAACGGCGAAGCTGCCGGCATCAGCCGGCGCGGTCGAAGACGCGGCCGGCACGGACGTTCCGAAGGGTCCGGCCCGCGCCCGGTTGCGCGTGTTGGCCGTCCTGGCCGTGGTTGTCGTGCTCGCCGGTATCGGCGTTGCCGTGCTCCTGCCGGGTGGGGGCGGCGGCAACGCGAGCCCCCCCGGAAGCACAGGACGGCCACTGCCCAACCCGCCCGTGACCGCGTCTCCGGCAAGCGGCGTCGTGTCGCCTCCGGCGGTGGCGCCGGCACCGGGCGATGTCCTCGGCCGCAAGGTCGTTCCCGTCAAGACCGAGCCCTGCAAGGCACCCACCACCGGCGAGGGTGCGGCGTGGCAGCTCGGTGCGGTGCAGGTCAAGGACCGCATGTTCGACACCGCCTACTACTGCAACCTCTTTCCGGGCGGTCGGGGAAGCCTGGACTTCGTCCTGGGCGGCGCCTACCGGCAACTGGCCATGACCATCGGTTTCGCCGACAAGCTGAGCTCTCCGAGCGCCAAGGCCACGTTCGAGATCGTCGGCGACGGGAAGGACTACCTCACTTCGACGCAGACGCTGACCTTCGGCCAGGTCTCCACCCTCATGGTCGACGTCGCCGGTGTGACCCGCCTTACCATCACCGTGACCGAGGTGGGTGCCCCGGGCGGGAATCAGGCCGCGTCGGTGCCGGTCCTGGCCGGCCCGACGCTCAGTCCCCCGTCGTGAGGCGGCACCGACGACGATGCCGGTCTTCTAGGTGCCGGGGCGCAGCATGATCGTCCCCGTGCCCTCGCCGACACGTCCGATGACGGCTGCGGCGTGACCGCTGGCGACAAGGGCGGCCACGGCGGCTTCGGCGCGCCCCGACTCGGCCCCGAAGGCCAGACCGCCTGAGGTCTGGGCGTCGGCCAGCACGATCAGGTCGGCCTCGTCGATGTCGTGGGCGGCCAGCACCTCGCCGGCCCAGGCCAGGTTGCGTCGGGTGCCGCCGGGCACGAGGCCGGCGGCGGCCAGCTCGGCCACGCCGGGCAGGACGGGCACGGCGGACACGTTCACCTCGACGTCGGTGCCCGAGGCCTGTGCCATCGAGCGCAAATGCCCGAGCAGGCCGAAACCGGTGATGTCGGTGGCGCCGGTGGCCCCTGCCCGCAGGGCCTCGGTGGCGGCGTCGCGGTTGAGCCGCGTCATGGAGGCGACGGCGGCGTTCACGACCGCCTCGGGGGCCGCCCCCGCCTTGAGGGCGGTGGCGACGATGCCGACACCGAGGGCCTTGGTGAGGACCAGGGCGTCACCCGGGCGAAGGCCGGCGTTGGTGAGGATGCGCTCCGGGTGCACCTCACCGACCATGGCCATGCCGAACTTGGGCTCGGGGTCCTCCACGGTGTGCCCGCCGACGGTCACCCATCCGCCGTCGACGGCCGCCTCGGCCGCGCCCTCGAGGACGGCCACGAGCACGTCGTTGCCCAGCTCCTGGCTGTTCCAGCCCACCAGGTTGAGACCGAAGAGCGGCCGGCCGCCCATGGCGTAGACGTCACTGGCCGAGTTGACGGCGGCGATGCGACCCCACACCCGGGGGTCGTCGACGATGGGCGTGATGAAGTCGGCCGTCACCACCAGGGCCCGGTCCGCGTCGAGGCGCCACACGGCGGCGTCGTCGCCGGTGTCGATGCCGACCAGGAGGTCAGGGTGTCCGGGAGGGTGCAGTCGACGCAGAACCTGCGTCAGCTCGCCAGGGGCGAGCTTGCACGCTCAGCCGGCGCCGTGGCTGAACTGGGTGAGACGACGCGGAGTGGTCACCGTCACAGACTCTCACGGGTGCCGCCGATTCGGGATCAAATGAAGGCGGCGCCTACCGAGGCAGCGGGGGTGGCATCGGCCCGGGCGTCGGAAACCCACCACTGCCGCCACCGATGCGGATGGCCCGAATATCATCACCGATCCTGAAGACCACGATCAGGAACTCCATCCAGATCCGGGCCATGATCAGGTATACCAGGGAGAGGATCGGGACGATGATGAGGGCGAAGAAGATCCCCCCGGCCCTGCCGGTCGCCAGACCGGCGATGAACGCGCCGAGGGCGCCGAGTGAGAGGAGGATGACGATCAAAGGCGTAGACGAACCGGATGATCTTGGTCGTGATGAGGCTGTTGAAGTTGAAGTCGAAGAGGGACCGGAACAGGCCCTTCGCTTCCGATGCGGACGTCGGTTGCATGTGGCTCCCATCTAGCGGGGGAAACCGGTGTCGGTGACCGCCGCCGTGAGCGTAGCGGTGCAGAGCCCGCGGTGTCGCCGGGATCCTGCCCTACAGCCGAGCAGGACTGACGACCACGGGCAGTAACCTCCACCAAATGACGGAACCCTCTGAAGACCTCGCTGAGCGGCAGCCGAAGGTCGTGATCATCGGTGCCGGGCCGGCCGGGCTCACCGCGGCCTACGAGTTGGCCACCCGGTACGGCGTCACGTCCACCGTCGTCGAGTCCGACTCCGTCGTGGGTGGCATCAGTCGT
>JBPCNP010000008.1:0-12498 GCA_051001215.1 Acidimicrobiales bacterium
CTGGTCTCGGCTCTGGCGCCCTGAGCGACAGCGACAGATTGCGATGTCAGCAGGTCGTGGGTCGACCAAATGGAGAGACCGAGTGTCCGCGCCAGCTCGCGCAAGGTCACGCGTCCGGCCTTGTAAGCGTCGATCGCTTCACGTTGGGTCAGCTCCCGCAGGGCGAAGTCGATCAGCTGGCGCAGAGCTGTCGACCGATCCTCGTATCGGGACTCGGCAAAAGCGTCCACTCGCCGGAGCAGGTCCTCGTGAAGGGTGGCGTTCACTCTCACGGTGCGGTCACTCATGCGAGCTCCTCCAGGTACTCGACCGCCAGTTCGTGTGACAGTCGACCCGCGTCACGCAGGGCGACGATCGCGTCGCGAGCAGCTCCAGCTCCGATCGTGGACGTACGGGTGGCGAAGACAACGAGGTCGGCTGTGCGTAGCCATCTCACGCCAAGGTTTCGTGCCCGCCGCCCGAGGGCCAGGTCGTTCGTAATCAGGGTGCCGACCCCGCGAGCGGCCGCGAGCACGGACGCATCGGCGGATACTCCTCGGTCGGCCATCCGGCGAGGGAAGGCGGCGATCGCCTCCTCGATTGCCGCCGCATCGGGGTGACCGCGAGCCAGGCCGGCCTCGACGCACTCCTCGGCGACAACATCCAAGATGAGGGGCTCGATCGGTACCCGTGAAAGCAGCTGGAGGAGGCCCGACTTCGCCAGAGAAATCAGGCTCGACGAGTCGTACAGGAGCACCGTGTGAACTTAGCACACTACGTGTGCGATCGGCGGAGAGCAGCCCTAAAACGGCCCCGGAGCGCTCGGCGCCGGGCCCTGGCGGCGCAGCCACGCGGCAGCTAGGGGACGCAGACCACGATGGGATCGCAGCCGACGGACCGCTCGCTCGGCGACAACCCGGTCGATCATCTCCAGGGCCTCGAAGCCAAGGTCCCAGACGCTGGGGTCGTCGTCGTCGACCATCGCCTCGCACAACTCTGCGGCGGCCTCGTCGGCAGGACGAGCGGCACACCAGGCAGACAAGTGATCCCTGGCCGCGGCGGGCTCCATCTCGCCGAGTTCCATCTCCTCGACGCACACCAGCAGGAGGGACTGGGCATCTGTGTCCACCAGGTCGAGGTCGTCTTCGTCGTCGTCGCTGGCGAAGGCGACCATGCCAGCAAGGACACCGCCCAGCACGGTCAGAACCACGCGGTCGTCGTGTCGGGCCACGACTCCGGTATCGGCGAACTGGTCCAGCATGGCCCCGACGAGGCCCACGACGTGGGCGCGCTCGGTGTCGTCGTCGGGCTCGTAGCCGTAGGCCGCGACAACCTGCTCCCAGGCTCCTTCTTCGATGGCGCCCAGCGGGACTGTGCCACCCGCTCCGGCCACGGCGACGAGCAGACCGGCGGCGCCGGTGTCGAGGAGTTCGACGTAGGACTTGCGCCAACCCTGGCGGAAGCCGTCGAGCACGCCGTTCTCCAGCAGGGTGACCATGGCCTTCAACCACGCGGCCAGCGGGTCGCGCTCCAGGTCGGGGGCCACTGGCCCGGGCACGACCCGGGTACCACGCCAGGCCAGGAGCTCGGCCGCCCCGGCCCAGCGGAAGGCGTGGGCCATCTCAGGGAGATCGGCCATGGATCGAACATCGCCAGGTAACTGCTCACCGGGGGCGAGCCGCTGGGCGAGAGCCACTGCGTCGGCGGACTTCAGGTTGCCCGCCTGGGTCGCCGGACGCCCCTTGCCCACGAAGGCCACGACCTCGCGCAGGCGTGCCATGGCGGGAGCGGCGCTGGCCTGACGGCTGAGCTCCTCCACCTCGGTCTGTTCGTCCGGCGTCCCCATCAGCTCTGCCAGCGGGGCGTCAAGGAGCTTCTGGATCTCTTCGAGAGCGGTGAGGCCCCCGTCGACGCCCCCCGCCACCGAGGGACCAGGGAGCGCATCCGAGGGCTGGCGCCGTCGGGGCGGCGTCCGTCGGTGCTTGTCAGTGGCCATGCCGGACTCTACCGAGGCGCCCTACCGCCGGTCCGAAGCCGGTCACCTGCGTTGGCTGGGCCACCGTTCCAGTGCGCCGAGGTGGACGCCAGTGAGGGCCGCGCCTACTTCCGGACGCTTGATCCACCAACGATCGGGGCCGCCCACGTAGGGTTGGCGTTGAAGCCGAGTGGAGGTGGAGATGATGGCTGATCCCGTGTACCAGCTCAAAGCCACGATCGTGGGGACCAAGCCGCCCGTGTGGCGTCGCCTGCTGGTGTCGGAGACCACGACGCTGGCGAACCTCCACCACGTCCTCCAGGCCGCCTTCGGCTGGTGGGACTGCCATCTCCACGAGTTCGAGATCGGCGGGGTTCGCTACGGAACCGATGACGGCGAGGGCTGGGGTGCGCCGCCCAAGGACGAGCGCCGTGCTCGCCTGAGGACCGTGGCCACCGAGCGAACCGTGTTGAAGTACGTCTACGACTTCGGCGACAACTGGGAGCACAAAGTCGTGATCGAGAAGGTCCTGCCCGCCGAGGCCGGGGTGCACTACCCGGTGTGCACCGGTGGGCGAAGGGCGTGCCCTCCGGAGGACTGTGGGGGCGTGTGGGGCTACGAGGAGCTCCTGGCTGCGATCTCCGACCGCGATCACCCCGAGCACGATTCGATGCTCGAGTGGGTCGGCGGCGAGTTCGACGCGGCGACCTTCGACCCAGGGGATCTCGGCCATCGCCTGCAGCTGGGGTCGCTGGCCCGATAGCCAAAGGCGTGTCCGGCCTCGTAGAGGAAATCGGTCGTGAAGCGCAGCACCGCCGTCCGCCATCTGCGCGAGATGGCCGCCACCGCGACGGGAATGATGCGGCTGCGGGAGTCCGAAATCGGCTGGCCGCTGGAAGAGCTGTGGATCGCTGGTGAGCTGCTCACCGGGGCCCAGGACATCGAAGTTGGCGCCGTCGTCCTGCTGCTGGACGTGGCGTTGCCCTGGCTGGCGACCCACCCCACCGGTGACTGGGTCGGCGATCACCTGCGTCTGGGCAAGCGCCCGTTCCACTGGTTCTACCGGCCCGCCGTGTGGCCCGCGTGGAACCCGGCCCACCGCCGGGTGATCCGACTCTGGACCGCCGAGGCAGGCCTCGACCAAGACGCCATTGACACCGCAGGGCGGGCCCGTGCGATTGCTACTCCGTCGCCGGCGGAGATGGCCGAGCAGTTCCAGATGGAGTTGGCAGTGTCGCGCCGCCACCTTCACGAGGTGCTCGACCGATTCTGGGACCCGGACTGGCGGAGCCTGCATCGAAGCCCCGGACGGGCGGAGGATCATCTCTGGCGAGCCGCGCAGGGTGTGCGCGAACTCGAGGAGGCCATCGAAGCCAACCCGTGAGACTCGAGCGACTTGCACCAATGTCGATCAGCGTCGCGTTCTAACGGGGGACGGCCAGGCCCGTGAGGTCGAACCGCAGCGACCGCACAGCCGGTGCGGTTCGGACCATGGTCAACGATACGCGTCGGAGGAAATGGAGGTGGCGGCGGTAAATCGATCAAGATGCCTAAGCTCGGCCGCTGTGCGTGAACGCAGGCACCAGACCTCAGTAGCCAGGCCGTTGACCAAGGGCGGGTCGCTTCGCCGTCGCCACCTGCGGGCCCTGGTGGTGGTGCCCGTGACCGCCCTTCTCGCCGGTTGGGGGGCGACGGCCGGGGCCCAGTCGGCGCCACCCGGGCCGGCCACCACCACGACCACCATCAACGGCCTGCAGGACTTGGTCACCAAGTTGCTCGGCGGCGGCACCACCGTCCCTGCGGCGCCCGCCGCCCAACCTGCCGCAAGCTCGGGTTCCCCACCCCCGGCCCAGGACCCGGGAGGGGGACCCGCAGCCCCGGCCGTCCCCGGCGCCGCCGTGGCCCCTGACGCCCACGCCGTGCCCCCCGAAGCCCAGGCCGCCATCGACTCCATCAAGCGGACCCCCGGGCGCAACACCGACGAGCTGCTGGTGGCCCTGCACCAACTGGTCGCGCTGGGCCTCGGCCCGGAGGACGCGGCGGTCATCGGCATGGGCCACTTCCCGGTCGCCGGAGCGGCCAACTACAGCGACGATTTCCTGTTCCCGCGCTTCAACCCGACCTTCCACCCCCATCAGGGCAACGACATCTTCGCCGCCGAGGGCACGCCGGTTCGAGCCCCGGAGGATGGCACCGTGCGCTACACCGACGGCGCAGTGAGCGGGAAGGCCTTCTACCTGACCACCGGCAACGGCACCTACTACTTCGGCTGCCATCTGGTCGCCTACGCCGACCTGCCCACCGGTTCGAGGGTCACCCAGGGCCAGATCGTCGGCTACGTGGGCAGCACCGGCGACGCCGCCGGCGGCGCCCCTCACCTGCATTTCGAGGTCCACCCCGGGGGAGGGGTGGCGGTCGACCCCAAGGCCACGCTCGACCGCTGGCTCGACGACGCCCTGGCCAACGTGGCCAACCTGGTGGCCGGCTATCGACAGGTCGGCCTCCCCGGGCCCGTCAGCGACACCGGGGTCTTGCGCCGCTTCGACGAACCCCTGGCCGGGGGCAGCGGCATCGCCACCCTTGTGGCGGCATCGTCGTCGAACCCCGGGATCCGGCGGCTGAGCGAGCTACGAGCGGCGCGGCGGTCGACGAGCGACAGCGCCAAGGCCGATACCGCCAGCGTCGAGGCCTGGCAGGCGGCCGAGCAGACGACGCACTCGCTGCTGGCCCCCCTCACGCCTGCGGCCCTGCAGACCGTTCTCGTTCACGAATCGGGCTGACCGTCGCCGGATTGGGGCGGGCTCAGGCGTTGATCGTGACCTGGGGCCTGACCAGGGCGAGGACGTCGTCGAGAGCCACGGGCTCGCCGTCCTGGTGCCACCAGCGCTTCTCGCAGCGCACGCAGGCACGCAGGGTGACCTCGGAACCGCGCAGCTGCAAGCGGATCTCGCTCAGCTCGACCTCGCGGCAAGTGGGACACATCATGTCGGCACTCCCCTTCTTCGTAGCCCTCCCAGGCTTTTCGTCGTATCGGCGCCGGGCGACTGCGACTTGAGGGATTTCTTCGAAACTCTCACGTGACGAGAAGCACGATCACCGTGAAGGCGTTGAAGGTGGCATGGGCCCACATGGCGGGGCCCAGCCGGCCGCTGCGGACGGCCATCAGGGCCAGGACCACACCGAAGGCGAACAGGCTGACGACCAGCAGCAGGCCCCCCGCGGTCGCATCCTGGAAATGGGCCAGACCGAACAGCAGTGCCGACAAGGTGATGGCCACGGCGTCGGGCACCCGGCGTCGCAGGGAGCCCAACAGCAGACCCCGGAAGAAGAGCTCCTCGACGATCGGCGCACCGACGATCACAAACACCGTCAGGCCGACCAACCCGGTGCCGTGGGCCTTGCGCACCAGGTCCGTGGCCTCCTGGGAGACGTCGGGGTGGCCGACGAGAGGCGACAGCAACAAGGCGATGAGGTTGACCAGGCCGAGTTGGGCCACCACGCCGACGGCCAGTCCCACCACGGTGTCCAGAGGCCGCATGAAGAACCCGAAGTCGGCGGCCAGGCGGCCCGTCCCCTGCACGCGGGATGCCAGGACTGCCACTCCGGCCAGGCCCACCCACAGGCCCACCTGACTCACGGCCAGGCCGCCGAGCGACAACGTGGTCTCGCCTGTGGCCGCCAACCAGGCGCCCGCGGCCAGGCTGGACAGGAGGATGGCGACCACCAGGCCGGCGCCCGAATAGGCCAGGCCCCAGCGCATCGGCCGCACGCCGGCACCGGCGACCGGCCGTACGGGCCGCTCACCCTGGGGGGCAGCTTCGGGCTGGTCGCCCGGTCTGGGCCTCACGCCACGCCTCCGGGTGGCCCGATCAGCCGGCCAGTGATTCGCTTCTGTCCGACGGGATCGAGCGGCGGTCCTCGCCCGACCACCCCACGGGCACGCTCACCCGGTCGGCGTGGAGGGCACACAGGTCGATCATGGCCGGGTCGGGGTCGTCGTAGAGGTTGTCGAGCCAGACTCGGCGGTTCGCGTACTGGAACGTGAGGGAGGCGGCGGCCGGCGTCCCGCACGCCGGACGGTTGCAAAGCCGTAGGCGATCCATCTCGTCGACGCTAGCCACCGCGTCTTGCGAGGTGTCGGATGCTGGCCCCAGGGACACGCGGGCCGTATGGGCGCGAGCAGTTGGCCAGCACCGGGGCCGGGGCCCGGTAGGTCCCGGTGAGGGCCTACCATTGTGCCGTGACCCCCGAGCCCTCTCCCTCGCCTCGCGACGCGCGCCGCGACCGCTCGGGTCCCGGTGGGCTGCCCAACCTGCCCGGGCGTCCCGGCTGGCCCCGCCCCGTCGTCTGGGGACTGATCGCCCTCGCCCTGCTGGCCCTGGTCCTGGCTCCGTCGCTGACCCACTCCAAGTCCGACGCCATCGACTACACGGCGTTCCGCGACCGGGTCACCAAGGGTCAGGTCGCCAAGATCGACGTCACCAACGACTCGTCGCACATCACCGGCAAGACCGTGGACGGCAAGACCTTCACCACCACCGGTCCGGCCAAGATCCCCGACGCCGACCTCGACCTGTTCCGCGAGAAGAACGTCAAGGTCGACTTCCACGGCCCCAGCTCCAACCTCCTCGGCTCCATCCTCGTCTACGGCCTGCCCATCGCCCTCATCATCGGCTTCTGGTTGTGGATGAGCCGTCGGGCCCAGGGTCAGATGGCCGGGATCATGTCGATCGGGCGCTCCAAGGCCAAGGTGTACAACACCGAGAAGCCCAAGACGACGTTCGCCGACGTCGCCGGCTACCCGGGCGTCAAGCAGGAGATCGCCGAGGTCGTCGAGTTCCTGAAGGAGACGCAGAAGTTCCGCGACATCGGGGCCCGCATCCCCAAGGGCGTCCTGCTGGTGGGGCCCCCGGGCACCGGCAAGACCCTCATCGCCAGGGCCGTGGCCGGCGAGGCAGGCGTGCCCTTCATGTCGATCACCGGCTCGGACTTCATGGAGATGTTCGTCGGCGTGGGCGCCGCCCGCGTGCGCGACTTGTTCCAGACCGCCCGCAAGCAGGCCCCGTGCATCATCTTCGTCGACGAGCTCGACTCCATCGGCCGCAAGCGGGGGGCGGGCCTGGGCGGCGGCCACGACGAGCGGGAGCAGACCCTCAACCAGATGCTGTCGGAGATGGACGGCTTCGAGGCCACGGAGGGCGTCGTCATGATGGCCGCCACCAACCGGCCCGACATCCTCGACCCCGCCCTGCTGCGCCCGGGCCGGTTCGACCGCCAGATCGTGGTGCCCCTCCCCGACCTCGACGAGCGCCTCCCCCTCCTCCAGGTGCACAGCAAGGACAAGAAGCTCGACGACGACGTCGACCTGTCGGTGGTGGCCCGGGGCACGCCGGGGATGAGCGGCGCCGACCTGGCCAACCTGGTCAACGAGGCCGCACTGTTCGCCGTGCGCCGGGGCGCACAGAAGATCTACATGCAGGACTTCGAAGGTGCCCGCGACCGGGTGCTCATGGGACAGCGCCGGGAGTCGATGGCCATCTCCGACGAGGAGAAGGAGATCATCGCCTACCACGAGGGCGGCCACGCCGTGCTGGCCTATGCCATGGAGCACGCCGACCCCCTGCACAAGGTGACGATCCTCCCTTCAGGCATGGCCCTGGGCAACACCCAGCAGCTCCCCCTCGAGGAGCGCCACATCTACCAACGGCCCTACATCCAGGATTCGCTCGTCGTGCGACTGGGCGGTCGCATCGCCGAGGAGCTGATCTTCGGCAACATCTCCACCGGCGCCAACAACGACCTGGTGGGCTGCACGGAGCTGGCCCGCAAGATGGTGCGCGAATGGGGCATGAGCGACCGTGTCGGCCCCATGGCGTGGGGATCCCAGGGCATGGTCTTCCTGGGCGAGGACCTCATGCACAACCGTGACTACAGCGACGAGACGGCCCGGGTGATCGACGAGGAGGTCGAGCGCATCCTGCGCGAGCAGGAGGACAGGGCTCGCGAGGTCCTGGGCCGGCACCGCTCCGGGCTCGACGCCGTGGCCAGGGCCCTACTCGAGAACGAGACGATCGACGGTGCCGAGGTCGGCCGCCTGGTCGACGAGGCCGCCGGCCACCAGGTGCGCCGTCCCCCCCGCCTCCCCCAGTTCAGCGCGCCGGCCGCGGCCGTCAAAGAGCCGGTCTCCACGAACGGCGATGCCAAGGTGGCTGCCGACCAGACCAGGTCGCGACCCCCCCGCTGAGGGGCCGGAGCGCACCAGTAGACTCGCGGTGCCCGACCCAGCGGGTCGTGCCGCCCGAAGCCCTCCCGAAAGGCCTCCCCTGAGCCGGTTCACTCCCAAAGACGCTGCTGCCCTGGCGGGCCCGGACTGGCTGCGCGACCGACGACAGGCGGCGGCTGAGCGCTTTGCCTCGATGTCCCTGCCCACCGAGGCCGAGGAGATCTGGCGCTACAGCCGCGTCGGCGACCTCGACCTCGACGCCTACGCCCCCGTCCTCGACGCCCGGGTCACCGAGGCCCGGCTCACCGAGGCCCGGGTCACCGATGGCGCAGACGGAGCAGCCGGCGGTGCCCGGGCGATTGTTCCCGACGCCCTGGCGCCGGCCCTGGCCGCGGCCGGCGAGCGGGCCGCTCTGGTCGTCGTCCGCAACGGACGCGTCGCCCATGTCGACATCGACCCGGCGCTGGCGGCGCAGGGCCTGGTCGTGGCCGATGGCGCCACCCTGGTCGACGGCGACGACGTGTTGGGGGGCGAAGCCGTCACCGGTATCGATGCCTTCGGCGAGCTGAACCTGGCCTTCGGTCACGGCGCCGTGGTGGTGCGGGTCCCGCCGGGCCTCGAGGTCGGGCTGCCCGTGCTGGTGTTCCACTGGCTCGACGGCGACGGTGTCGCCGCCTTTCCCCGCACGATCGTCGAGACCGGTCCCGATGCCGGTGTGACCGTCGTCGAGCACCAGGGATCGACCGATGTGGCCGCCTTCATCGACCCCGTCGTCGAGCTTCGGGCCGGCGACGCGTCCCGCCTCAGCTACGTCAGCGTCCAGGATCTTGGGCCCCGGGTGTGGCAGATCGGCTACCAGGTGAGCTCGGTCGGGCGCGACGCCACCCTGCGGTCGTCGATGGTGGCCCTGGGCGGGTGCTACGCCCGGGTGCGTACCGACTCGCGCATCGTGGGCAAGGGTGGCACCGGCTTCCTGACGGCCGCCTACTTCGCCGACGGCGACCGCATGCACGACTTTCGCACCCTCCAGGATCACGCCGCCCCCTCGTCGACCAGCGAGCTGCTCTTCAAGGGGGTGGTGCAGGACCGGGGCCGGTCGGTTTACTCCGGGCTCATCCGGGTTCGCAAAGAGGCGCGGGGCACCAACGCCTTCCAGACCAACCGGAACCTGGTGCTCTCGGAAGGGGCGAGCGCCGAGTCGGTCCCCAACCTGGAGATCGAGACCGACGACGTGCGCTGCAGCCACGCATCGGCCGTCGGTCCCATCGAGGACGAGCAGCGCTACTACCTGGAGAGCCGGGGGGTCCCGCCGACCGTGGCCGAACGCCTCATCGTGCTGGGCTTCCTCGGGGAGGTCATCGACAAGCTCCCCACCCCGTCGTTCGTGGCCGGCCTGCGGGCGTCGGTGGTCCGGCGCCTGGCCGCACGGGAGTCCTGAGTCATGGGCCAACGCGAGCGGCTCTGCCGAGTGGACGAGATGACACCGGGAACGGCCCGCCGCTTCGACGTTGGCGCCCACCGCATCGCCCTGGTGCGCATCGGCGACGACTTCTACGCCATCGGCGACCGGTGCAGCCATGCCGACTTCTCGCTGTCCGAAGGTGAGGTGTGGCCCGACACCTGCGAGATCGAATGCTGGAAGCACGGCAGCACGTTCTCGCTGAAGACGGGCGAACCCCAGTCGTTCCCGGCCACCCGGCCCGTGCCCGTCTACGACGTGGTCGTCGACGGCGCCGACGTGGTGGTGGACCTGCCTTGACCGACCAGGGAACGGATCGACCATGAGCACACTGGTGGTGTCGGGCCTGCGGGCGACGGCTGAGGGCAAGGAGATCCTGCGGGGCGTCGACCTCGAGGTGTCGTCGGGACAGGTCCACGCGGTGATGGGGCCCAACGGGTCGGGGAAGTCGACGCTGGCCCACGTGATCATGGGCGGCCCCGGCTACGAGGTCACCGGTGGCAGCGTCACGCTCGACGGCGTCGACCTGCTGGCCCTGCCCACGTGGGAACGGGCCCTGGCCGGCGTCTTCTTGGCCATGCAGTACCCCATCGAGGTGCCCGGGGTCTCCCTGGCCGACACCCTCACCGAGGCGCTCGCAGCCCGGGGCCGCGACCCCGAAGCCGTCCGCGAGCTGGTCGTGGCCGAAGCGGGCCGAGCCGGCCTGTCCGACACGCTGCTGACGAGGGCCATGAACGTCGACCTGTCGGGCGGTGAGAAGAAGCGCAACGAGACGGTGCAAATGGCGGTCCTCGGCCCCCGCATCGCCGTGCTCGACGAGATCGATTCAGGGCTCGACGTCGACGCCCTGGGCATCGTCGCCCGCCGGGTGGAGGCCCTCACCACCGAACAGGATCTCGGCGTGCTGGTGATCACCCACTACAGCCGCCTGCTGCGCGAGCTCCTGCCCGACCGGGTCTCGGTGTTGCAGGCCGGGCGCATCGTGGCCTCGGGCGGGCCCGAGCTGGCCGAGGAGCTGGAGCAGACGGGCTACGCCGGCTACGAGGGGTAGGGGTGGCGGCGGGCAGCCGGGCCCTTCGGGCTACGGCGTGAGCAGGTGGAGGCCCGGTCGTGTGGTGGAGCTCGTCGTGGCCGCGACGGTCGTCGTGGTGGCCGTCACCGGCGGGGTGGTGACGTCAGGGGGTGCCGGCGTGTCCGGGGGGGCCTCGGGGAGCGGCGGGGGGATGCCGTCGGGACCGGCCACGTAGACCGGCGTCCCGAGGGAGATGCGCGAGGGGAACCACTCGGCGGCGTGCATCGGGATGCGGACACAGCCGTGGGATGCGGGCGAGGCGGGAACCGACGTTGCCCCGTGGATGGCGATGCCGCCGTCGAAGTAGTTGGGGTTGTAGAGCGGGCCGAGGGGGCCCGTCTCCCAGCCCCGGGCCTGGCGATAGACCTTGAACGAGCCAGAGTCGGTGATGGCCTTCCGACAGGAGCCCTCCGAGCAGTAGCGCTGGCCCGACCCCGTCGAAACGGTGAGGATCTTGGAGAGGCTGTCGCCCTCGTACAGGAACAGGACCTGGCGAGCCAGGTCGACCTCGACGCGAGTGGCCCCCCCGCCGGGCACGAGGGGCGCGGGCGAGGACCTGGCCGAGTTGATGGCGGCGACGACGTCGTCGGTGGCCCGGCCCGTGCGCTCGGCGCCGGTGACCTTCTGGAAGGCGGTCACCGCGTAGACCGTGTCCTGGTCGTAGCTGTCGTCGACCGATCCCACCTCGTAGTGCAGGCTGGCCAGCTTGGCCTCGATGGCCGCGACCGCAGGCCCGCGGGCCCCCGGGCCCAGGCCGGGAGGCGGGGGGGCGGTGGTTGACGTCGTCGACGTCGAGGTGCTGGTCGAGGAGGTCGTCGAGGTGGCAGGGTCGAGGCGGCCGTCGGCCATGATCGACCGCCCGCTCCCGGCCCCCTGGTGGCCGCCGCTGCAGGCGGCGAGGCCGCCGACGATCACGGCCGAAGCGGCCAGCGCCGTCGCCAGGTGGCGCCCCGGACCCGATGATCGCCAACGTACCGGCACAGGGCCACTGTAGGCCGGGTCCCACCGTCGCCTCGGGACGGTTGTCGGCAAACCGCGTCGCCGGGGGTCGGATGACGCTACGGTTGAGCGACGGGGGCCGTCCGATCTGACCGAGGAGGGCCGGTGAGCGGCTATCGAGAACTGCTCGCGGCTGCAGAAGCCGACTACCACGACGACTTGTTCAAAGAGGCACACATCAAGTACGGCCAGGCCATGTCCGCCGGCGACGAGCGCGAGTACTACTGCCGCCGCATGCGGGGCATCTGCTCGCGACGGGTGGGCGAGCAACGGCTGGACAAGGCCGTCGAGCACCCCGACGAGTCGGTCCTGTTCCTCAACCAGGCGGCCAAGTGGCTGGCCAAGTCCGAGGCCAATCTCGACTCGGCCCTGGAGAACGCGCCCGGCTCCGAAAGGGGTGAGATGCGCCTCGAGCAGGCCCGTACCGAGGAGACCATCGCCCGGTTCATGGAGATGTCCGGCGGCGACCCACACCGACGGTTCGCGGCCGCCCGGAGCCTTCGCCAAGAGGCCTCCGAGCTCCTGGCCCACTCCTAAGCACACCGGGTCACACTCTGCTGAGCCCCCACCCTGCCCGACGCCGGTCGCGATGATCAACGGGCCCGATTTGTACAAATGCGCCTTGCTTACGAACGGGTGTTCGACTACAATAGGCGTATGAGCACGACGGCGGATTCCCGGGAGGCCGAAGCTCAGGTTCTCGAGGGCGAGATCGCTGAAGTGTGCGGAATTCTCAACGTAGCCACTGGCCGGCTGGTCGCCCTCATCGGGCGGGTGCTGGCCACCGAGTC
>JBPCNP010000009.1:0-5524 GCA_051001215.1 Acidimicrobiales bacterium
CATCGAGAAGGTGCCCTCCGATTCGGGGTTGTGGCTGGCTTCGTAACCGCCATTGTCCCTGGTCAGGGGGCACTTCTACGTGATGCTCAGTCCGTCAGGATGACGCCGATCGGTGGATCCGGGCTTAGCGGTCCGCTCACCACTGCCCGTCAACTTGGGAGAAGGATTTGCGGCATCGCGAGGCGAATTGATGCGGCCAGGGAGCCGGTGCACGCCCGCCTTGGGGGGGACCGAAGTCGGCAGCCCGACCGACCATGCCTACCGACCCCTCATCTCCGGCCATACCCGACGCCCCGGTCGCGCCCTGCGGCGCGACCCCGACGGCCGGTGTGCGGCCGGGCCGCCGGCTGCTCGAGGTGTGGCCGGGGTGGGGCGAACGGTTCGTGGCCACCATCTGCCTGGGGACGTCGATCAGCCTGACCATGTTCGGTCTGGCTGCCGCCGCCGGGATGTGGGCGGGAGCAGTCGACTACGCCGCCGTGAGCGCGGTCCCCCGGGTCCTGCCCCGCAGCCTGCCCTACGGCAAGGGCATGTGGATCTGGCAGCCCGAGCAGACCGAGGGCAACGACGCCCAGGCCATCGTGGCCCGGGCGTCGGCCACCGGCCTGACCCACCTCTACGTGCGGACCGGGTCCTCGTGGGACGGTTTCTACGCCGGACCCTTCCTCGACCGCATCCTGCCGATCGCCCACGCTGCGGGCATCCGGGTGTACGGGTGGGACTTCCCCCGTTTGATCTCGCCGGCCGACGACGTGGCGCGGGCCCACGCGGCCGTCGCCTACCGCACCCCGACCGGTCACCACATCGACGGCTTCGCAGCCGACATCGAAACGGCCTCCGAAGGCACCCACGTGAGTGCCGAGTCGGCGACGGCCTACGGGGACGCCCTGCGCCAAGCCGTCGGACCATCGGCCCCGCTGGTGGCCGTCGTGCCCCGGCCGTCGCCCTGGACCACGTCGATCAGCTATCCGTTCGCCCAAGTGGTCGCCGACTTCGACGCCATTGCCCCCATGGTCTACTGGTTCAACCGGGAACCGGGCAGCGACGTGGCCGGGGCCCTGGCCGATCTCCGGGGCTACGGCAAGCCGCTGTTCCCGGTGGGCCAGGCCTTCGACGGGGGCCCCGAGGGCGGCCGTCCCGGTGTCCCGCCGCCGGCCGAGTTGCACCGGTTCTTCGAGGTGTCCAGCCAACAGGGGGCTGAGGGTGTGTCGTTCTGGTCATGGCAGGGGGCCGACCAGCAGGTCTTCGACACGATCCGCGACGCCCCCGAGTTCCGCACCGACGCCGGGGGCTCCGACGCCGTCATCCAGGTCCGCCTGTCACCCCACCCGTAGGACGCCGCACTCAGGGAGTCGGCCCATCGGGGGGCCTGAGCCATTCCGACCAGCCCCGCCCGGCGCGGCCCCGACCGGTTCCGGTACCGGTGGCGGTGGTGAACGAGCACAGGGCCCGCACCAGCACCCCGTGGCGCCGCCCGGCGGCGTCGAGGGGCACCGGGACCAGGGCGAGGGGCGCGATCCCCACGGACGGCCCTACGGGGAGGGTCGCGACGCGATCGAGGACGAGCTCGGCCGACTCGGGGAGCCCGTCGCCACGCCACCGGGTGTCGAGGGACGCGGTGGTCCCGGACGGACCGGCGGCCTGGGAACAATCGCCCGGGAGCCACGTCGACGCCCAGCCCGGCGACCGGGCGGCTACGGCCGTGTGGTCGTCGAAGCGGGCCGTCAGTGCCCACCAACCGGGTTCCAGCCACCCCGGTGGTCCCCACGTATGAGTGTAGGAGCCGGTGCCGTCGAGGGCCAGGCGCTCGGCGCCCACGAGGACCTCGCCGTGGACGTCGGCAGGTTGGACGTACCCGGTCACCGGGAGGGACCGCGCCGGGGCCTGCATCTCCCACTCGAGGTCGAGCCCGAGCGCGGTCGGGTCGCCGCGCTCGTCGCCCCACGCCCGAGCGGGGTCGTCGATCGCCACCGCGAAGGCCTCCAGTCCCGCGCTCCAGTGCTCGAAGGGGGTCTCGCAGATCACCTGGGCCCACAGGCCGTCGCCTCGAACCTCGAGCTCACGGCCCCGGGGCGCCTCGACGTCGTGGTCGCGGACGACGACCACAGGCCGGCCCGGCCGGGCCAGATAGGCCCAGTACCAGGCCCGCCGGCGCGCCGGGTGCAGCGCCAGGCGCACGAAACCCCCGACGGCCCCGTCACCGGACACGAAGTCGAACGACCACGACTCCTCCCAGTTCCGCTCCCGACCGGGGTGATGGCGACGCTCGTCCACCGCAGGCCCGTCCACTGCGGGCACCGTAGCGACGGTTCGACGACAATGGGCCGCGTGGTCCGGTTCCTCAGCCCCGAGTGGCTCGACGCACTCGCCGCCGCCGCAGCGGGGAGCGAGCCCCTGTGTCGAGCCATTGCCGATGTCGACCTCACCGTCCGCCAGGTCGTGGTCGGTGCACCGGAGGGCGACGTGGCCTACTCGCTGCGCCTGGCCCACGGCACGGCCACGGTGATGCTCGACGACAGCGCCTCCGTGGGGACCACCAGCGATGAGGTCGACCTCGAGGTGGTACAGGACTACCCCACGGCGGCCGCCATCAGCAGGGGCGATCTCACCCCGGCAGCCGCCTTCGCCGCCGGGCGCATCAGGCTCGGAGGCCGGGTGGGGCTGCTCATCCGCCATAGCGACGTGGCTTCCGGCCTGGGCGACCTGTTCGCCTCGCTGCGGGCCTCGACCTCCTACTGATGGCCGGTTGATGGCCACGCACTACCAGGTGCTCGGCATCGCCGCCGGCGCCACCCACGACGAGATCAAGCGGGCCTACCACCGCATGGCCCGGCGCCACCATCCCGACACGCACGCCCAGGCGTCGGCGGACGTCCAGGACTCCGCCCGCCGCACCATGGTCGACATCAACGCCGCCTGGGCCGTCCTGGGCGACGCCGCCCGCCGGCGCGAGTACGACGCCGACCTCGCCCCTCCGCGCCCGTCCGCCGCGGCCGCCGCGGCCGCGGATGCGCCCGACGGAGCGACCGCGCCCGAGGGGTACCCAGACTGGTTCGAGCCCGACGACCAGGTGCCCGCCGCCCATCTGGAGGAGGACCTCCACCAGGGGCAGCGAGGCCCGGGCGAGCTGATCGTGTTCGTCCCCGTCGGCCTGGCCGCCATGGCCGTAGCCACCTTCGCCACGGCCATGGTGGTCCAGTGGCCGGCGTTGTTCGCGGTGTCGATCCTGCTCGTGCCCTTGGCCCTGGTGGCCTTCATGGCCGCCCCGTTCGTGGCCATGGCCACCCGGGGCCGGTCCCGGCCCGCCCGGGACTGACCACCTACCCCGGCCTACCCGGGCATGGCCGGGTGGGGCGGGCTGGTTCGTGGTCAGGTGAGCCCGGCCACCTCGGACTGGCGGGCCCGCACGGACTCGGCCGCCTGGCGCAGGGCGGCGAGCTCACCGTCGGCCAGGGGCAGCTCGACGATCTCGACCACCCCCTTGCGACCGATGCGAGCGGGGACGCCGAGCCAGACCCCTTCGATGCCGTAGGCCCCGTCCACCAGCGTGCTCACGGGCATGACCGTCGCGGCGTCCTGGGCCACCGCGCCGACCATGGCCTCGGCTGCCGCCGCAGGAGCGAAGTAGGCCGAGCCCGAGCGTAGGAGACCGACGATCTCGGCACCACCGTCACGGGTGCGGGCGGCGATCTCGTCGATTCCCTCGGCATCGAGGACCTCGGTGAGGGGCCGGCCGCCCACCCGCGCCAGCGAAGGTACCGGCACCATGGTCTCGCCATGGGAGCCGAGGGTGAAGGCCTCCACCTCCTTGGGGGCGACGCCGAGTCGCTCGGCCAGGAAATGGGCGAAGCGGGCCGAGTCGAGCATGCCCGCCTGGCCCATCACCCGGGCGCTCGGGAGCCCCGACACCTCGGCGGCCAGGGCGGTCATCTCGTCGAGTGGGTTCGACACCACGACGAGGACGGTGTCGGGCGACGCCTCGACGAGGCTGCGGGTGACGCCGGCCACGATCCGGGCGTTGGTGCCGAGCAGATCGAGACGGCTCATGCCCGGCTTGCGGGGAAGACCGGCGGTGATCACGCAGATGTCCGAACCGGCCGTCTCGTCGTAGCCGTTGGTGCCGACGATCCGCGCCTCGGAGCCGTCTATGGGCCGGCACTGCATCATGTCCAGGGCCAGGGCCTGGGGCCGGCCTTCGATGATGTCGGTGAGGACGACCTCGGTGGCGTAGCCGGCCTGGGCGATGCGATGGGTGAGCGTGGAGCCGTAGAAGCCGGCGCCGACGACGGTGATCTTCATCGCTCACCGAGGCGGTCGACGATGGCGGCGGCGAACTCCGACGTCTTCACCTCGGTGGCGCTCTCCATGAGGCGGGCGAAGTCGTAGGTGACGATGCGCTCGGCGATGGTGGCCTCGAGGGCGGCCACGATGTCGTCGGCCGCCTCGGTCCACCCGAGGTGCTCGAGCATGAGCACTCCCGACAGGAGCAGCGAACCGGGGTTCACCTTGTCGAGCCCGGCGTAGCGGGGGGCGGTGCCGTGGGTGGCCTCGAAGATCCCATGGCCGGTGACGTAGTTGATGTTGCCGCCGGGGGCGATGCCAATGCCGCCGACCTGGGCGGCGAGGGCGTCGGAGGCGTAGTCGCCGTTGAGGTTGGTCGTGGCAATCACGTCGAACTCGTCGGGGCGGGTCAGCACCTGCTGGAGGAAGATGTCGGCGATGGTGTCCTTCACCAGGACCCGATCGCCCGGCTCGCCGCCGCAGTCGTCCCAACTCACGGCCACATCGGCGAACTCCTCGCGGACCAGGTCGTAGCCCCAGCTCCGGAACGCCCCTTCGGTGTACTTCATGATGTTGCCCTTGTGCACGAGCGTGACCGATCGCCGTTCCCGCTTCACCGCGTACTCGATGGCGGCGCGGATGAGGCGCTTGGAACCGGTCTCGGAGACGGGCTTCAGGCCGATGCCGGAGTCGGCACGTATGTCCCATCCGAACTCGTCGTGCAGGAAGCCGATGAGGCGCTGGGCCTCGGGGCTGCCCTCCTGGAGCTCGAAGCCGGCGTACACGTCCTCGGTGTTCTCCCGGAAGATCACCATGTCGACCTTCTCGGGGTGGCGCACCGGCGACGGCACTCCCGTGAACCAGTGCACCGGGCGCAGGCACACGTACAGGTCGAGGAGTTGGCGCAGAGCCACGTTGAGGCTGCGGATACCACCCCCCACCGGCGTCGTCAGCGGGCCCTTGATGCCCACCACGTGCTCGGAGAACGACGCCACCGTCTCGTCGGGCAACCACGATCCCGTCTCGTCGAAGGCCTTCTGGCCAGCCAGCACCTCGATCCAGGCGATGCGCCGTCCCCGGCGCTCCACGGCGGCGTCGACCACCCGGCGTACCGCGGGCCAGATGTCGACCCCCGTGCCGTCGCCTTCGATGAAGGGGATGATCGGCTCGTCGGGGACGGTCAGCGCCCCGTCGGACGTCACGGTTATCTTGGCCGGTGTCATCCCGGGAGGATAGAGGAGCG
>JBPCNP010000010.1:0-55098 GCA_051001215.1 Acidimicrobiales bacterium
AACATTGCGGATCAACCCGACCGAGCACACCGACCTCCGGGGAAGTGGAGAACTACGCCGTTGTCATTCTCTCAAACCCCGATGCAGATCGCGAGCACTTCTGCCGACTTTCTGCTCGCTCACCTAGGCCCCCTCCTGGGGGCCTACCTGCCTGCGGTTTCTCGTGCTCATGTTGGACGTCCGCTCGTCCTCAAACGACGTGTCGGCTGACACCTTGAACCCGGCGAATAGGATTGGTCGGCGGAGTCGCGCGGACCAAGGGCCGAGGTTCGGGTAGGTCAACGTCCTACACGCCGTCCCGATGAGCCCTCGCTGTCACTGCAGGAGAGCCGCACGTGTGGGCCTTGATGTCGCCGGGCTCCACTCGGTCATGGGCGCGCAGGCCGACTCGACCGCCCCGTAGTTCTGCAGCAGCATGAATCGCATGGCTCCATCCTTCTTGGTCAGCGGCGGCGGTGGTGCCGCTGACCAAGATGTCGGAGTTGCAACCGGATTCTCGACATCGTTCGGCCACGTTACCCGCCAGCGGGCTTGTGGTCCGGTATGCGATCAGGTCGAGCTGTGGGCGATCTGGAACGATGACAAGGTGACGATGGAGGAAATATTGGAGAGCGAAGCGCTCAGGTAGTAGTAGAACTGGTCGTTGTCCACCGTGGCGGTCGCTGTGACGGCGGCGACAGTCGTGTCCAAGCTCGGCGTGACAGGGCTCAGGTGAATCCTGACGACGTTCTCGGAATTGTCGAAGCCTACGATCGGCTGGCGGACCAAGTCGACGAAGAGCTCGCCGGCCGCGCCGGAACCCCCGCCGCCGGTAACTCGTAGCGAGTTGATGTGATGGCCGTGGGGAAGGGTGATCGGCATCAGACCCAAGGTCTGCTTTCCTGGCACCGAGAATGTACCTTCCGGCTGCTCGATTACCCACGCTACATCCTGGCCAGGAGGCCCGTTCTTGAGAAGCATGGGCGCCAGACTGATCTTGTCCGCTGCCATGATCTTTCTTTTCGGCGTGGGCCAGTGCCAGTGAAGTCGAGCCGTCTCATGCCGGCTCATTCTGTACTGGAAGAGGTGAGTGTCGACGGGTGACGGAGATACAGATTCGTCGAGCAGCCAAGGATTGTGAGACTGGGCTAGGTCGTCGGGGCGTGAGTCCTGATGGTGCAGGGCTCGACCCTGGCTCGACCCACTGGTTGGAGTTGAACCTGCGCAAGCTGGGGTCGTTGAGATTGATCACGCAGATCGCCGGCCCGGTCCGCAGTCCAGAGCCGCCGGCGTCGACCACGAAGTCGTTGTCATCGTGGACGCAGGTGATCGTTGCGCCGCCGGTGGCGACTGCTATCCCCGGTGGCGTGGTCCCCATGGCCGGGATGCGCTGTTGCACCCGAACGAAGGTACTGATCGCATGACCATTCGGGCAGTTGACGTCGATGACCACTCGAGCGGTCGTACCACCGTTCAGGAGTTGAACGCCGTCGACCTCCACGACCGACGCCGCGCCTGCGGGTCCTAGGCCCAACATCAGTGTCGCCGCAGAGGCGACGAGCGCTACTCCCGCGCCACCGATCTTCCTAGCGATCTTCATGCCCACCCTTTCGTCTGTCGTCATCGGTCCGTATTTGGACCCTCCTACTTGAATTCGCCCACGACAATTCCCCGTCCTCTCAAGTCACCGGGCCACGGTTGCTGAGCCTGCAGGGCAGGAACTGGTCGGGCACGAACTGCGAGGTGTTCACGTCGAGAAGGTTCACCCTGCAGACGGCCGGGCCTGTCTCGTAGGGCCGACCGGGGAGCACCGTCACTCGGACATCGTTGTCGCCGACGGAACAGGTGACGAGACGGAACGAGCCTGCGGAGACAGTTCCTGGGGAGTGACGCAGCGTCTGGGTGATGCTACACCGAGGACGATGCGGTGGCCGGGAGTGCAGTTCACATCGACGACCATCTGGGCGGCGATGCCGCCCTGGAAGAGCTGCATGCCGTCGACCTCGTTGAGCGATATTGGTCTCGATGCACTCGCGGGGCCGATCCCCAGCATCAGGGTCGCAGCCGATGCCACGATCGCAGTGCCGGCTGCACCAATCTTCTTGACGATGTTCATGCCCACCCTTTCGTCGGTTCCGAAGGACCCTCAGCCCATCGAATGCGCCAGCCACTGCCGTGCGCCAGCCACTGCCGTGGCTCACAGGCATTCACGACCTTCCGCCTCTACCCGCTAGGGGCACTGCAGGGGAGCGGCTCTGGTGTCAACAGCCTCGAGGCGAGCGCCGACGAGGCCGGGGTGGCCTGGCCGGGCAGGCAGCTCCCGAGGGAGTTCACACAGCGTTCTCAGTTCTGACTTGGTTCTGCAACGCCGATGAGGCTCACTATGGAGGTCCGAATCGTCGGGACCGGTCGAACAGGCCGGGCCCGGACGGCAACCCGAGGAGACGCGTGGCCTACAAAGCGGAGTACATCTGGATCGACGGCACCGAGCCGACGGCCAAGATGCGGTCGAAGACCAGGATCATGACCGACGGTGACGAGTTGCCCATCTGGGGCTTCGACGGATCGTCGACGAATCAGGCCCCCGGCACGGCATCGGACTGCGTGCTGAAGCCGGTGTTCTCGTGCCCAGACCCCGTCCGCGGCGGCGACGACGTGCTGGTGCTGTGCGAGGTCCTGCTCACCGACATGACGCCCCATCCCACGAACACCAGGGCTGCGCTGCGGGCCGCGTCCGAGAAGTACGCCGCCCAGGAGCCCTGGTTCGGCATCGAGCAGGAGTACACCTTCTTCGAGGGCAGCCGGCCCCTCGGGTTCCCCCGGGGCGGGTTCCCGGCCCCCCAGGGTGGCTACTACTGCGGCGTGGGCGCCGACGAGATCTTCGGCCGGCCTGCGGTCGAGAAGCACATGCAGGCCTGCCTCGATGCCGGCCTGTTGCTGTCGGGCATCAACGCCGAGGTCATGCCCGGCCAGTGGGAGTTCCAGATCGGTCCCGGTAGCCCCCTCGATGTGTCCGACCACCTGTGGGTCGCCCGCTGGCTGCTCTACCGCACGGCCGAGTCGTTCGGCATCTCCGCCACGCTCGACCCCAAGCCCGTCATGGGCGACTGGAACGGCGCTGGTGCCCACACGAACTTCTCGACCAAGGCCATGCGCAAGGACTACGACCCGATCATCGCCGCCTGCGAGGCTCTCGGCGAAAAGGTCATGGAGCACGTCCACCAGTACGGGTTCGGCATCGAGGCCCGGTTGACCGGTCTGCACGAGACGGCCATCTGGAACGAGTTCAGCTACGGCGTGTCCGACCGCGGCGCCTCTGTGCGCATCCCCTGGCAGGTCGAGGTGGACAAGGGCGGCTACATCGAGGACCGGCGCCCCAACGCCAACTGTGACCCGTACCTGGTCACCAAGGCCATCACCGAGACGGTCTGTTCCGCCCTGGAATCCAAGTACATGGTCTGACGGCCCGGCTTCGCCACCCGGAGGTGCTCATGGGTGCCTCCGGGTCAGCGGGGCAGTGACCGGGCGTCGTCGAGCGCTCGCCGTCCGACCAACGACGGCAGGGCGGCGGCTGCGGCCAGGGCCACGCCGGCAACCAGCACCGGCTGGTTGGCGGCCCATGCGGCGTACAGCGCCACCCCGGCGACATCGGTGCCCAGTGCCGCCAGTGACGTCACTGTGGCGCGGGCATGTCCCTGGATCGCCTGCTGCAGCCCGGCCTCTGCACGGACCAGGACGAACCGGTAGAGGCCATAGGCCACGGCGATCCCGGCCACGCCCGCCGGACGTCGGAGCACGGCGGCGCCGCCCATGACCACGACGGCGGTGGCGAGCAGGATGGCCACGGCGTGTGGTCGCAGCCGGGAGAACCCTCCGCCGAGGGCGGCACCGGCGGCGCCCACGAGGGGAACGGCGAGCAGGGTGAGGGGGACCAGCGACGTGGCGACGCCCCACTCGTGGGCGAACAGCGAGAAGTACTCCTCGATGCCGTCGAGGCTGCCGACGATGGCCACCGCCACCACGGCCGTCCACACCGCCGGGCTGCGGGCGGCCTCGACGAGTCCACTTCGCAGCACTGCGAAGTAGGCGTCGGGGTTCGCTTCTCGTCCGTCGGTGGCCGTCTCGGCCGCGTGCTCACTGCCGCGGCTGAGCGGTTTCCCCCTCGCCGGGGCCTCGGGGAGCCGGGTGGCCACGGCGGCTGCGCCCAGGCAACAGACCACGCTTGCCCACCCCACCAGGTCGTAGCCACCGGTGGAGAACAAGACGGTGGCGGCGACGGCGGCGGGGATCTGGGACAGGAGGCCGACCGCTGCCACCCGGCCGTAGACGCGCAGGTAGTGGCTCTCGGCACCCACCGAGGTCAGCCCGTCGTAGAGCAATGCCTCCAGGGCACCGGAGCCGAACGCTCCGCCGAGGCCCCACAGGACGAAGCCGGCAGCGAAGGCGGCGTAGCCGGGAGCGGTGATCCACAGGGCGTAGCCGGCGGCCTGGAACATGCCGGCGGCAACGAGAGCGAGCCGGCGCGAGAAGCGGTCGGCCAGGGCTCCCGTCGGGACCTCGGCCACGATGCCCACCACCGACCAGACGACGAAGAGGCTGGAGATCTGCGCACCGGACAACCCCGCGTCGGCGAAGAGCAGCGCGTAGAGCGGGTAGATGGGAATGCTGTCGGCGAGCAGGGCCCAGCCGACGGTCCGCCGGGCGAGCGGGCGAACCTCAGGAGGAAGTGAAGGTCAACGTTGTCGGTGGCGCATGTGGGCCAGGATAGCGTCGGTCGCCGTGGTGATGCCGGGGGTGTGGGCCATCGTCGTGGCCGGCGGAGGTGGGCGGCGCTTCGGGGGGGCCAAGCAATTCGAGGACCTGCTCGGTCACCGGGTGCTCGACTGGTCCGTGGCCGCCGCCCGGGCAACCTGCGAGGGAGTCGTCCCCGTGCTCCCCGCGGACCGGCTCGAAACGGGCGCCCGAGCGGGCGGACCGACCCGATCGGCTTCGGTACGAGCGGGACTGGCCGCCGTGCCCGCTGCCGCCGCCATCGTGGTCGTGCACGACGCCGCCCGGCCCCTTGCTGGTCCAGCCCTGTTCGAGCGGGTGGTGGCGGCCGTCGGCGCCGGGGCCGATGCCGCCGTGCCCGGGGTCGCCCTCTCCGACACCGTCAAGCGCGTGGATGGCCGGCGGGTCATGGCCACCGTCGACCGCGGCAGTCTCGTGGCCGTGCAGACGCCGCAGGCCTTCAGGGCCGAGATCCTGCGGCGGGCCCATGCCGGCGAGCCCGAGGCCACCGACGACGCCGCCCTGGTGGAGGCCTTGGGGGGCACGGTCGTGGTGGTCGACGGCGACCACCGGAACTTCAAGATCACCGCTCCCGACGACCTGGTCGTGGCCCGGGCCCTGCTGAGCGACGATAATCGGTTCGAGACGGCGGGCGGTGCCTGAATGGCGGCGCGTGTGGGAATGGGTTTCGACGTTCACCCGTTCAGTGGTGACCCCCGACGACGCCTCGTTCTCGGTGGCGTGGTCCTCGAGGCCGAGCGCGGCCTGGCCGGCCACAGCGACGCCGACGTCGTGTGCCACGCCGTCGCCGACGCCCTCCTCGGGGCTGCCGGGCTCGGCGATCTGGGCGGGATCTTCCCCGACACGGACCCGGCGTGGAAGAACGCCGACAGCACCGCAATGCTGGCCGAGGTGGCGCGCCTCGTGGTGGACGAGGGCTGGGCCGTGGCCAACGTCGACTGCGCGGTAGTGCTCGAGGCACCCCGGCTGGCACCGCACCGAGCGGGCATGGAGGCCCGCCTCGCCGAGGTGGTGGGGGCCGCGGTGTCGGTGAAGGCCAAGCGCGCCGAGGGCCTCGGCGCACTGGGGCGGGGCGAAGGCATCGCCTGTTGGGCCGTGGCCCTCATCGAGCGCTGAGGGCGCCTGGGAACGGCGGGGGCGACGCGACTGGAACCGCCGTCAGATCGATGTAAGATTCCTGCGTCCGGGGTCGGGGGTGCGACCGCCGCGCACCCCCGCCCCGACTCCTCTTCCCGGCGAAGAGTCGAGCGGTGGGTGTGTTTGGCCGACCCGGACCATGGGAACCCCTTTCAGTACCGGGACGGAAGTACAGCGCCCGAAACTGGAGGATTCATCATGGGTATCGGAGTCAGCGTCTTTCTCATTGCGGTTGGGGCCATACTCACCTTCGCTGTGCACGTGGCCGTGTCCGGGCTCGACCTGGCCACCGTCGGGGTCATCTTGATGATCGCCGGTGGCATCGGCTTGCTATGGAGCCTGCTGTTCCTCAGCCGCGGGGTCGGGGGCGGCCCTGTTGTCGCCGACGGCTACGTGGAAGAGCCCGTGGTGGAACGCCGGCGGGGCTTCCGCCGCTTCTGACAGGCCGGCCGCCGCTGAGCGGGCCGATACCTGACCCCCGTCCCCCCCCGTCCCGACCCCCGCACCGTGCGGGGGTCGGGTCGCGTTCTCTAGGATCGCCGTGGCTGGGCGAACGCGAGAGCTCGGGAGGCGCCAGTGACCACCACGCCACGATCGTCCCCACCCGCATCCCCGCCCGAGCGCCGCTCTGCGCGCTCGGCGGCCAGCGCCGTCGACCTGGTCAAGCTCTACGGCACCGGGGACACCGTGGTGCGGGCCCTCGACGGCGTCAGCATCAGCTTCGACGCCGGTCGCTTCAGCGCCATCATGGGGCCGTCGGGTTCGGGCAAGTCGACGCTCATGCACTGCCTGGCCGGCTTGGACACGGCCACGGCGGGCCAGGTCTTCATCGGCGACGTCGACCTCACCAGCCTCGACGACAACCGGCTCACCCTGCTGCGGCGTGACCGGGTGGGGTTCATCTTCCAGTCGTTCAACCTCATCCCCACCCTCACCGCCTACGAGAACATCACCCTTCCCTTGGCCATCGCCGGCCGCAAGCCCGACAAGGAGTGGCTGGACACGGTGGTCGAGGCGGTGGGCATCGCCGACCGTCTGAAGCACCGACCGGCCGAGCTGTCGGGCGGCCAGCAGCAGCGGGTGGCGGGGGCGCGGGCCCTGGCCAGCAGACCCGAGATCATCTTCGCCGACGAGCCCACGGGCAACCTCGATTCCCGGGCCAGCGCCGAGATGCTGCGGTTCATGCGCCGCTCGGTGTCGGAGCTGGGCCAGACCATCGTCATGGTCACCCACGATGCGACCGCCGCCGGCTATGCCGACCAGGTCGTGTTCCTCGCCGACGGGCGTGTGGCCGGGGAGATGGAGGCCCCCACGGCCGAGCGGGTGCTCGACCGGCTCAAGGCCATGGGGGACTGACGTGTTCCGGGCCACCGTGCGCAGCCTGGCCGCCCACAAGCTCCGTCTTTTCCTGACCGCGCTCGCGGTGGTGCTGGGTGTCGGCTTCGTGACCGGGTCGCTGGTGCTCACCGACACCCTCAACGCCACGTTCGTCCGGCTGTTCAAACAGGTCGACGGTGGGGTCGACGTGCGGGTGCGCTCACGTTCGACGTTCACCGAGGAGAGCCACGGTGGCGGCAACTCCTCCAAGTACCAGCCCATCCCCGAGGGCCTCCTCGACGAGGTGCGCCGGGTGCCGGGTGTGGCCGGCGCGTCCGGCGAGATCTCCGGGTTCGCCCAGATGGTCGACCGTGGGGGCAAGCCCATCGGCGGCAACGGTCCGCCCACCATCGGGGCCATGGCGTCGCAGGACCCCAAGATCTCGCGTCTGACCGTGGTCGAGGGACGGCTGCCGACGAGCTCGGGCGAGGTGGCCATCGACGCGGGGACGGCCAAGGGCAGCCATTTCACGCTCGGCGACCGCATCAAGGTGCTCCTCCAGGGGCCGGCCGAGGAGCTCACGGTGTCGGGCGTGGTGAAAGTGGGCAGCGCCGACAACCTGGCCGGGGCCACCCTGGCCATCTTCGATCCCGCCACGGCCCACCGGGTGCTCGACCGGCCGGGAACCTTCGACTCGATCGACGTGAAGGCCAGCGGGGCGTCCCAGGCCGTCGTGCGCGACCGCATCGACGCCGCCCTGGGCGGTCGCTACGACGTGATCACCGGCGAGAAGCTGGCGGCCCAGGAGGCCCAGGACGTCTCCAACAGCTTCGTGAAGTTCATCGGCATCGCCCTGGGCATCTTCGCCGGGGTGGCCCTGCTGGTCGGCACCTTCTTGATCTCCAACACCTTCTCGATCATCGTGGCCAGTCGTACTCGCGAGCTGGCCCTGCTGCGAGCCCTCGGGGCCCGGCGCCGCCAGATCCTGTTGTCGGTTCTCGGTGAGGCGGCCATCACCGGGCTGGCCGCATCGGTCGTGGGTGTGGTCGTGGGGTACCTGTTGGCCACGGGGCTGAAGGCCGTCCTGAACGCGTTCGGCCTCAGCCTTCCCTCGTCGGCCACAGTGCTGGCCGGGCGGACCGTGGTCTTGGCCATGACCGTGGGTGTGGTCGTCACCGTGTTGACGTCGCTGTTCCCTGCCCTGCGGGCCACCCGGGTGTCGCCCATGGCCGCTCTGCGAGAGGGCGGCATCCCCACGTCGCGATCGGTGGGTCCGGCGCGCGTGATCGTCGGGACGACCTTCCTCGTCCTGGGCGGGGTGGCCCTGGCCCGCGGCCTGTACGGCAGCGGCATCCAGCTCGTCGGCCTCGGGGCACTCCTGATCCTGATCGGCGTGGCGGTGATGGCCGTACTATTGGCCAAGCCCCTCGCCGCAGCCATCGGGTACGGCCCGGCCCGCCTGTTCAAGCTGCCGGGGCGCCTCGCCCGCCAGAACGCCATGCGCAACCCGGCCCGCACCGCCTCCACGTCGGCCGCCCTCATGATCGGCCTGGCCCTGGTCACCTTCGTCGCCGTGTTGGCGGCGTCGATCAAGGTATCGCTGGCCCAGACCTTCGACCGTTCCTTCGCCGCCGACTATGTCGTTACCGGGCGTTCGTTCGACGGGTTCAGCGGCGAGCTGGCCACCGAGCTTCGCCGCCTGCCTGCCCTCGGCCAGGTGGTCAGCCTGGCCAGCGGTCAATGGCGCCTCGACGCCAAGAACACCGATCTCACCGCCACCCAGATGTCGACGTTCGCCCGCCTGTTCAACCTCGAGGTGGTGTCGGGCCGAGTCCCGGCCGACGACGGCACCGGCCTCATGGTCGACCAGGACATCGCCAAGAGCCACCACTGGAGAGTGGGCGACGTCGTGCCCATGGAGTTCGCCAGGACCGGTGTGCAGCAGGTTCGCCTCGCCGGCACGTACAAGCGCTCCGACTTCGCCGGCAAGTACCTGCTGGCCTTCGGCGACTTCGAACGCAACTACCTCAGCCGCCAGGTGCAGGCCGTCGTCGTGAAGGGCGCGCCGGGGGTCTCTGCCGCCCAGTCGCGCGCCGCCATAGCGCCTGTCCTTGCCGCCTTCCCCAACGTCGAGCTCAAGGACCAGGCCCAGTACAAGGCGGCGGCGACGTCACGGGTCGACCAGCTGCAGGCGCTGATCACGGTCCTGTTGGCCCTGGCCATCGTCATCGCCGTGCTCGGGATCCTCAACACCCTGGCCCTTTCCGTGCTCGAGCGCACGCGTGAGCTGGGGTTGTTGCGGGCGGTGGGGATGTCGAGGCGCCAGACCAAGCGGATGATCCGCTGGGAGGCGGTGATCGTCGCCGTGATCGGCGCCGTGCTCGGCTTGGCCGTTGGGGTGTTCTTCGGTTGGGCGGTGGTGAGGGCCATCGCCGACACGGGCATCAACACGCTCAGCGTCCCCCTCGCCCAGCTGGTCGTTTACGTGGTCATCGCCGGAGTGCTGGGGGTGCTGGCCGCGGTGTTCCCGGCCCGCCGGGCCGCCCGCCTCAACGTGCTCGCCGCCATCGCCTACGAGTGAGAGCGGTGGCCGTGGTCGGCCGCCGACGGGCCGTCGCCGGCGGAGTGGGGCGGCGCGGGCCCCTCGCCGGGCGCGCGCGCCTCCACTTGGGACGTGAAGCTGAGGACGCGCTGGGGGAACGGGATGGCGATGCCGGCGGCGTCGAGCGCTCCTTTGACACCGACGGCCACCTGGCTGCGCACGCGCCACAGGGTGGCCTGGTCGGGGGCGTGCCAGAACCGGACGGCCAGGGTGACGGCCGAGTCGTCGAACTGCTTCACCCACACCTCCGGGATGGGTTTGTCCAGCACGCCCTCGGCCTGCTCGGCGGCAACCAACAACAGCTGGCGGACGGCTTCGAGATCGGCGTCGTACCCCACGCCGATCTCGAGCGTCGTCCGGCGCCGGCCCAGGGTGGTGTGGTTGGTGATGGGTTGGGCCAGCACCTCGGCACAGGGCACCAGCACTCGCTCGCCGGCGTAGGTCCGCAGGCGCACGGTGCGGAAGTTCACTTCTTCGACCACGCCTTCGCAGTTGTTGGTCGTGATCTGGTCGCCCCGGCGGAAGGGGCGCCGGACCTGGAGGATGATGCTGGCCAAGAGGTTGGCCAGGATGCTCTGGGCGGCGAAGGCGACGGCCAAACCGCCGATGCCGAGAGCGCCGAACAGTGGCCCGAGCCGCAGCCCCAGCACCGACAGTGACCAGAACACGCCGACGGCGACCACCGCCCAGCACACGACGCGGGCCAGCGCCTCGGCCGCGTGGCGCTCGCTGTCACCCCGGCGCAGGGCCCGGCCCAGGATCGTGCGCAGGGCATAACCCCCGGAGATGCCGGCGGCCAGAATGAGGCCCGCGGCGATCCAGTCACCGAGCGAGAGGTTGCGGCCGAACGCCTGGCCCACGTCTCCGACCGCGAGCAGGGTCGTCACGGACGAAGTATCTACCCGTAGCGCCGCCTTGCCTACCCCCGGCCCCTTGCCTGCCGCTGGCGTGCCGGTCTTCTTCTAGCCTGCCGTCGATGGTCGCCCCCCGTCACCCGTTCCGCTTCGGTGCACAGATGGCCGGGGCATCGTCGGGGGCCGAGTGGGCGGCCACCGCCCGCCGGGTCGAGGCCGACGGCTATGCCACCCTGTTCATGCCCGACCACTTCGACGACCAGTGGTCGCCGATGCCGGCCCTGGCCGCGGCGGCGACGGCCACGACCACCCTGCGCATCGGTACCCTGGTCCTCGACAACGACTTGCGCCATCCCGTGGTCGTGGCCAAGGAGGCGGCCACCCTCGACGTCGTCTCCGGTGGCCGCCTGGAGCTGGGTCTGGGTGCCGGCTGGCAGCGGCGCGACTACGAGCAGTCGGGCATCGCCTACGACCCCGCCGACATCCGCGTGGAGCGCCTGGCCGAGGCTCTGGTGGTGATCAAGGGGCTGTTGGGGGGCGATCGATGCTCGTTCACCGGGCGCCACTACACCGTGACCGACCTGGTCGGGACTCCGCGCCCGGTGCAACGTCCCCGGCCGCCGATCATCGTGGGCGGTGGCGCCCGCCGAGTCCTCACCGTCGCCGGCCGGGAGGCCGACATCGTGGGTGTGAACTTCGACCTGCGATCGGGTGCGTTCGGGCCCGAGATCGGGTCGACGGGCACGGCGGCGGCCACCGTCACCAAGCTCGGTTGGATCAGCGACGCGGCCGGGCCTCGGTTCGGCGAGTTGGAGCTGAGCGTGAGGGTCTTCGTGGCCGTGGTGACCGACCAGCGCGCCGAGGTCGCCTCCGGCCTGGCTACCGGGTTCGGGATCACTGCCGACGAGGTGCTGGGAACGCCGCACTTCCTCGTGGGCACGGTCGACCAGATCGTCGACGACCTGGTCAGGCGCCGCGAGGAGCTGGGCCTGTCCTACGTGGTGTTCAGTGGGGGCGCGCTCGGCGAGATGGCCCCCGTCGTCGCCCGGCTGGCGGGCACATGACGGCATCGCTCACGGGACGGCTCCTCGTGGCCGCGCCGGCGCTGCGCGACCCGAACTTCGAGCGCACGGTGGTGCTCGTCGTCGCCCACGGCGACGAGGGGGCGGTTGGCGTCGTCCTCAACCGGCCGTCCGACAGCGACGTGTCGGACATCCTGCCGACGTGGCACGGTCTGGCCACGCCACCTCCTGTGGTCTTCTTCGGCGGCCCCGTCGCGCTCACCGGGGTCATCTGCCTGGGTCGGTCCGACCAGCCGGAGGTCAGACCCGGCTGGCAACCGCTGTTCTCGGGGCTGGGCACCGTCGACCTCGAAGCCGATCCCGACGAGGCGCTCACCGGCGTCAGGGTCTTCGCCGGCCACGCCGGTTGGTCCCCGACCCAGCTCGAGGCCGAAGTTGGGGAGGGGGCCTGGTTCGTGCTCGACGCCCTGCCCGGCGATGCCTTCGTGCCGGTTCCCGAGAACCTGTGGTCGACCGTGCTGCACCGCCAGGGCGGGGCGTTGGCCAGGGTGGCCAACTTCCCCACCGACCCGGCCATGAACTAGAGCCGCATGACACTCAGGCGACTCTGCCGCCGCCTCGGCGGACCTTCGGACTATGCGCAATGGGATCTGGGTGCAGGGGGGCTGGCGTTCCCGCTCCAGACGTTTGCCTTCCAGACGTTGTTGGCGGGGGCCGGCCGACGATGGAGCTGGGGTCGAGCTTGGCGATCTGGCTCGCACCCCAACTCGGTGAACCACAGGCTGCGGCGCGGCGAATACCGTTCGGCGCCGCAGTTGCGGGCTGCCCGACTAGCCGTGAGCATCGCCACTTGATGCGGCACTTCGACCGCGAGACTGGAGGAAACGCCAGTGGACACCATTGAGTTGGAGCTGGACACCTCGGGAGCCCACATCATCGACGTCACCGATCGCGTGACCGAGTTCTGTCGGTCCCAGGGTGACGGCCTGGTGCACGTGTTCGTACCCCACGCCACCGCCGGTGTCGCCCTCATGGAGACGGGCTCGGGGTCCGAGGGAGACCTCGACCTCCTCCTCGGCGACCTGTTGCCGCGCGACGACCGGTGGTCGCACCGCCACGGAGCTCGGGGCCACGGCGCCGACCATCTGCTCCCCGTCCTGGTGAGCCCATCGCTGGCGATTCCCGTGGTGAGCGGTCGTCCGCTCCTCGGCACCTGGCAGAGCGTGGTGCTCGTCGACCTGAACGACGACAACCCGTATCGGCGCCTTCGCCTGTCGTTCCTGCCCGCCTCCTGAACCTCAGACCAGGTCGAGCAGGCCCCTGAGGTCGTCGACCCGGTCGACGCCCCGGGGCAACGGGGGCGGCTCGCCGGACACGTGGGCGTCGTCGGTCCGCCACACGTGCACAGGGCGCATGCCAGCGGCCAGTGGGCCCTCGACGTCGGGAGCCCAGGTGTCGCCCACGAACACGGTGTCGCCAGGGGCCACGCCGCACTGCTCGATGGTGCGCTCGAAGATGCGGGGGTGGGGTTTGCGCACGCCGACCTGGGCGGAGGTGACGACGACCTGGGCGGTGCCTTCGAGGCCGGCCTGGGCCAGGGCCCGGTCGAGGTCCCAGCTCCAGTTGGAGCACACCGCAACCAGCAGACCCCTCCGCCCCAGCTCGTCGAGCACGGCGGGCACCTCGTCATAGGCGGCCATGACGAAGTCGCCCAGGCCCACATGCAGCTCGGCTACCAGTTCTTCGACGTCGTCGTCGGCAACGCCGCTCCCTGTGGCCAGGCGGCGGAGGCGATCGCGCTCCCATGCCAGGTAGTCGTCGCGCGTGCCGGAGTGCTCGAGGTGGTCCATCCCGTCGTAGACCTCGGCCTGCCAGGCCTCGTAGGCGGCTGGTTCGAGGCGATGGCCGTTCTTGGCGAGGATCTCGTGGACGGGCGAGCCCCAAGACACCGCTCGGGCAAGGGTGCCGTAGAAATCGAAGACGACGGCACGGGTCACCATCGGACTCTACGGCGCCGCCGGCGGCGGGCCGGCCTGACTGTGTCTGGCAGAGTTGACCATGATCGACACGGAGACGACGAGGCGCATCGTGGAGTTCCACGGCCACATGTGCCCGGGCCTGGCCATGGGCGTTCGGGCCGCCGAGGTGGCCCTGGCCGAGATCGGGCCCCACTCGGCCGACGAGGAGGTGGTGGCCATCGTCGAAACAGACATGTGCGGCGTCGACGCCATCCAGTTCCTCACCGGTTGCACCTTCGGCAAGGGCAACCTCATCCACCTCGACTACGGCAAGAACGCCTACACCTTCGTGCGCCGTTCCGACGGCCGGGCCATCCGCATCAGCGGCCGCCCGAGGGGATGGGAGCGGCCGCGTCCCGCTGAGTCGGCGGGCGAGGGCAGTGAGCGGTCCATGGCCTCGATGCGCGAGCGGTCGGAGGCGATCCTGGGCGCGCCGCTCGACGAGCTGTACGAGGTCCGCCAGGTCGACGCCGTCGTCCCGCCGACGGCGCGCGTCTTCGTGTCCCTCGACTGCGGGGCGTGCGGCGAGGCCACCATGGAGACGAGGATCCGCCTGCTCGACGGCCGACAGCTGTGCCCTCCCTGCTTCGACCGGGCCGTCGCCGGGGACTGACGATGTTGTCGGCCGACGTCGTGGCGGCGTCGCAGGCCGTCGCCTCGGGGTGGGCGACGCGAGGCGCCCAGCGGGTCAGCTCTCCTGGGCGACTTTGGCCCGGGAGGATTGCTGCGACCCGAAGGGTCTGTGGCCGGCGGCGGACAGGCGGCGCCAGCCGAACACCGTGCCAGCGACGGCCCAGAACGTCGCCGTTCCTCCCAGGCTGGTGAGGCGGAAGTGCCAGACCAGCGTGGCCGGGGCACCGACCAGGTCGGGCGACCCGGGAAGGGCGGCCCACCCCAGCACGACCAGGGCTGCGTACAGGCCGGCGACAGCCGGGAGCCTCAGGTGGTCGTCCCAACCCCGGCCGTCGAGCCAGCGGGCGGCCCGCCAGGCCGCGGCTGTCGAGACGACCGACCAGGCCACCATGAGCAGGTAGAGGGTGGTTCGACGACCGATGGTGGTGGGGTCGCCCACGCCGGGAGGATTGCCCGGGTACTTCAGGAACGGCACCAGGTTCACGGTGAGAAAGCCGATTCCGGCCACGGTCACCGCCGCCCGCCAGTCCGAGGTGGTGGCCAGCTGGCGGCGCAGGACGACGTAGGCGACGGCCAGCACCAGGCCCAGGCAGAGTCCCCAGACGAGGGCGGCCAGGGCGCCCCCCGCCTGTTGGGTGCCCCGGGAGAACATCTCGTGCCCGTCCTGGCCGGGGTGGGCGCGCTGTTCGAGGGTGATGGCCCTCCCGATGGTCGATTCCCCGGCCAGCAGCAGGACCAGGGCCAGCGCCGCGCCTCCGGCCAGGCCGGCCAGCGCACCGTCACGCAGATGGCGGCGGATGAGTCACTCCTTTCGACGGACGGGCCGCCCGGCCGTGTGCACCGGGCGGTGGACCGTCCAGTCAGCTAGTGGCAGGGAACGCCGAGGAAATGGCGGCCATCGTGGAACAGCTCGTGGACCACGGTGGCTCCGGCTCGGAGGGCGGTCCCGTTCTCGAGGGTCAGGGCGTAGACGGCGACGAGGGCCAGGGCCACGACAAGCCAGGACCACAGCGGCACCCGTCGCTGAACGAGGTCAGCGGTGCTTTCCAGTTGCATCACCCCCTCTCCCCATCGATGTGCTCGTGCCCACCGCGGACGGAGACGCCCACCCGGTGCTCGTGCCCGGGCATGGCTGTTCGGTAGACGCAGAGGTCGCAGTTCATGTGGGCGTCGCCGGACAGGGCTTCGCGATAGCGGTCGAGGAGCAGGGTGGCGATGCGGGGGTCGGCACCGAGGTGGGGCCCGTGGCGGACCTCGACGTCGGGGTGAGCGGCCGCCCATGCCGTCGTCTGGTCGCGGATGCGTTCGACGAGCACTCCCATGAACAAGAAGTAGGGCACCACGGCGATGTGCGTCGCACCCAGGCGCTCGCAGCGGTCGAGAGCGGCGGAGACGTCGGGTGGAGCGAGGGAGACGAAGGCGGGCTCGATCATGTCGACGTGGCTGGCGTCGGCGAGCAGGCGCCCGACCTTGTACAGGTCGGCGTTGGCGTCGGGATCCGAGGAACCGCGGCTGACGACGACCACGGCGGTGACCCGATCGCAGGTGCCGAGCACAGCCGGTTCGCAGGCGCCGACGGCCTCGGCGATGCGGTCCCGGGCCACGGCGAGCACGAGCGGGTGGATGCCCAGGTCGCGGGCGTAGTGGAACTCGACGCGGGGATGACGATGACGACCCCGGTGCAGGGCGGCGGGGCCGTCGTTCTTCAGGTGGCCGGCGCCCAGCAGGATGAGCGGACTGGCCACCACCGAGGTGGCCCCCGACGCAACGAGGTCGTCGATGGCGGTGTCGAGGTCGGGCGGGGCCAGCTCGATGAAGCCGCACCCCACCTCCACGTCGGGCGCCTGGGAGCGCACCACGTCGGCCAGCTTCCAGTACTCGGCCACCCCGGCGGCCGACCGGCTGCCATGGCCGACGACGAGGAGGGCGGGATGGCTCGTCACGATGGCGCCAGTCGCCACATGGCATTGACGGCAGCGGCCGCCACCGCGCTGCCACCCTTTTCGCCGACGTTGCTCACTGCGGGCAGGCCGCTGGCCCGCAGGGCGGCCTTGGCCTCCGCGGCACCGACGAACCCGACGGGAAGCCCCACCACCAGGGCGGGGACGAAGTCGCCTTCGGCGGCCAGGCGCAGCACTTCGAACAAGGCGGTAGGGGCACAGCCGATGACCACGACCGCCCCTCGGGGGTGCAGCGTCGCCGCCCGACGCAGGCCGGCGGCGGAGCGCGTGATGCCCTGCGGGGAGTCCTCACCGAGGTGGCACGACACGGCCGGTCCCCGTATGCCACAGGCCACCATCTCCACGTCGGCGACCACCGCAGCGCCCGAGCGCAGGGCGGCCACACCGGCGGCGACGGCCGCCTCGTCGACCACCATGGTGGTGGCGTAGTCGACGTCGGCGCTGGCGTGGATGACGCGGGCGACGACGGCCCCGGCAAGGGGGCCGAACCCCGACAGGTCGGCCCGCTCAGCCAGGATGCGGAAGCTCTCGGCCTCGATCTCGGCTCCCCGCGTACGCGTCCCGGTCACGGTGCGGCCTTCACGGTGCGGCCTTCACGGTGAGGGCGTCGCGGGGGCAGATCTCGATGCAGGCCAGGCAGCCGGTGCAGAGGCTGTCGATCGTCGCCGGTCGCTTCGGCGCGGCCAACAGCGCCCGTTCCGGACAGGTCACCAGGCAGGCTCCGCAGGCGGTGCAACGCTCGTCGACGGAGACGGTGAAGCTCATGGTCGGTAGCCCCGGGGGGTGACCATGCGCCCGGCCACGACCGTCGTGGTGGACGACCCCACGATCACGCACGTCGTCATGCCCACGGCTTCGACGTCGAGGTCGGCCAGGGTGGTGAGCACGACACGCTGGGTCGGCCGCGCCGCATCGGTGACCACGCCGACGGGCGTGTCCGGCGCCCGCCGGGAGGCCAGCAGCGTCCGCGCCGCGTCGAGTTGCCACGAGCGTCCCCGCGACCGCGGGTTGTAGAGCGCCACGGTCAGGTCGGCATCGGCCGCCGCGGTCAGGCGCGCCTCGATGGCCGACCACGGGGTGAGCAGGTCGGACAGGCTGATGATGACGTGGTCGTGGGCGAGCGGGGCGCCGAGCAGGGCCGCCGACGCGAGGGCGGCGGGCACACCGGGCACCACCTCGATGTCGACATCGGGGGCGACGTCGGCGGCCAGCTCCAGGGCGATGCCGGCCATGGCGTAGACCCCGGGATCACCCGAGGACACCAGGGCGACGCGCCTCCCGGCACCGGCTTCGGCCAGCGCCTGCTTGGCCCGCACCACCTCGTTGCCGATCGGGCTGCGCACGACCTGGTGGTGAGGGCGCAGCAGGTCGGCACACTGGTCGACGTAGGGCCCGTAGCCGATCACCACCTCGGCGTGACGCACGGCGACTTCGGCCGCCGGCGTGCGGTGACGGGCCTGGCCCGGGCCCAGTCCCACGACGGCAATGCCTCCCCGGGGATGACGCCGACGGGCCACGGCCACCGTGCCGTGGGCCGAGGCCCGCTTGTGGACCACCAGCTCGGCCCCGGGCCCGGCGGCCAGGAGGGCGGCCGCCTCGGCCACGCTCGGGGTACCGACGGCTGCGGCGACCACGGGGCTGGGTGACGGGACGGGCACCGCCGACAGGGCGGCGGCGGTGAACGCCCGGACCGGGATGTCGAGTGCGGTGAGAGCGGGATCGCCGGCCCGCCGGTCGATGGTGGCCACCTCGGCCACCGACGCCCGGGCCAGCCCGGCGCCGGCCAGGGCGGACTCGACCAGGGCGGCGATCTCGTCGGAGGGCGCACCTGACGATGCGCCCACGCCCACGACGAGCGATTGCGGGTGCAGGGCGACCACTCGGGGCACGGCGGCGACGATTCGATCGGTGACGACGATGGTGCCCGGCTCCGTGCCCGAACGGAATGCCGGCTCCGTGCCCGAACGGAATGCCGGGTCGCGGGTCCGATCGGTCGTCAGGCTCGGCGGCAATGGCCAATCCAGCTCGTTGACGATGGTGGGGAAGCGGCCGTCGATCACGGCCGCGGTGACGCCGGCCACGTCGCCCGTGGCCACCATGGCCGGCAGTTGGTCGAGGGCGGTGATGCCGACGGCGTCGGTGGCCGTGGTGATCACCGGTTCGGCCCCGATGAGGTCGCCAATCTGGCGGGCCAGGTGGTTGGCGCCCCGTGCATGGCCCCCGCAGAGGGCCACGGCGAAGCGGCCCGCTTCGTCGACGCACACGACGGCCGGATCGGTGGCCTTGTCGCGCAGGAGGGGCCCGATGATGCGCACCGCCGCGCCTGTGGCCAGGAACAGGACGAAGCCGTCGACGTCAGCCCACCGCTCGGCCACAGTGGCCCGGACGTCACCGTGAGTCCCCGGGAACGGGAGCCGTGCGGCCAGCGCTCGTCCCCGCTCGGTGACCGAGATCGAGATCACGTTGCTCATTCGTCCGGGCCCCAGGCGACGAACACGGGGTTCTCGGCTGCCAGGCGGAAGCTGCCGTCGGGGAGACGTTGTCCCCGGCTCACCTGCACCTGCACCAGATGGCCCAGGCGCTCGGCTGCAGCCGCCGCCCGGTCGACGGCTGCGTAGGTGGCCACGACCCGCCCGCCCGGCGCCAGGCGGTCGACGACGGCATCGAGCACGCCCAGCCCTCCTCCCCCGACGAAGGCCCTGTCGGGGTCGGGCAACGACCCGAGGATCTCCGGTGCCGAGCCGTGCACCACGTCGACCTCCACCCTCTGGGCGGTGGCGTTGGCCCGGGCTCGCTCGACGTCGTCGTGGTCCCGCTCGACGGCGATCACCTGCAGGCCGGGCGCAACCAGCGCACACTCCACGGCCACGCTGGCGCTCCCAGCCCCCACGTCCCACAGGACCCCGGCCGGAGGCAGGGCCAGCTTGCCCAGGACCACGGCTCGCACCTCGGCCTTGGTGACCATGCCCTGACGGTGGGCGAAGGTGGCGTCGGGCAGGCCCCAGGCCAGCACCGGGGCGGTCGGGAGTGGGTTGTCGAGTAGCACCACCACCGAGAGCGGGTCCCACTCGGCTCCGGCCAGGCCGGCCAGGTCGACCTCGGTCACCGCCTCGTCGGCCGTTCCGAGCCGGCTGCACACGGCCACGCGCCGACGGGGTGCGCCGAGGCTGATCATCTCCCGGCCGACGGCTTGGGGAGGGTTGTCGGGGGACGTGAGCACCGCCACCTTGGGTGCGGCTGCGGCCCGGCGGGCGGCGTCGCCCAGCGGCCGGCCGTGAGCCGACACGACGACGGCGTCGTCCCAGGGCAGGCCCAGGCGGGCGAAGGCCAGGGCGACCGCCGGGGGCGCGGGGTGGACCTCGAGGGCCGGGGCCCCGAAGCGCTCGGCCAGGACCCTCACGATGCCGAAGAAGCCGGGATCGCCCGACCCCAGCACGCACACCCGGCCGGGCTCGGCCTCCACCGCATCGAGCACCTCGGCGAGGTCGCCCGTGATCGTGAGCCGCGGCACACCCGGTGGGCCCAGGGCCTCGAGATGGCGGAGGCCGCCAACGATCAGGTCGGCATCCTGCACCGCCCGCGCTTCGTCCTTGGCCAGCTCGGTACCGGACACCCCCACCACGATGATCGGCAGCTCAGGCACGGGCCACGATCCGGCGTCCCTCGAAGTCGGCCATGAGGACGTCGATGGCCAGCTTGCCCCGCGTGTGCTCCTCGCACGCCTGCTTGGCCAGCTCGCACACCCTGGTGAGGGGGTCGATCACGTCGTAGGCGATGCAGGTCTCGAAGAAGTGGCGAGCCGTCTCGGTAGCGGTGGCCGCAGCCACCACCTCCTTGGGTGCACCGACGGAGCGGGCCACCGCAGCGAGGAGCTTGCCATCGACTTTCGACCGCCGGAAATGCGTCATCATCGTCCCCGCCGCCAACTTGGTGATCTTGCCGGCCATCCCCACGAACACGGTGTGCACGAAGCCCATGGCCGCCACCTTGCGCAGGGCCGTGCCGCTGTAGTCGCCCACCTCGACGAAGCAGATCTCGTCGAGGGCGGGGTGCAGCGTCATGGCCAGTCGTTCGGTGCGGCTTCCCGTGGCCAGGACCATCTCGGTCTCCCCCTGGGCCGAGGCCACCTGGATCTGCTGGACGATCGACGCCCGCCACGCTGCCGTCGAGTACGGCTTGACCACGCCGGTGGTGCCGAGGATGGAGATGCCACCGACGATCCCCAGTCGGGCGTTGGTGGTCTGAGCTGCCATCTCTTCGCCGTCGGGCACCGACAGGGTGACGGCGAGGGGCTCCTGGGTGACCTCGAGGACGGCCTCGAGGATCATCCGCTCTGGCACCGACGTGATGGACGGGGCACCCACGGGCAGGCCAAGTCCCGGCTTGGTCACCGTGCCCACGCCCGGACCGGCGAACAGCTGGGTGGTGCGGCCGGCCCTGGCCATGCCCACCTTGGCGGTGATGCGAGCCCCGTTCGTGCAATCGGGGTCGTCGCCCGCGTCCTTGACCACCACGGCCCGGGTGGCCCCCTGGGGTTCCACCTCGAACCACTCGCGCGTACCGTTGGGCAGGGCCACGTCGATGGCCGACGGCGGCGCACCGGTGAACAGGCCGGTGGCAGCAGCTTTGGCCGCGGCGCTGGCGCAGGTGCCGGTTGTCCAGCCCAGGCGCAGGCCCCGGGCGTCGCGACGCTCCCCGAAGGGCTCGTCGCCGCCCGGGTCGTCATCGGGCTGGGAGAAGCGGACGGGCAGACGGTTCTTGGTCATCCCGGCTCCGTGCCCGAACGGAGTACCGGCTCCTCGGCTGTTCGGGCAGCCGGCCGGCCGGCGGTGGAGCCCGGCGTGGAGCGGCGCCGGAACCGGTGGGCGAACGTCGGCGAGTAGAGGTGGCTGCGGGCGGCGGGGGCGTCGGCCAGGGCGGGGCCGACGAGGACCAGGACGGTGGTGGTGGCGCCCGTGGTCACCAGGTCGTCGGCCAGACGGCCGACGGTGGTGAGGACCACCGACTCGTCCGGCCACGTCGCCCGCACCACGATGGCCGCCGGGGTGTCGGCGCGGTAGGCGCTGTCGGCAGCGAGGAGCTGGTCCTGGAGCTCTGTGGGCCGGGCAGCGGAGAGGAACACCGCCAGGGTGCCGCCGTGGGGGGCGTAGTCGACCACCGACTGGCGCGGAGGCATGGAGGCAGCCGTGCGGCCGGCCAGACGGGTGACCACCACGCTCTGGGCCACGCCGGGAACCGTGAGCTCGTGCCCCAGGGCGGCCGCCGCCGCGCCGAGCGACGACACGCCGGGCACGATCTCGAAGGGGCGGTGGTTGGTCTCGCACCAGTCGATCTGCTCCTGGATGGCCCCGTACAGGCAGGGGTCGCCGGAGTGGAGGCGCACGATGGCGGCATCGGGACTGGCGGCGTAGACGGCCAGGACGTCCTCGAGGGTCATCGACGCCGAGTCGTGGACGACCACACCGGGCCGGGCATGGCCCAGCACCTCGGCGGGGACGAGCGAGGAGGCCCACACCACGATGTCGGCTGCGCCCAGCCGGTTGCAGCCCCGGAGGGTGATCAGGTCGGGCGCCCCGGGCCCGGCGCCCACGAAGGAGATCATGCCTGGCCTCCGTGGCCCGAACGGGGTGCCTGGCCTCCGTGGCCGGAAGGCAGTGGCCGCCCCGTCGGGGGGACGATGACCGTCACCAGGTACGAGGCCGGTCCACCGGCCAGGTCGACGGCGGGCGCGATGCGCTGGCCGGGCAGGCCCAGCAGCTCGCCGGCCACGGCCCCGTCGAGGCGGCCGGCGTCGGCCAGGCGCTTGGCCACCGCGGGCAGGTGGCGACCGCCCTTGTAGACGACGATCGCTCCACTGGGATCGCCCAGGGCGGCGTCGAGGGACTCGGGCCCGTCGAGTGCGGTGAGGAGGGTGAGGTGCTCGCTGCCCGTGAGCAGCACCGTTCCCGACCGCGACGCCAGGTCCTGGAAGGCGGTGATGCCAGGAACGGTCTCGACGGCCAGAGCCGGCCGGCGGTCGAGCACGGCGGCGGCCAGGGTGGGGAAGGTGCTGTAGACATTCGGGTCGCCGAGGGTGACGAACGCTACGTCCTCGCCAGCGTCCAGGCAGGCGGCGACCCGGTCGGCGGCCGCCTCCAGGGCCGTGTCGCGAGCCGCACCGACGCTCATCTCGAAGGCCAGGCGCTCGATGGCGGTCTCCGGACACGCCTGGCGCACGATCGACTCGGCCCTGCCCACGGCGTCGAGGGCGGTGGCGGGGGCGAAGACGCGGTCGGCCTCGACCAGGACGCGCACGGCCCGGGTCGTGACCAGCTCCGGGTCACCCGGGCCCACCCCGACGCCGATCAGCCTGCTCAATCTCGTCTCCCGAGACGACGTCGTCGTGCATTCGTAACGGCCGGGGCCTGGCTCCCGGGAGATCCCGGTCACAGTGGCAGTGCCGCGCCGGACTCTCACCGGCTTCCCGATACCGCAGCGCCATGGACTGTACTTCGCCGCCGAGGCCCGGTCTCCCTGGGCGCTCACCCGGGCTGTCACCGAGAGGCGGTCACCCGGTGGCGGTCACCCTGACGCGCAGGCCACGAAGCGTTCGGCCTGTTCGGGGTGAGCGGCCAGGTGCAGGTGCAGGTAGGACGCCAGCAGCCGGGGCGAGGCGAACCCGGCCCGGCCACGAGCGTGGCGGCCCTCCCACGCCAGTGCGTCACCCGGAGGGTCGATCACCGAGTAGTGGAACTCGTGGCCCCGCAGCTCGGTGTGGGCGGGCGCCAGGGGAGTGTCGACGGCGGTGACGGCCCGCCGGTACCCGAGGGTGAGCTGGTCGGTCATGCGGGCGTCGGCGTCGATGGCCCTGGCCATGGGATGGCCGTCCATGGACCGGGCCAGCCACAGGAGGCCGCCACACTCGGCCCACGTCACCATGCCGGCGCCAACCCGCTGGGCCACGTCGTCGAGCAAGGCCCGGTTTGCGGCCAGGCTGGCGGCGTAGACCTCGGGGAAGCCTCCCCCGACATAGATGGCGTCGACTCCCTCGGGCAGGCGGCCGTCGACCTCGGGGTCGAGGGGGACGAGCTCGGCACCGGCCTGTTGCAGGAGCTCCAGGTTGTCGGGATAGGTGAAGCTGAAACCCCGGCCGCCGACTACTGCCACCCGGGCCCGACCCGCGAGGCGCGCCTGGAGAACGTCGCCCACGGTGACGGGGGCGCTCGAGCGGGCCAGGGCCAGGACGGCGTCGAGGTCGCAGTCGTGGTCGACCACGTCAGCCAGGGCGTCGAGGCTGCGGCGTACCCTGGGCTCGTCCTCGACCACGGGTACAAGGCCCAGGTGGCGGTCGCGCCAGCGCAGGCGCGGGTCGCGGCGCACCACGCCGAGCACGGGAAGGCCGAGGGGTGCCAGGGCGGCCCGCAACATGGTCTCGTGACTGTCGCTGGCCACCCGGTTCACCACCACGCCGGCCACCGCCACCGAGGGGTCCCAGGTGTGGAACCCATGGACCAGGGCGGCGACCGACCCGCTGAGGCCGGCGGCGTCGACGACGAGCACGACGGGCGCGTCGAGGAGGGCGGCCATCTCCGCGGTGGTGGCGGTGGCGCCGGTCTGGTCGGCGGCGCCGTCGAACAGTCCCATGACCCCTTCGACGACCAGGATGTCGGCGTCCAGGCCGGCGCGCGCCGCCAGGGGGCCCATCGTCTCGGCGCCGCACAGCCAGGCGTCGAGGTTGCGGGCCGGGCGCCCGGTGGCCAGGGCGTGGTAGCCGGGGTCGATGAAGTCGGGGCCCACCTTGGCCGACGCCACGGTGAGACCCCGTCGCCGGAGGGCGGCCATGAGCCCGGTCGCCACGGTGGTCTTGCCGACTCCAGAGGCGGTGCCGGCCACGACGAGGCGGGGGCCGAGAACAGGCACGGCCGGATCATGTCACCCGGCGACCGGCCAGGGCAGCGGGCGCCGCTTTGGTGCCCGGCGTCATGGGGATGCACCTCCCGCTCAGGGTCTGCTGGGCTCGGTGGCGATCGGTGCTAGCCCCTGAGTGGGGCCTACGCTGGCGCCACGATGAGCCCCGATTCCCCCGACGCCGTCGAGTCCCCCGAGCTGGCCGAGTCCCCCGAGTCGCCCGAACCCCCTGGATCCCCCGAATCCCCCGAGTCCTCTGGATCCCCCGAATCCCTCGAATCCCCCGGGGCGATGCGTGAGATCGAGGCGCCCGACGAGGTCGCGCTGCCCCTGTCGGTGGTGAACCTGCGTCGCACCCGCAAGGCGCTGTGGATCGCCGTAGCCGTGGCTGTCCCCGTGACCATGCTGATCCTGGTGCTCGCCACCAGGCCATCGGCGGAGAGCAAGACGGTCGAGTCGCCGCTGCTCGGCAAGCGGGCGCCGGCGGCCGAGGGCACGACGGTGGACGGCCAGCACGCCAACCTGGCCGACTTCCACGGCCGGTGGGTGGTCGTCAACTTCTTCGCCACCTGGTGCGTCCCCTGCCGGGAGGAGCACCCCGACCTGGTCCGCTTCCAGGACGCTCACCGACCCGCGGGCGACGCCACCATCCTGGCCATCGTCTACAGCGACACGCCGTCGGCGGTGCGCGACTTCCGGGCCAAAGAAGGTGGCGACTGGCCCATGCTCACCGACCCTGACGGCCGCATCGCCCTCGACTACGGGGTGGGCGGCGTTCCCGAGTCGTTCATGATCAACCCCGACGGCTTCATCGTCTCCAAGATCCTGGGCGGCGTGCGCTCGGCCGATCTCGAGCGCCTTCTCGACCAGGCCAAAGCCCGGACGCCGGGCCCCGGCTAGTTGCCGGGCGACCCGCCGGCTACTGGGGGATCCGGAGCACCTGGCCGGCGAAGATGAGGTTGGGGTCGTGGATCTGGTCGCGGTTGGCCTCGAACAGCCGCCTGAACAGGTTGCCGTCGCCGTAAAAGCGCCGGGCGACCCCCGAGAGCGTGTCGCCGGGCTCGACGGTGTACTGGAGGAAGCCGCGATAGCCATCCAGCAGGGCGCGGCCGAAGGTGACGGGGATGACGACCTTGTGCAGTTCGGTGCCGTCCTCGGCCGACGCCTCGAAGACCTCGAGCGTGCCCTGCGGGCTACTCGGGACGGGGCCCAAGGGGAGCTCGGCGTGGAAGTTGCCGAGCGCTCCGTTGCCGAGCCCGGCCATGATCGAGACCCTGGCCAGCTCGTGGCCGGAGGCATCGCGCACCCGGGCGCTGAACGTGGCTTCGAAGCCGGTTCCTATCCCGCACACACTGACCGGGTCGTCGACGATGTCGAAGGGAACGGGTTGGCGGACCGTGATGGGCGCGAAGCCGGACATGTGGGTGGACCTTCCGTGGGGAGCCTGGAACACCATCATCGACGGTGTGGCGCCCCGCGTCGAGCAGTCCCGCGCCATGGGCGGCGCCGGCGCCGACCATGCTGCTACACCTGTGCGGATGGACGTCGTCGAGGTCGAGGGCCTCCGAAAGGAGTACCGCCGGTTCCGGAGGCCGCCGGTCGTGGCTGTCGACGGGCTCGACCTGAGTGTCCCGTCCGGCGGGGTCTACGGATTTCTCGGGCCCAACGGCTCGGGCAAGACCACGACGATCCGGTGCCTGCTCGGCTTGGCCCGTCCCAGTTCAGGGTCGTGCCGGGTCCTGGGCGCGAGCTCTCGCCACGAGCTGCCCAGTGTCATCGGGCGGGTGGGCTCGCTGGTCGAGATGCCGGGGCTGTTCCCGGGGCTTTCGGCGCGGAGGAACCTGGCCGTGCTCGGACGGCTCGAGGGCATCGGGGCATCGAAAGTCCAATCGGTGCTCGATCGCATCGGGCTGGCGGAGCGGGCCGACGACGCCGTGCGGGGGTTCTCCCTGGGCATGCGCCAGCGCCTGGGGATCGGTATCGCCCTGCTCAAGGACCCCGAGTTGCTGGTGCTCGACGAACCGGCGAACGGCCTCGACCCGGCGGGTATAAAGGAGGTCCGTGACCTGCTGAAGAGCCTGGCCAGCGACGGCAGGACGGTCTTCGTCTCCAGCCACATCCTGAGTGAAGTGCAGCAGTCCTGTGACCGGGTGGCCATCATGTCGGGCGGCCGGTGCGTGCGTTCGGGGCCGGTCGACGACGTGCTGTCCGCCGGTCGTTCGACCGGGTTGATCGTGCGGTTGACCGATCTCGACGCCGGGCTGGCTGTCCTGCACGAGGCAGGCATCGCCGCGACTCGCGCCGAGCGCTTCCTGCGTGTCGAGCTGCCCCCGACCCAGGCCGAGAGGGTGACGCGCGCGCTGGCGGACCGACAGCTCTACCTCCACGAACTGCGGTCCGAGGAGGTCAGTCTGGAGACGGTGTTCCTCGAGCTCACCTCTGGCACCGAAGGCCACGTCGTGACCGGGGAGGACGGGTGAGGGCGCTGCTGGCAGGCGAGCTGCGGCGATTGTTGTCGCGACGCATGATCAAGGTGCTGGCCCTGTTGGCCCTGCTCGGCATCGCCATCGGCGGCGTCGCCACCTTCTTGAAGACCGAGCAGACGTCGGAGGCGGTGCTGCGCCAGCGCCGGGTAGCGGCGGAGGCGAGGGTGGCCGATTGCGTCCAGGGCGCGCAGCCGCCGCCGGGCCTCGCCCTGTCGCCCAACGGCAAGGGCGGGCCCTCGGCCGCCAATCAGGAGGAGTTCTGCCAGTTCCGGTTCGGACGGGTGCCCGACCGGCGCCTGAAGCTGGAGAAGCTCGAGGGCGTGCTCCAAGGCCTCACCGCTCCGCTGGTGATCGTGGCCTGGGTCGTCGGGGCCTCGAGCATCGGCGCCGAGTTGCAGGCCCGGTCGATCACCACCCTGCTCACCTGGGAGCCCCGGCGCGTCCGGGTGATGGTGGTCAAGGTGGTGGCCGCGGTGATCGTGACCTGGGTGTTCAGCCTCGTGACGTGGGCGCTGCTGTCGGCGTCATTGTTGCCGGCCGTCTTCGTCCACGGCACCACTGCGGGCACTGACGCGGCCTGGTGGCGTTCGACGGTGGCGGTGGTGGCGCGTGGCGAGTTGATGATCGCGGTGGCCACCAGCGTCGGCTTCGCGGTGGCGTCGATCGGGCGCAACACCGCCGCCGCCCTCGGGGTGGGCTTCGCCTACTTCCTCGTCATCGAGAACGTCGTGGGCAATTTCCTCGCCGGCTTCCGACGCTGGCTGCTCCTCGGCAACGCCATCGTCTTGATCTCGGGCAAGGACAGTGGCGGCGAGGTCGTGGGACGGAGTGTGCTGGTGGCCGGGTTGTACCTGACCGGTGTGGCCGTGACCCTGCTGGTCGTCGCCACCGTCTTGTTCGGCCGGCGCGACATCGCCTGATCGCGCCGGCCCATTCGCCGGATGACCAGCTAGCCTCGTTGCCCGGTGATCCCCTCGCTCCCCTGGAGCTCATTCGGGGCCGGCGGATGAGCGACTCCGACCGGCTCCTCGGCGTGTGGCGGCGCCATGGACGACGGTGGCACGCGGCGCTCTGCGTCCTCTGCGTCGGTCTGGTGCTTGCCCTCGTGGTGCTCGGCTCCGTCGTCGCCGCCATGGTGAGATCGGGCAACGAGAACCTCGAGGCCAAATGGGCGGCGGTGCTGCGCGACCACCATGCGGGGTTCGTGGTCACGCCGCTGGAGGACTGGTACTTCACGCGGGCGCAACCGGCCAGGGGTGGTCGACCGGCGGGACTGAACCGCATTCCCGGCGTCGCCCTTTCCACCGTCCCCCCGTCCCCCGATGCTCCGGCATCGGCTCCGGTGGCCGCTACGGCGGCCGCTCCGGTTGGGCACCTGACGGCCCCCCGCGACATCTCCCTGATCGTGCAGCCGCCCTTGGCCAACGAGGGGAAGTGGCTGCCGGCGGGACCGACGGTGGGCGGTTCGCCGGGGATGTACATCGCCCAGTTCCGGGCCGACAGTGAGTTCACCGGCCAGATCACTACCGCGGCGTGGATCGACCCCACGTTGCTACGCGTCCGCCTCGTGCCCGGCGCCAACGAACCGGGTGGCACCTGGTCGGTTCCTCCGGCCATCACCGGCGACGCCCTGCGCCACATCGTCGCCGCCTTCAACGGCGGGTTCCGCTTCAAAGAGGCCCAGGGCGGCTTTCATTTCGACGGTCGCGATGCGGTGCCTCTGCGGGAGGGTGCGGCCTCGATCTCGATCGCCAACGACGGCCACATCGACATCGGCAAGTGGGGCAGCGACGTGCGCATGGCCCACGACACCGAAGCCGTCCTGCAGAACCTGAATCTCCTCGTCGACAACGGCCGGGTCGATCCCGCGGTGAGCCACAACGACACGCGGTCGTGGGGTTTCACGCTCCGGGGCACCATTGCCGTGGCCCGCTCGGGCATCGGGGTGACGGCCGACGGAGCGCTCGTGTACGTCGCCGGTCCCGCTTTGAGCGCCCGCGCCCTCGCCCAGAGCCTCCAGCGGGCCGGGGCGGTGCGGGCCATGACCCTCGACCTCAACCCGGAGTGGGTCACGTTCAACCTGTTCTCCCACCCCGACCCGAGCAACCCCATGGTGGTCAAAGGGGCCAAGCTGTTCCCCCAGATGAGCCGCCCTGCCGACCGGTACCTGAGCACCGAGAGCCGGGACTACTTCACCGTCTCACTGCGCGACGGGTGACGCCGGCAGACCGCCGTCGGGTACCTGGCCAAGCTGCCGGTGTTCCTCGCCTCCTACCCGATCACCCCGGCCTCCGACATCCTGCGCGAGCTGCCCAGCCACCAGAACTTCGGCGTGCGCACGATGCAGGCCGAAGACGAGATCGCCGCGGTGGGCGCTGCCCTGGGCCTCGTTCGGGGGCCACCTCGGGGTCACGACCACGAGCGGGCCGGGGATGGACCTCAAGGCCGAAACCGTCGGCCTGGCCATCAGCCTGGTCCACCGTCGCTCGCCTTCATGCTCTCCCACCTGGCCCGGGGGCCGCACGAGCCCACGCCCGTCGGCGTGTTCCGTGCCGTGGAGCGCCCCGACTACGGATCGCTCGTCAACCGGAAGGTGCTCGAGGCCCGCGAGCGGCAGGGCCCGGGCGAGCTGGCCGAGCTCCTCTCCTCCGGCACCACCTGGGACGTGTGACGCCCGGACGGGTCGTTCGTCGCCCGTCGCCTCGACGATGACCAGGCCTCGCGCCGGGCCAGTTCCTACCCGGCAAACGGGCTCAGTACTCGATGCCCTTCTTGGCCTTGATGCCCCGGTCGTAGGCGTGCTTGACCTTGCGCATCTCGGTGACGGTGTCGGCGAGGTCGATGAGCTCGTCGGGCGCGTCACGTCCGGTGATGACCACGTTGGTGTGGGGCGCCCGCTTGCGGACACCGTCGACCACGTCGGCCACGGGGACCCACCCGTAGCTCACCGCGTAGGTGAGCTCGTCCAGCACGAGCAGGTCGAAGTCACCCGACGCCAGCTTCTGGCAGGCGACGTCCCAGGCATGGCGCCCCCGGGCGACGGTCTCGTCCATGTCGGTCGACTCCCAGGTGAAGCCGTCGCCCAGCGTGTGCCACTCGATGTCGAGGTGGTCGGCCAGCTTGCGCTCGCCGGTCTTCCACTTGCCGCTCTTTACGAACTGGACCACGCCGACCCGCCAGCCCCGGGCCCAGCCCCGTCCCATCACCCCGAACGCAGCCGACGACTTGCCCTTCCCGTACCCGGTGTTCACCAGCACGATGGATGCGGCCCGGCCGGTTGCCGTGCGGTGCGCGGGCTGCTCGTCGGTCCCCGCTCCGGGTTCCACATCGGACATGGGCGGAGGCTACTGTCGGGGCCGTAGCGCAGGGAACCCGGTGCGAGTCCGGGGCTGTCCCGCAACTGTCATCGGGGAGCGACCCCCACGCGGTAGCCACGGCCCGAGAGGGCGGGAAGGCCGGGGGGAGCGTCGATCCGGGAGCCAGGAAACCTGCCTGCCCGTCTGTGCCGACAGGGGTCGGCTCACTTCGGAAAGGTCGCGTGGACGTCGTGGACATGCAGGTCCGTTCCCGCCAGGAGGGCGGTCGAAGCTTCCCCGTGTTGGTGTGGCGGGCTCGCCAACCGATGCGCATGATTGCCAGTGCCGCCCACGGTGGCGGCCTCGGTCTTCGGCGATGGGTGCTCAACGCCCAGGTGCCGGCCTCCTACGGACGCCGCGATCCCGACCACCACCTGGCCAAGCTCGGCGTGTCATTGGGCCTGCCCGGGCACGGCGTGGGCATGCTCACAGCCGCCGACGTCCGCCGGGTGTCGATGACCACCGACGAGGGCGTGGAAGTGGCGGCAACCGTCGGCCTCGACCATCCCACGTGGGCTGCTGCCCCCGACGAGGGTCGCCCGGCCAGCCTGGTGGGCACCATCAACCTGGTGGTGGTGTTCCCCGATCGCCTGTCCGACGCCGCCCTGGTCAATGCCGTGGCCACGGCCACCGAAGCCAAGGCCCAGGCCCTATTCGACGTGGGCGTGGCGGCAACGGGCACGGCCACCGACGCGGTGTGCATCGCCTGCCCGAACGAGGGACGCCTGCACACCTTCGGCGGGCCGCGGTCGATCTGGGGGTCACGACTGGCCCGGGCCATCCATGGCGCGGTCACGGCCGGCGCCGGCGAGCACCGGCGGGACAGGTGATCGTGCTCGTGCTGGGAGGGGCGCGGTCGGGCAAGTCGAAGGTGGCCGAGACGAGGGCGGCCGACCTGGCCGCCGGGGCGCCCGTCACGGTGCTGGCCACCGCCGTGGTGGGCGACGACGACATGGCCGCCCGAGTGGCGGCGCACCGGGCCAGGCGTCCGAGCACATGGGCCACGGTCGAGACGGGGGCCGACCTCGTCGGTGCGCTCGAGTCGTGCCGGGGGGCCGCCCTCGTCGACGCCCTCGGCACCTGGGTGGTTGCGGCACCCGACTTGTCCGTCGACGCCGGGCGTCTCTGCACGGTCCTGACCGGGCGCGACGGGGACACGGTCGTGGTCTCCGAAGAGGTGGGCCTTGGCGTGCACCCGTCGTCGGAGGCCGGGCGACGCTTCCGCGACGTCCTCGGCCTGGTGAACCAGGCCGTGGCCTCGGTGGCCGACGAGGTCGTGCTGGTGGTGGCCGGCCGCACCCTGGCTCTCGGGGGACGGGCGTGACACCTGCTAGCGACGCGGCGGGCGCGGTGGCCTTTCTCACGCCTGTCGGCGGGGGACGAGCCCCCTCGCCCGGGGCCCTGGCATGGTTCCCGGCCGTCGGCGCCTCGATGGGGTTGGCTCTCGGCGGAGTGTGCTGCGTCGCCTCCCAGGTGTGGCCGCCACCGGTGGTCGCCGCCGTCGTGGTCGTCGCCGACCTGGGCCTCACCGGCTTGCTCCATCTGGACGGCCTGATCGACGCCGCCGACGGCCTGCTTCCCCACCTCGACCGCCAGCGGCGCCTCGACGTCATGGCCGACCCCAGGGCGGGAGCGTTCGGCGTCGGGGCAGCCGCGGCTGTGCTCCTCGTGCGCTGGTCGGCGCTGGCTGCCGTGCCTCCGAGCCCCCTGCTCCTGGCCGGTCTGTGGTGTGCCTCGCGCACGGCCATGGCCGTCATCGCCCGCACGCTGCCCTACGCCCGGCCGACGGGCCTGGCCACGGCGTTCCTGGACCCCCGGGCCCAATCCCCCGCTCAGGGGGCCGCTCGGGCCCAATCCCTCGCTCAGGGGGCCGCTCGGGCCCGGGGCGGCCGTCCCGCAGCGTTGGCCGTTGGCGGGCTCATCGGTTCGCTCGCCATGGCCGGCGCCGGCGGCGGCCTCAGTGGCGTGGCCGCAGTGGGCGCGCTCACGGCGGCGGCAGTGGGGGTGATGGCGCTGGCCCAGCGCCGCCTCGGTGGGTTCACCGGCGACGTCCTCGGTGCGGCCGGCCTGGTGGGGGAGACGGTGGGGCTGGTCGTTGCCGCTGCCCGCCCCCGTTGGAGGATGACGTGACGGCCCTGGCCCCCCGGGCGTTGGGGGCGGCTGCGGGAGTCCTCGTGGACCGCCTGACCGGTGAGCCACCCGCCGTCGCTCACCCGGTGGTCGCCTTCGGGGCAACCATGCGTCGCGCCGAAGAAACCCTGTGGAGTGACGCACGCCGTCCCGGCGCGGTCTACGCGGTCGCCGGGGTGAGCCTCGGAGCGGGGGCGGGAGCACTCGTAGGCTCGACGCTCGTGGCCACCGCGCTGGCCGTCGGCGGTCGGGCCCTGGCCGGGGCGGCCACATCGGTGTCCACCGCTCTGGCCGGCGACGACCTCGACGGCGCCCGCGCCCTGCTTCCCAGCCTGGTCGGCCGTGACCCCGACGGCCTCGACGCCAAGGCCATGGTGCGAGCGGTCGTGGAGTCGGTGGCCGAGAACACCGTCGACGCTGTCGTCGCCCCCGCCCTCTGGGCCGCGGTTGCGGGGGCCGCCGGCGCCCTGGGCTACCGGGCGGCCAACACCCTCGACGCCATGGTTGGTCACCGCTCGCCGCGCTACGGCCGGTTCGGCTGGGCCAGCGCCCGCATCGACGACCTGGCCGGCTGGTTGCCGGCGCGGGTCACCGCCGTGCTCGTGGTGGCCGTGCGTCCCCGATCGGCCGTTGCCGTGTGGCAGGCCGTGCGCCAGGATGCCCCTGGCCACCCGTCGCCCAACGCCGGCGTGGCCGAGGCCGCCTTCGCCGCTGCCCTGGGCCTGCGCCTGGGCGGTGCCTGCAGCTACGACGGCCGGGTGGAGCTACGTCCGTCCCTCGGAGACGGACGCCCTCCCGAGACTGCCGACATCGCCCGGGCCGTCCATCTGTCGACCGACGTGTCGCTGGCCCTGGCCGCGGCGCTGGCCACCGTGGGTCTGGTCGCCCGGTGGGCGACGGCGAGTCGCTCGGTGGGTGCGGGCCGGGGCGGCCTGCGCAGGCGGCGAAGGAGGAGCCGGTGACCGTCGTCGGAGTACCGCCGCCCGGTCCCCACGGCGGGGACGGGACCCGTCTGGCCACTGCCTTGGGTGTCGACCCCGGGGCCATCGTCGACCTGTCGGCCAGTCTCAACGCCGCCGCCCCCGATGCCGGCGAGGTGGTGGGCAAGCACCTCGACGCCCTGACCCGCTACCCCGACCCGGCGGCAGCGACGGCGGCGATGGCCGCCGCCCTCGACGTCGACCCCGCGCTGGTCCTGCTCACCAACGGTGGGGCCGAGGCCATTGCCCTGGTGGCGGCCGAGCTCGGGGGGAGCGTCGACGAACCCGATTTCTCCCTCTACCCTCGGGGGACCGGCCCCCGGTGGCGGTCGAACCCCCACAGCCCGAGCGGCCTGCTGGCCGGTCCCGAGGTGCGCGCCCAGGTGTGGGACGAGGCCTTCTACCCCTTGGCCACGGGCCGCTGGACCCGCGGTGACGCCGAGGCAGGAGCCGTGGTCGTGGGTTCGCTCACCAAGGTCTTCGCCTGCCCCGGCTTGCGGGTGGGCTACGTGGTGGCTCCCGATGGTGACCTGGCCCGGCGCCTGGCCGGGCGCCAGACGACCTGGTCGGTGAACGGCCTGGCTGCGGCGGCCGTCCCCGACCTGCTGGCGGTCGCCGATCTGGCCGCGTGGGCCACGCTCGTCGCCGCCTATCGGGCCGAGCTGGTGGCGTTGCTCGACACCTTCGGCTTCCACCCCGAACCCTCCGACGCACCGTGGGTACTGGTGCGCGCCCCCGGCCTGCGGGCCCGCCTGGCGCCCCACGGTGTGCTCCTGCGCGACTGCGCGTCCTTCGGCCTGCCCGACCACGTCCGCATCGCCGTCCCGGACCTGGCCGGCCTGGCCCGCCTGGCCGACGCCCTCGCCACCGACGCAGAGCGGTCCGGCCGGTGACCGGGCCCGCCGGCCCCGGAGGCAGCGCCGGGCCCTCCGGGCCCGCCGGGCCCGGAGGCAAAACCGGTCTGTTGATGGTGTGCGGCACGGCCAGCGATGTGGGCAAGAGCCATCTGGTCACCGCCCTGTGCCGCCTCTTTCACCGGCGGGGAGTACGGGTGGCGCCGTTCAAAGCCCAGAACATGGCACTGAACTCGGCCGTCACCCCGGCGGGCCATGAGATCGGCCGGGCCCAGGCCGTGCAGGCCCGGGCCGCGGGCGTCGACGCCGAAGTGGCGATGAACCCGGTGCTGGTCAAGCCCACAGGGGAGCGCACCAGTCAAGTCGTGGTCATGGGCCGCCCCTGGGGCCACCATGACGCCGTCTCGTTCCAGGCGGCCAAGGCCGGGCTGCGGGTCATCGTGGCCGACGCGCTGGCCGACCTGCGTTCCCGGTTCGACGTCGTCATCCTCGAAGGGGCCGGCAGCCCGGCCGAGATCAACCTGCTCGACGATGACATCGTCAATCTGCGCCTCGCTGCCGAGGTGGGCGCCCCCGCCCTGGTGGTGGGCGACATCGACCGGGGCGGGGTGTTCGCCGCCCTCTACGGCACCGTCGCCCTGCTGCCCGACGACCTGCGGCCCCTGGTGCGGGGCTTCGTGATCAACAAGTTCCGGGGTGACCCGGCCCTGCTGGGCGACGGGCTGGCCGATCTGGAGCGCCGTAGCGGCGTGCCCACGTTGGGTGTGCTGCCCTGGATCCACGATGTCGGCCTCGACGCCGAGGACTCCCTGGCCCTTCGAGGGCGCCGGCCTTCGGCCGCCACGCATTCTCTGGGCGACACTCTCGACGTAGCCGTCGTCCGTTTCCCGAGGATCGCCAACTTCACCGACCTCGAGGCCCTGGAGACCGAGCCGGGTGTCGGCGTGCGCATGGTCGAACAGCCCGGAGTCCTGGGCGACCCCGACCTGGTGGTGCTGCCCGGGACCAAGACCACGGTGGCCGACCTGGAATGGCTTCGCCACACTGGTCTCGACCTGGCGCTCAACGGCGCCCGGGCCCGGGGAAGCGTGGTCCTGGGCATCTGCGGCGGGTACCAGATGCTCGGCCAGACGATCGTCGACGAGGTGGAGGCGCCGGCCTCCGGGCATGGCCGAGCGGCGGACCTGGGCCGGGTCCCCGGGCTGGGCTGGCTGGACGTGACCACCGAGTTCGCTCCGACCAAGGTCACCCGCCAGCGCCGGGGGTGGGCCCTCGGCCAGCACGTGGCCGGTTACGAGATCCACCACGGCCGGGTGAGCCAGGGCCCGGCGGCGCGCCCCTGGGCCCACCTCGACGGCGACGAGGGTCGCAGCGACGAGGGGGCGAGCGATGCCACGGGCCAGGTCCGGGGGACGACCCTGCACGGCCTGTTCGACGACGACGGGTTTCGGCGGGCGTTCCTGGTCGACGTGTCCAGGCGTCGGGATCGCGACTTCGTGCCCGTCCACCGATCGTTCGCCGCCGCCCGCGAGGCCCAGATCGACCGCCTGGCCGACATGGTCGAGGCCAACCTCGACCTGGCCGCCGTCGACGAGCTGACCGGCCACTACGTCCAGGCCACGCAGGCCGAGCAACGCGTTCGGGCCACGCAGGCCGAGCCACCCGTTCGGGCCACGCAGGCCGAGCAAACCGTTCGGGCCACGCAGGCCAGGGAGCCTTCTCGATGATCCTCGTGCTCACCAACGCCGACACCGAGATCCTGGCCCTGCGGTCGGTGCTCGAGGGCCTGCCCGACGGCTTCCCCGGGGTCCGCGCCGCCAACCCCACCGCCCTCGACGCCGCGCCCCCCCTCGACGGTGTCGACGTGGTGCTCGTCCGTCTCCTGGGGGGCCGGCGGGCATGGGAGGCACCCTTCGACGAACTGGCTGCCGAGTGCCGCCGGCAGGGGGTAGCCCTTTTGGCCTTCGGTGGCGAGGCTCAGCCCGACGCCGAGCTCACCGCCGCGTCCACGGTGGCGTCGGCCACGGTGGCCCAGGCCTTCGAGTACCTGGTGCACGGCGGGCTGGCCAACATCGAGCACCTGCTGCGCTTCGTGGCCGACGCGGTGTTGATGGGCGGGTTCGGGTTCGACCCCCCGATTGCCCTGCCCCCTCACGGCATCCTCGGCCGTCACCCCGCTCATGGGGCCGCTCAGGCCCGCCACCCCGCTCATGGGGCCGCTCGGGCCCGCCACCCCGCTCATGGGGCCGCTCAGGCCCAGGCAGCTAGCCCTGCGGCCGCCGCTTCGGTCATCGGCGTGGTCTTCTACCGGGCCCACGTGCTGTCGGGCAACGTGGGCTTCGTCGAGGACCTGTGCGCGGCCATCGAGGCGCGGGGCGCCACCGCCGTGCCCGTGTGGTGCTACTCGCTGCGACCCGACACCGACGGCCGGGTCCCCGCCCTCGAGCTCCTTGCCGAACGGTCGGTCGACGTGGTCGTCACCACCGTGTTGGCCATGGGCTCGGCGCGCGACGACGACTGGGACGCGTCGGCCCTGGCCTCCCTCGGCGTCCCCGTGCTGCAGGCCGTGGCCGCCACCCAGCCCCGCGCTACGTGGGACGCCGGTTCTGCCGGCCTCGGTCCCCTCGACGTGGCCATGAGCGTGGCCATCCCCGAGTTCGACGGTCGCATCGTCGGCCCGCCCTTCTCGTTCAAAGAGGTCGTCGACGACGGCGACGAGCTTGGCACTCCCGTGACGGCCTACCGGACCGTGCCCGACCGCGTCGAGCGGGTGGCGGGCGTGGCCCTGCGCCTGGCCGCCCTGCGCCACGTGGCCAACGCCGACAAGCGGGTGGCCCTGGTGCTGTCCGCCTATCCCACCAAGCGCAGCCGTATCGGCAACGCCGTGGGCCTCGACACCCCGGCATCGGTCGTCGACCTCCTGCATGCCATGGCCGACGCCGGCTACCGGGTGGACCGCATCCCGCCCGACGGCGACACCCTCATGGCCGAGCTGGCCGACGCCCTCTGCTACGACCGCGAGGCCCTGACCCCGGTGCAGCTCGACCTGGCTGCCGGGCGCTGGAGTGGCGACGACTACTCGGCCTGGTTCGCCGGTGTCGCCTCGTCGCTGGCCGACGCGGTGACCGGCGCCTGGGGCCCGTCGCCCGGCGAGGTGTACCGCGATGGTGACGACCTGGTGTTTCCCGGCCTCGATCTCGGTGGCGTGCTGGTGGCCGTGCAGCCTCCACGGGGCTTCGGGGAGAACCCCATCGCCGTGTACCACTCGCCCGACCTGGCCCCGACCCACCACTACCTGGCCTTCTACCGGTGGCTGGAGGAGGGCTGGGGGGCCGACGCGGTGGTGCACGTGGGCAAGCACGGCACCCTCGAATGGCTGCCGGGCAAGGGCGTCGGCCTGTCGGGTGGCTGCGCCCCCGACGCCGCCCTGGGCGACCTCCCGCTCGTCTACCCCTTCGTTGTCAACGACCCCGGCGAGGGCACCCAGGCCAAACGCCGGGCCCATGCCGTGGTGATCGACCACCTGGTGCCTCCTCTCACCAGGGCCGACACCTACGACGACCTCGCCCGCCTGGAGAAGCTCCTCGACACCTACGCCCAGGTGGCCTCGCTCGACCCGGCCAAGCTGCCGGCCATCCGGGCCCAGGTCTGGGACCTGCTGGTGACGGCCGAGATCCACCGCGACCTGGGCCTGGGCGAGGCGCCGACCGGCGACGAGTTCGACGACCTCGTCCTGCACGTGGACGGCTACCTGTGCGAGCTGAAGGACGCCCAGATCAGGGGGGGCCTGCACGTGCTGGGTCGCCCGCCCGCCGGCGAGGCCGACATCGACCTGGTGCTGGCCCTCACCCGTCTGCCCCAGGGTGCGGTTCCGTCGCTTCGAGAGACGGTGGCGGCCAGGTTGGGGGCGGGCACCGACCGGGCGGGGGTCGACGCCGTCGAGGCCGAGTGCCGCCGCCTCGTCACCGGGCTGGCCGGCGACGGCTGGCGCTACGGCGGTGGCGACCCCACCCTGGCGTGGGTGTGCGACCGACTGCACCCTGCCCTGGCGGCCACGACCGACGAGGTGGCCAACACCCTGGGGGCTCTCGACGGTCGCTACATCCCCGCCGGTCCCAGCGGTGCGCCCAGCCGGGGGATGGCCCACGTGCTGCCAACGGGCCGGAACTTCTTCTCTGTCGATCCCAAGGCCCTGCCGTCGCCCCTGGCGTGGGAGGTGGGCTGTGGCTTGGCCGACGGGCTGATCGAACGTCACGTGGCCGACACCGGCCGTCCGCCCGAGTCGGTGGGCCTGGTGGTGTGGGGGACGTCGGCCATGCGCACCTCGGGCGACGACGTGGCCTGCGCCCTGGCTCTGCTCGGGGTCCGTCCCGTGTGGGCCACCGAGTCGGGCCGGGTGACCGGCGTGGAGGCCATGAGCCTCGCCGAGCTCGGGCGCCCGCGCATCGACGTCACCTTGCGCATCTCCGGGTTCTTCCGCGACGCCTTCCCCAACCTGGTGCACCTCCTCGACGACGCCGTGGCCCTGGTGGCCGGTCTCGACGAGGCGCCAGAGTCCAACTTCGTCCGGGCCCACGGCGCCGACGACCCCCGCATCTTCGGGGCCAAGCCGGGGGCCTACGGCTCGGGCATCCTGCCCCTCCTGGAATCACGCGACTGGCGGTCCGACGACGACCTGGCCGAGGTCTACATGGCATGGGGGGGCTTCGCCTACGGGCGGGCGGGGATGGGTGTCGCCGCCCCAGACGCCATGCGCCGTCGCTTCGCCGCCATCGACGTGGCCATGAAGAACCAGGACAACCGCGAACACGACATCTTCGACTCCGACGACTACCTCCAGGATCACGGCGGCATGGTCGCCACCATCCGGGCCCTCACCGGCGTCCAGCCGGCCGCCTTCTTCGGCGACTCGTCCGACCCGGCCAGGCCCCGGGTGCGAACGTTGGCCGAGGAGGCGGCCCGCGTGGTTCGCACTCGGGTCGTGAACCCGAAGTGGATCGGGGCCATGCAGCGCCACGGGTACAAGGGAGCGTTCGAGATGGCCGCCACCGTCGACTACCTGTTCGGCTACGACGCCACCGCCCGGGTGGTGGAGGGCTGGATGTACGAAAGGGTCACCGAGGCCTACGTGGGCGACCCCGAGGTGCGTAAGTTCTTCGAGCGCTCCAACCCCTGGGCCCTGCGGTCCATCGCCGAGCGCCTCCTGGAAGCCGACGAGCGCGGCCTGTGGGACGCGTCGCCCGAGGCCCTGGCGACCCTGAGATCCGCCCTGCTCGAGGCCGAAGGCTGGGAGGAGGGGCGGTGCCCGGCGGGGCCGGCGGGTCCTGTCCCTCAGGGTCCGTCCCCCACGGGGCCCCGTGGGGGTCCCCGTCCCTACGGGTCACCCCCCGGCCCCGCCTCCCGCGAGGACGGGAAATGAACCAGTTCCCCTTCGCCGCTGTCGTCGGCCAGGACGACGCCAAGTTGGGGCTGTTGCTGGCCGCCGTCGACCCCCGCATCGGCGGGGTGCTGCTGCGAGGGGCCAAGGGCTCGGCCAAGACCACGTTGGCCCGGGGGCTGGCCGCCCTCCTCCCGGGGGACGCCCCCTTCGTGGAGCTGCCCCTCGGAGCCACCGAGGACCGGGTGATCGGGTCCATCGACCTGGCCGCTGCCCTCACCGGGGGCGAGGTGCGCTTCCTGCCCGGCTTGCTGGCCGCGGCCGACGGCGGGGTGCTCTACGTCGACGAGGTGAACCTGCTCGCCGACCACCTGGTCGACGTGCTCCTCGACGTGGCCGCCTCGGGCGTCAACCGGGTGGAGCGGGAAGGCATCGCCCATGTGCACCAGAGCCGTTTCGTCCTCGTCGGTTCCATGAACCCCGAAGAGGGCGAGCTTCGGCCCCAGTTCCTCGATCGCTTCGGTCTGTCCGTCGATGTGGCGGCCGACACCGACCCCGAGCGGCGGGCCACCGCCGTCGCTCGGCGTCTGGCCTTCGACGCCGACCCGGTGGAGCTCGGGCGTGAGTGGTCTGACGCCCAGGACCAGCTCCGTACCAGGGTCATCGGCGTCGTGCCAGCCGCGGTGACGCCCGAGCTGACGCTGACGGTCAGCACCCTGTGCGCCGACCTGGGTGCCGAGAGCCTGCGGGCCGACCTCGTCACCTGCCGGGCGGCGGCCGCCCTGGCGGGACTCGACCAGCGGGACGAGGCCACTGTCGACGATGTCCGTCGCGTGGCGCCGCTCGCTCTTGGCCACCGCCGCCGCCGCCAACCCTTCGAGCCCCCGGGCATCGACTCCGACGAGGTGGACCGCGCCCTCGACCGGCCCGACCCAGGGGCCGGCCACGATCCCGAGGCGGGAACCAACCCGGCCCCCGACGGTGATGACGGCACCGGTGGTGGGACCGGCCCCACCGGTGACGGCGGGCCCGGCAACCGCGAGCCCGACTCCCACGGTTCCCCGGGGGCGCCCCCGGCCCAGGACCCTGTGGCTGCAATGGCTGCCCCCACCAGCGTCGTGCGCCTGGCGGCGGCGGCGGGGTCGGCAGCGGGGTCCGATGGCCGCCGCTCGACCGCGGTCGGGACCCGGGGCCGCCTGGTCGGCGATCGCCAGCCAGCCGGGCCCGTGGGCTCGGTGGCCATGGCCGCCACCGTCCGGGGCGCCGCCACCCGGGGCGCCGCCACCTGGGGCGCCGCCACCCGGGAGGCCGTGGCCGGGGACAGCACCGCCGGGGCGGGCCGTGGCCCGGTCGTCCAGGCCGCCGACCTGCGCGAGGCGGTGCGCGAGCGACGGGTCGGGAACCTGGTGGTGCTGGTCGTCGACGCCTCGGGGTCGATGGGGGCGGCGCAGCGCATGGAGGCGGCCAAGGGCGCGGTGATGAGCCTGCTCCTCGATGCCTACCAGCGGCGCGACCGGGTGGCTATGGTCACCTTCCGCGGCGAGGAGGCCGAGGTCGCCCTGCGCCCCACGGGGAGCGTCGAGGTGGCCCGGGCCCGCCTGGCCGACTTGCCCACCGGGGGACGAACCCCGCTGGCAGCGGGACTCGTCGCCGCCCTCGACCTGGCCACGTCGACCGGCCGCCACGACGACGCTGAACGGCCCCTGCTCGTGGTGGTCACCGACGGACGGGCGACCGCCGGCCCGCCATCGGTCGACCCGGTGCGGGCGGCCAGGGATGCGGCCTCGTCGGTGCGCCGGCGGGGGGTGGCCGCCGTCGTGGTCGACGTGGAGGAGGGCCCGACCCGTCTCGGCCTGGCCGGCCAGCTGGCCGAGGCCATGGGGGCCCGCCATCTCACCCTGGGCCAGCTCTCGGCCGGGGCCCTGACGAACGCCGTGCGCGCCGCCTTCGACTGAGCAGACTGCCCGGCCTCGCCCCGATCCGGGCCTGCGGACGGCGCTGGGCCCCGGCGCGGTTTGCAGCCGGGACGATGGCCCGGTCGCGGCCCGCTACCGTCGAGGGGTGGCCGACGAGTTGCGGGTCAGCCCCACGTGTCGGATCCCCCTCGGTGAGCTCGAGTGGCGGTTCAGCACCTCGAGCGGCCCCGGGGGCCAGCACGTCAACACCGCCAACACCCGGGCCGAGGTGCGCTTCGACGTGGCCGACTCCCCGTCGCTCGGCCCCCGTCAGCGGGGCCGTCTGCTGGAGAAGCTGGGACCGGTGGTCAGGGTGGTGGCGTCGGACGAGCGGTCCCAGGCCCGGAACCGCCAGCTTGCCCTGGAGCGCCTCCGGGCCCGCCTGGCCGACGCCCTGCACGTCGAGCGTCCCCGTACGCCGACCCGGCCGTCGCGATCGGCGCGCGAGAGGCGGATGGGGGCCAAGCGCCGGCGGGGCGAGATCAAGCGGGGGCGGGGGCGGCCGGAGCCTGAGTGAGCCGTCAGACGATGTCGTGGCACCCGCCGGTCGAGGGATCCTCGACGCCGGCGGCGTCGGCCACGTGGGCGCACACCTGACGATAGGTGAGCCCGGCTTTCACTGGGAACGACCAGGGCGAGGGCCCGTCCCAGGTCGTCGGCGACCCGGAGCGGTCCGACCGCGTCCGGCGGTGCGACCGGCGACGGCGGTGAACACGATGTTCGGAGGAGGGTGATGGTCACAACGGTCTCGACCGCTCATGTCCGGACGGCCTCGGCCGTCACACCGACGCCGCTGTTCAGCTGGTGAAGAGGCGGATGAGGTCGGACCCGTTGATCCAGTCGTTGGCCACATCGGTGAAGTGACCGCCGCCGTACTGGAGGAGGCGCACGTTGGCGTTGCACACCGCGCTGAGGAGAAACACCTGTTGGCGGTCGCAGGTGTAGGTGTGGCTCATGAACCCGCGATGGTCCTTGGTCGTGCGCAGCGCGGCGATCACGCTCGGCGCATTGATGTCGAGGGTCATCGCCGACAGCACGTCATGCAGGTCGATGACCTCGCTGAACCCGGCCTGGGCCAGGGCCGACGGGGCCGCCTTGGCCCCGAACTTCTTGCGCTCGTCGCGGTAGGTGACGACGTCGGGATCGGAGCCGTCGTAGGCCAGGAAGCCGGAGGTGAAGTAGGCGCCGTCGGCGCCTCCCCCGGAGGCGTCGATCACGCTCTGGGCCGCGCACGCCCCGGGGAACATCACCTTGGCCTTGATCGACAGAGCCTTGCGGGCCGCCATGATGCGCGAGCACCCCTGCGGCGGGAACACGGCCAGGATGACGTCGGGGTTGTTGCGAGCCACGTCGTTGAGCGCCGGCGTGAAGTCGGCCGTGTCGGCCTTCTCGGCCACCAGCTTGACGTCGGTGACGCCCTTCTTGCCCAGCACGTCCTTGGCCACCTCCACGGCCGTCGCAAGGAGCCCGGGGAGATCGATGTAGACGACAGCCACCTTCTTGGCGTGCAGGACGTCGGTGACGTACTGGGCCTGGCCGAGCAGGTCGGCGGCCGCCCCGCCCGTGAGCATGAACGCGGCGCTCGCCGTCAGCTCGTCGCCCAAGGTGGGGGAGGCACCGACGTAGGGGATGCCGGCCGTGTCGAACACCGGGATCGACGCGGCCGCACCGAGATCGAGCCCGCCGAGCACGGCGATCGGGTTCTTCAGGCGCAGGCGGTTGGCGCAGGCCTGTGACGACTCGGGAGAACCGTCGGTGGCGCAGGTTTCCAGTGCGATGGGGTGGCCCCGAACCCCACCCAGCTTGGTGTTGACGTAGCGGACCGCCGCCTCGGCATCGGTGCGCACCTCCGGGAAGGACCCCGCGGCCGCGTTCTCCTGGTTGATGAAGCCGACCACCAACGGCGAGCCGCCGGCTTTCCGGGCGCCGCCGGACCCACCGCCCGAGCAGGCGGCGGCGACGACGGCGATCACGACGAGGATGGTCATCCGCTGCCAGCCGTTGGTCGTGGACCTGTTCCTCGTGGGCATGATCCTCCGGGCCGGTGGCCCGTCGCTAGCCTCCGACGGGCCGGAAAGGTGGACGAGTATCGGACCCTACTTCGTGTTCGCCGTACTGGGACTGGGCACCGGGGCCGTCTACGCCGCCCTGGCCCTGGGCCTGGTGCTCGAGCATCGGGTGTCGGGCGTGGTCAACTTCGCCCAGGGCGCCATCGCCGCCTACGTCACCTACGTCTTCGTCGAGCTGCGGGCCAGCGGCGACGTGGTGCTACCCGTGGTCGGCCTTCCCGGACGTGTCCACATCGGCGACCAACCGGGGTTCTGGCTGAGCCTGATCGTGGCCCTGGTGGTGGCTGCGCTCGTCGGGCTGGTCGTGTACACCGCCGTCTTCCGACCCTTGCGCGCCGCCCCTGCGCTGGCCCGGGTGGTGGCCTCCGTCGGCCTGCTGGTGGCCCTGCAGGCCCTCATCGTGTTGCGGTTCGGGCCCGCCGATCGACTCGTCGCCCCGGTGCTGCCCAACGCCCCCATCACCCTGGCCGGGTCCGTCGTCCCCCGTGACCGCCTCCTGCTCGCCGTGGTGGTCGTGGCCATGACCGCCCTGCTGTGGGCGGTGTACCGCTTCACCGGCTTCGGCCTGGCCAGCCGGGCCATGGCCGACGACCCCGTCACCACGGCCCTGCTGGGCCGGCCGACCGGGAGGCTGGCGGCAGCCAACTGGGTGGTGGCCAGCGTCCTGGCCGGGGTGGCGGGCATCCTGGTGGCGCCCATCACCGCCCTCAACCCCGGCACCTACACCCTGCTGGTCGTCCCCGCCCTGGCCGCCGCCCTGGTGGGCCGACTGTCGTCGTTCGGCGTCACGACCGCCGCCGCCCTCGCCCTGGGCATGGCCCAGTCCGAGCTCGTGCAGCTCCAGGATCGCTTCCGTTGGTTGCCCAGCGTGGGTTTGCGCGAGGGGCTTCCGCTCGTCGTCATCGTCGTGGCCATGGCCGCGACCGGCCGGGTCGTCTCCGAGCGGTCGGAGCGGGCGGAGCGCCGGTTACCCACGGCCTCGAGGCCCCGCCGACCGGGACTGCCGGCGGTCGGGGCCGTGGTGGCGACCGCGGTTGCCCTGTTCGTGCTCGGGCCCGAGCTCCGCCTCGGGTTGATCACCAGCCTCATCGGCGCCGTCGTGTGCCTGTCGCTGGTCTTGCTGACCGGGTGGGTGGGCCAGATCTCCCTGGCCCAGATGGCGTTCGCGGGCGTGGCCGGTTTCGGGCTGTCCAAGCTGGGCCAGGGCATGGGGGTGCCCTTTCCGGTGGCTCCGGTCCTGGCCGCCGTCCTCGCCGGCGTGGCCGGGTTGGTGCTCGCCCTCCCCGCGCTGCGGGTGCGGGGGGTGAACCTGGCCGTGGTGACCCTGGCCGGGGGTGTGGCCATCGAGGAGCTCGTGTTCCGAAATCCCGGTCTCACCGGCGGCTTCGGGGGCACCAAGGTGCCTTCGCCGATGCTGGCGGGGATCGACCTCGGGATCAGTCGCGGCGGCGACTATCCCAGCCCTGTGTTCGGACTCCTGGTGCTGGCGGTCGTGATGGCACTGGCCCTCGGCCTGGTGGCCGTGCGCCGGGGTACCACGGGCCGGCGCTGCCTGGCCGTGCGAGCCAACGAGCGCGGCGCCGCCGCCGCCGGCGTCGATGTGATGACGACCAAGTTGGGGGCCTTCGCCGCCTCGGCCTTCATGGCCGGGTGCGCAGGTGTGTTGTTGGGCTACTCCCAGGGACAGCTCTCCTTCGGCTCGTTCAGCGTGTTCGTGTCGTTGTCGTTCCTGGCTGTGGCCTACGTGGGCGGTATCGCATCGGTTCCCGGAGCCCTCGTCGGTGGTGCGCTGGCCGGTGGCGGGATCGTGTTCACCCTCCTCGACCGGTTCGCCGGCTGGGGCCGGTACCAGGCCCTTGCCGCCGGCCTGGGCCTGATCGTCATCTCGGTGCTGCGTCCCGACGGGCTGGCCGGATCACCATGGCGGTTCCGGCGGAGGTCATCGTGACGACGGCCCTCGAGGTGCGCGACCTCACCGTGAGGCTCGGCCGCACCGAGGTCGTCAAACGGGTCTCGCTCACCGTGGCCGGGGGTGCCGTCGTCGGGGTGGTCGGGCCCAACGGCGCAGGCAAGACCACCCTTGTCGACGCCGTCACCGGTTTCGTGGCGTCATCTGGATCGGTGTCCATCGCCGGGCGACCCGCCGCTCACCTCCGGCCCCACCGGCGGGTCGCTCTCGGCGTGGCCCGCACGTTCCAGTCCCTCGAGCTGTTCGAGGATCTCACCGTGGGCGAGAACCTGGCCGTCGCCGCCGACGCCGCCGGCGTGCGTGCCCGGGACTCCCGTCCTGCGGCCGAGCTCGTCGCCCGAGCGGCGGCCACCGCCGGGATCGACCACATCCTCGACCTCGTGCCCGGACAGCTCCCGTACGGCCGGCGCAAGCAGGTGGCCCTGGCCCGGGCCCTGGCCGCAGGACCGTCGGTCCTGTTGCTCGACGAGCCCGCAGCCGGGCTCGACGGGCCCGCCCGCCGGGCCCTGGCCGCCACCCTGCGGTCGCTGGCCGACGGCGGTGTGGCGGTCGTGCTGGTGGACCACGACGTGCACCTGGTGTTCGACGTGTGCGACGAGGTGGCGGTGCTCGATTCGGGCCGGGTCGTGGCCCAGGGGAGACCGGGCGAGGTGCGGGCCGACCCAGTCGTCGCCGCGGCGTGGCTCGGGGCGCCCCGTGGGCCGGCTGCCTCCCGCCCGGCCCCGGCCGCCACGCCCCCGCCGCCGGGACCCGCCGCCGCCGGGTCCCGCCCGCCCGCCCTGGAGCTGGTCGCCATGTCGACGGGATGGCGGCGTGTCGCCACCGTCCACGCCGTCGACCTCACCGTGGCCGAGGGTGAGCTGGTGGCCCTGCTCGGGGCCAACGGGGCGGGCAAGACCACGACCCTGCTCGCCGTGTCGGGGGCCCTCGAGGTGCTCGGCGGTTCGGCCCGGGTGGCGGGGGTGGCGGTGGGTGGCGGGCCCGACGGCATGGCCCGCCGGGGCGTGGCCCACGCCCCCCAGGACCGAGGCGTGCTCGGGGGCCTGACCGTGGCCGAGCAGCTGCGCCTGGCTGCGGGAGCGGGCCGCGACGGGCGCTCGGGCGTGGCCGACGCTCTCGGTCGCCTGCCGGCACTGGGGCCCCTCCTCGGGCGGCGTGGCCGCCTGCTCTCCGGGGGTGAGCAGCAACAGGTCTCGTTGGGCCGGGCCATCGCCTCCCGGCCCCGCCTGCTCCTGGTCGACGAGCTCAGCCTGGGCCTGGCCCCCGACGTGGTGAGCCACACCCTGGGCGTGTTGCGCGGCATGGCCGACGAGGGCGTGGCTGTGTTGCTGGTCGAACAGTTCGCATCCCTGGCCCTCACCGTGGCCGACCGTGCCTACGTGCTCCACCGGGGCCGGGTCGCCCTGGAGGGGCTCGCCTCCGATCTGGCCGCCAGGCCCGAAGCGCTCGAGGCCGCCTACCTGGGAGCACCGTCGGGTTCACCGTGAACCTCGGTCACGGAGGGCCCCCGTTCTTCGTCTGCCTCTCCGCGTGAGAGTGTGTCGGCCGTGCGCGTGGGATTTCTCGGAGGAACGGGACCAGCGGGCCGGGCCCTGGCTGTCCGGCTGGCCTCGGTCGGCATCGATGTGGTGATCGGGTCGCGCTCGGTCGAGCGGGCCGCTGGCGTGTGCGACGACCTGCGGGAGAAGTGGTCCGGGCATCAGCTGTGGTTGGAGCCGGGAGACAACACGGCCGCAGCCAAGTCCCAGGTCGTGGTGGTGGCCACGCCGTGGGACGCTGCCGCGTCCACGGCCACCTCGGTGGCATCCGATCTGGCCGGCAAAGTCGTGATCTCCATGGCCAACGCCATCGAGCGCCAGGGCGACGAGCTGGTGGCTGTCATCCCCCCGACGGGCTCGGTCGCCGCCGGTGTCCAGGAGGCCGTTCCCGATGCGCTGGTCGCCGCCGCCTTCCACCACGTGCCGGCCCGGGCCCTGGCCGACGTGGAGACGCCCATCGTGGGCGACGTGATGGTGTGCTCCGATCACCAGTCCGCCTTCAACGCCACCGCCGAGCTGGTGGCCATGATCCCCGACCTGCGTGCGCTCCACGCCGGGTCACTCGCCGGAGCCGGTCCGGTGGAGGCCTTCACCGCCGTGCTTCTCGGGGTCAACAAGCGTTACAAGGCCCGGGCGGTGATGTGTCTCACCGGTATCCCGGACTGACCGGCTGACCCGGACCGATGCGGCTCTACGACACCGCACGCCGAGCCGTGGTCGACTTCCGTCCCGGCCCGGTCGTCACCCTCTACACCTGTGGCATCACGCCCTACGACGCCACCCACGTGGGCCATGCCGCCACCTACGTGCTCTACGACGTGCTCCAGCGGCGACTGCGCGACCTGGGCCACGACACCCGGTGCGTGCGCAACGTGACTGATGTCGACGACGACATCTTGAAGCGGGCCCGCCAGCTCGGCGTCGACTACCTCGAGCTGGCCGCCGAGGAGACGGCCAGCTTCCAGGCCGACATGCGGGCCCTCAACCTGCTTCCGTCCTACAGCGAGCCGGCGGCCACGTCGGCCATCCACGACATCCTGGGCTTCATCGGCATGGTCCTCGACCGGGGCCACGCCTACCAGTCGGGGGGTGGGGTCTACTTCAGTGTGGGCACCTCCGAGCGCTTCGGCCAGGTCAGCCACCTCGGGCGCCAGGCCATGCTCGCCCTGGCCGCCGAGCACGGCGGCAACCCCGACGACCCGGCCAAGCGCGACCCGCTCGACTTCATCCTGTGGCAGCCCTCGGCGCCCGACGAACCGTCGTGGGAGTCCATGTGGGGACCGGGGCGGCCCGGTTGGCATGTGGAGTGCTCGGCTTTGGCGCTGCGCGAGCTGGGGACCACCATCGACCTCCACGGGGGAGGGACCGACCTGGTCTTCCCCCACCACGAGTGCGAAGCGGCCCAGTCCGAGGCGGCGACCGGCGAGGCGTTCGTGCGCCACTGGTTGCACGCCCCCATGGTCCGCTACCAGGGCGAGAAGATGTCCAAGTCGCTCGGGAACCTGGTGTTCGTGAGCGAGTTGCTCAAGGATTGGGACCCGATGGCCGTGCGACTGGCCCTGCTCGATCACGACTGGCGCCGGCCCTGGGAGTGGCGGGACGACCTGCTCGGCGCGGCCACCGGCCGCCTGGCCCGCTGGCAGTCAGCCGCAGGGGCTGGGGACCCGACCGGTGGCGAGAGCCTGCTCGACGCTGTGCGGGCCGCCCTGGACGACGACCTCGGCATCGTGGCCGCGGTGGCCGCCATCGACGGGGCCGTCGAGAGGGGTGGAGCAGCCGCGGAGGCCGCCGAGCTGCTGGGCGTGCGCCTCTGATGACCCCAGCGGGGCGCGTGGGCCGGCCTGGGGGCCGGTGGCGCCACGGCGATGTCCCCACTGATCGTGCCCGGCGGACGACCCGATAGCCTCTGGTCACCCCGATGCGCTCCCGTCCCGCTGCCAGCTCGTGCGCGTTGCTCGCAGCCCTTCTGCTCTCCTCGATCGTCGCTGCGGCAGGTTCGGTGCTCCCCGCCGGCGCCGAGGGCCCACCGGGTTGGGTGGTCGACCGTGTCCGCTTCGAACCCGCCGAACCCGCTGCCGGCCCCTTGAGCGTCGATGGGCTGGGCGCTTACCGGGGGGCCATCGAGGTCGTGCCCGCCGCCGGTGGCCTGGCCGTGATCAACGACGTGGGCCTTCAGGACTACGTCAAGGGCATAGCCGAGGTCCCGGGCGGGTGGCCGACCGAGGCTCTGCGCGCCCAGGCCATCGCCGCTCGCACCTTCGCCCTCAACGTCAAGGCGTCGACTGCGGCGTCGCCGTGGAAGGCCGACGGGGCCGACATCTGCAACACCGATTCCTGCCAGGTGTACGCCGGCATCGCCGGTGAGCAGCGGCCCGACGGCGCCGGGTGGCTGGCGGCCGTCGACGACACGGCCGGGCAGGTCCTGCTCTACCACGGCCAGCCCCTGCTGGCCGAGTACTCGTCGTCCAACGGCGGACGATCGGTCGCCGGCGCCGAGCCCTACCTCCGCTCGGTCGCCGACCCGGACGACGCCCGCAGCCCCCTCGGCCGCTGGCACTGGGCAACACCTCTGGCCCCGCTGGGCCCGGTTGTCGGCGTGGACCCGCCGCTGGTCCTCACCGGACTGGCTCGCCGGGGCGGCACCGTCGTGCTCGCTGTCCTCGGGCCCGACGGGGGCACCGGCCAGGCCACCCTCGGCGCCGACGATTTCCGATCCCGCGTCAACGCCGCCCTTCCCGCCCCTGACGGCCTCCCGTCGGCCCTCCCGTCGCCGGAGTTCACCGCCGCCAGCACCGGCGACAGCGTGGTCTTCGACGGCGGTGGCTTCGGCCACGGCGTGGGCATGAGTCAGTACGGCGCCCTGGGCAAGGCCCAGCGGGGCATGTCGGCCGGTGCCATCCTGGCCGCCTACTACGGGGGCATCCACCCCGAGACCCTCGATGCCGACAGCCTTCCGGCGTCGGTGCGAGTCGAGTTGGCCGCCGGCCGGGGATCGGTGACGGTGAGCCCGGAGCGGTACTTCAAGGCGGTGTCGGGCTCGGGGGCCCAGCTGGGTGGTATCGAGACGGGACAGTGGCGTGTGGTGGCGGCCAAGGGGGGCGTGCGGGTGATCCCGCCCGAGAGCCGTCAGCCCCTGTCGCTGAAGACGGCGGAGGTCGACCCACCGGGACGGGCGGGGCCGTCCCCGGTCGTCCACTACGACCTCAGCGCTCCCGCCGTCGTGACCGTGCGCTACGTGACGCCGGCGGGGTTGGCCGGCACGGTCTCCCCCCGATTGGTCGACGTGGGCGAGGTGGCCGAGTCCCTTCCTCCGCCAGCCAGCGCCGGCGACTACCACGTTGTCATCGAGGCCGACGCAGGTTCCGACAATGCCGTGTCCGTACCCCTCCAGGTCCATGTCGAAGGGTCGGCGCGCGTGAGCATCCAGGCCTCGGGCGCCGGCGGTCCCGTCCGGCAGGGCCGTACCCGGTGGTCGGCCCTGGCCCTGCTCCTCATCATGGCCATGAGCCTGGCGTCGTACCGGGTGCGCCAGCGGCGTCAGATGCCGGCGACCGACTCGGGCATCACCGCGGCCGCGGGGAGATAGACGACGTAGTCGCCGGCCACCAGGCGCTGGTAGGGCATGGCCCGCTCACGGAGGGACGTGCCGAGGGCCTGATCGGAGGGGGAGCCGTCGAGGACCACGTAGCCGGGCCGGGGACTCGATCGCACCCGGTCCATCAGGGCGAAGTCTCGGATGCTGCCCGAGAGGGGGGTCGCATTGACTCGTTCCTCGGTTGCCAGGTCGATGCGGTACGCCGCCCAGTAGTCGGCGAACACATCTGAGACGCCGCGCTCGTCGAGCACCCTGAGCGCGGGGCCGAGCGGGTGGGCCACGGCGTTGGGTGCGATGGGATCGAGGTTGGCCTCACCCAGCGCCAGGGCCACACCGGCCACGCCGAGAGCGGCCACCCCGGCGATGACTGCCACCTGTGCCGCTCGGGGTATGAGGGCCGATGCCGCCAACAGGGCGAGGAAGGGCCACAGGAACAACAGGTAGCGGCCATCGGAGACGTAGAAGGCGAACGAGGAGATGGCGAACACGAACGGGTAGCCCACGCAGGCCAGGGCCAGCAGGCCGGCGCCGTCGTCGCGACGGTCGCGGACGAGCGTCACGAGGACGAAGGTCCCGGCCGCGGCGAGGGCGAGGAGGAGGGCGAGATAGAGCGCGGGCGCCAGTCCGGGCACCAGCCAGCGCGTAGTCCACAACCGGCGCAGCCCGACCAGGACCGGCAGCCCGGTCTCGGCGAACAGGCGGAGGCGGTGGAGGTAGGTCGACTGGACGACCTGTGGGGGGGAGTGCAGTGACGGGAACCCCCTGCCCACGTTGGCGTACAGCCACGGGACCGCACCGACCAGTGCCCCGCAGACGGCCAGCCACGCCAGGCGTACGAGTGCGGGTCGACGCACCACCATCCACACCAGCGCCGGCAGGGCGAAGAACACGATCTGGGGGTTGGCCCACCACCCCAGGCCGGCGGCCAGACCGGCGGCCACGGCGTCGAGGGGGGCGGCTCGCTCCACCAGGCGCACGGCGAAGAGCACGATGGTGAGACCCATCACCATGGTGACGCCATAGAAGGCCTCTTCTTTGATCGACAGCCACAGGGTCGCCGCCGGCCCGACCCAGAACAACAGGCCGGCGACGCGCCCGGCGGCCTCGCCGAACATCCGGCGACCGATACGCCACACCAGCACGCTGGCCGATGCCCACAGGGCCACGGGCACGACCTTCATGGCCACCGTCCACGATCGGACGACGGAGAACACCAGGGCCACCAGCACCGCCTCCTGGGTGCCGCCGTAGGCCTGGCCCAGGTAGAAGGCGTTGGTGTGACCGTGCAGCAGGCGACGGGCCATCAGGCCGGTGATGGCCTCGTCGGAGTCGAGGCCCCCGAGGTGCGAGTGCAGGATCCACAGGCGCAGGCCCAGCCCGACGGCGGCGACGACCAGGACCAAGGCGGGGTCGAGGGGGCACTGGCGTCCGGCCGCCAAGGCGTCAGGGTCGCTGGACCGCAGCGTTGGGGCGACGATCGGCCGATGCTATTCGTACCGCCGGCCGACGATGGCTACGTCGATCGTCGCCGGCGGTCGCTATCGTCGACCCCATGGAGGCACGGGCCCTGTTGGCGTCAGCGGGACTGGCGCTCATCGACGATCGACGCACCCTGACTCCATCCGAGTTGGGCGTGCTGTCCCGGCTCCCCGATCAATCGGTCCCGGCCCTGGCCGCCCTCGCCCACGAGGTGCGCCTGGCCCGCTGTGGCCCGGTGGTCGAAGTGGAGGGCATCTTGTCGGCCCGCACCGGCGGTTGCCCCGAGGACTGCCACTTCTGCAGCCAGTCGGCGCTGTTCCCCACACCGGTCAAGGCCAGACGCATGCTCGACCCCGACGAGGTCCTGGCCGCGGCCGCCGAGACCGCGGCCCTGGGGGCGTCGGAGTTCTGCATCGTCGCCGCCGTCCGGGGTCCCGACGAGCGCCTCCTGGCCCAGGTCGTCGAGCTCGTGCCCCAGGTGCGCGAGCGCACCGGGCTCGACGTGGCCGTGAGCCTGGGCATCCTGTCGCCCGACCAGGCGCTGCGCCTGGCCGATGCGGGGGTGCACCGTTACAACCACAACCTGGAGACGGCGCGGTCGTTCTTCCCATCGGTCGTCACCACCCACACCTGGGAGGAGCGGGTGGAGACGTGCCTGCTCGTGCGCCAGGTGGGCATGGAGCTCTGCTGCGGAGCGATCGTCGGTATGGGCGAGACCGACGAGCAGCGCCTGGAGCTCCTGGAAGAACTGGCCGCGGTGCACCCGGCCGAGGTCCCCGTCAACTTCCTCAACCCCCGGCCGGGAACCCCACTCGCCGACCGCCCCCTGGTGTCGCCTCTGGCCGCGATCCGGTGGATCGCCCTGTTCCGACTGGCCCTACCCGAGGTGATCCTGCGCTATGCCGGGGGCCGCGAGCTCACGCTGCGCGATCTGCAGGCCATGGGGATGACGGCGGGCATCAACGCCCTCATCATCGGCAACTACCTGACCACCCTCGGGCGCCCGCCCGAGGCCGACCTGCGCATGCTCGAGGACCTGGGCATGCCCGTGGGAGCCCTCTCCGGCGTGCTGTGAGCGATCGGTGCTGCACCGGGTGTGGCCGGCCCGCCCACCTGTGCGGCGGCTGTTCGGACGCCTACGATCCTCCCCGGTTCTGTCCCCGGTGCGGCCTGCGGCTGGCCGTGCAGGTGACCCCCACGACCTGGTCGGCACGCTGTGCCGAGCACGGCGCCCCTTGGTCAGGATCGGCTACGGGCCACCACGGCCGAGCAGAGGATCGCCACCCGGGGGGCGACTGATCAGGCTCGCTTTGGCGACTGGTGCCGGAGCGGGGGGAACCGGCCCAACGACCTTGCCGGTTCCCCCGTTGGCCTTCACGCATCTCTGGTTCACGGTCCCGAACTGGTTGTCCGACCAGACGTTGGCGTCGCAGTGGTAATTGTCGTCGGCGGCGTCGGCTGCCACCCAGAGGATGAACGGGTCCTGAGCGTTGAGGTGTGCGATGAAGGCTTTGTCCAGGCCGTTTCCGTGAGCCTGGTTCCCCGACACGACGTGGTCGGTGACCCCCTCGTTGAGGAGGATGCCGGTCAGGCGGTTGTTGTTCGTGACATTGCCGGTGATGGTGTTCCCACCCACGCCCACCTCGCCGCTACCGGGGAACGTGCCAACGACCTCGATGCCGCCGCCGGCGTTGTCAGACGAGGTGTTGCCGGCGATGGTGTTGCCGTAGGACAGGGTTACCTCGGTCGTTCCCGCGTTGTGCAGGAAAATGCCCGACGAGTGATAGTCGTCGAAGAAGTCCTGTACCTCGCGGGTCCTGAGGCCGGTCTGAAAGATCGAGTTGCCGACGATCTGGTTGAAACCGTTGTTGGCCTGCGGGAAGGCATTGCGGAAGGCAGTCACCATGACGCCGGCCAGCGCGCTCCTGACGATGTGGTTGCCTGCGACCGTGTTGTGGGTGGCCCCGGGCCCCTCGATGCGCACGCCCACGTCCTGCACCAACTTGCCCGCGGCTCCGACCTCGCCGGCCAGGCCACCGCAGACGGTCGCCCCGTCGCTCGCATGCTGGTTGACGATGTCGTTGTCGACCACCTCGTTGTTCGCCACGATGTTGTGGTCGGACTGGTCGATCATGGCGGCGCCCGAGTAGGGCCCGTTGCCCACGATGGTGTTGCCCACGAGCCTGTTCCCGTTCGAGCCGAGCACGGCGATGCCGTCGCCCAGATCACAGGAAAGTCCATTGCCCGGACCGCTGGGGGGCAGGGCGTCGCGGCCCGTCACCACCCGGTAGTTCACGTTGTCGAGGGCACGGACACCCGTGATCGTGTTGCGCCCACCCCCTCTGATCGCCACGCCGGCGTCGAAGCCCCGGACCGTGCCATCCTTCAGCGTCACCCCGTGGACCTGGCGCAGAACCACCCCGGCCTGGTCCGGTCCCGAGCCGCGGGCTTCGGGATCGCCCAAGACCCGGTGCCCGTCGAGGTCGACGGTGATGTTGTCCGCGGCGATGACCAGGCCCGTACCCGGGCACGGGCCGATGTCGGTGGTCAGTTTGGTGGTCCTGGTGATGACGGTGCCGCAACCGATGGTGGGCGCGGCAACCGCCGTACCCGCCAGTTCGATCGCCACCATCGAGAGCGCAAGGGCGAGTGCGGCCACCGCCTTCTGCACTCGTCGCCCCGCCATCGCCCCAGTCGAGGTCAACGTCGTCAACCCGCCCTCCCGCTATCGTCGGCCGCCCTTCCGGCCGCACGGTAACACTGCCGCGATTGCCGGGGTAAGTGCGCAGGACAGGGAGCGGTACGCGTGCCTGCCCTACTCTCCACGCTCCTCCTCTCTCTACCGCGGTGGCAGGACTACTGGGCCTGCGGGTGGTAGCAGTGGCCAGAGTCCGCTAGGACTGGGCGGCCATCACCGGAGTGGGGGAGTGGTCGCCGGACCTCTCGCGGGCCCGCTTTGCTTCCAGGCGACGGGCGATCGAACCCATCCGTCCGATGAACGACACCAGGCGGTCGCGGGCCTGCTCGGCCTCGGGGGACAACCCCTCGAGGTCGGTGAGCTTCCAGTGGCGCATGACGACCGGGACGAGGATCTGGTCGTGGTGCAGAC
>JBPCNP010000011.1:0-3621 GCA_051001215.1 Acidimicrobiales bacterium
GACGAGACACGATTGCAACATCTCGATGTTGCATGGGAGGCCCGGCGCCGTGGCATGGATGCGGATGATGGGAGCGGACTCGGTCGCCTACCACCGCGAGACCGTGCTCGCCCGGGGCGACGACCACCCCGGCCAGGCGCTCGCCTACTACGCCCGCCACGGCGAGACGCCGCTCCTGTGGGGCGGGCGCGGCGCCAAGGGGCTCGGTCTCGAAGGCGCCGTCACCGACGCCCAGTACGAGGCGATCTTCGGCCCCGACGGCCGCTGCGACCCCACCACCGGCGAGCGCCTTGTCCACACCAAGCGGCCCGGCCTGGAGCTGGTGATCTCGGCGCACAAGTCCGTCGCCGAGCTGGGCGTCATCGGCCGGGCCGAGCACATGCACGCCATCATGGACGCGGAGCGCATTGCCACACTCGCCTACCTCGACGATGTGACCAGGGCCGTCGGCGGAAGGCGGGGCCGAGACGTGGCCCGCACGCGGACCGAAGGCCTCATCTACGCCACGACCCGCCACGCCACCTCCCGGGCCGGCGACCCCTGTCCCCACGACCACGTGCTGGTGGCCAACCTCGTGCGTATGGACGACGCCAAGGGCGGCTGGAAGGCGGCCGACACCGCCCTGTGGCGTGAGCACGTGCACGCCGCCACGATGGTCGGCCGGGTGGCCTCGGCTCAGCGGGCGGTGGAGCTGGGCTACGGGATCGTCGCTGACGCCGGTCCGTCGGGTCGTCTCGGGCACTGGGCCATCGCCGGGGTGCCCGAGGCGGTCATGGAGGCGCACTCCAAACGGGCGGCGGAGATCGAAGCGGAGATGGACCGCACCGGCTATGACTCCTACCGGGCCCGCAACATCGCCGCACGGACCACCCGTGACCCCAAGCGCCACACGCCCGTCGGCGAGCTGATGCCCCGCTGGGTGGCCGAGATCGAACACGCCGGCTGGAGCGTCGATCGCATCGCCACCGCCGTCGAGCACGAGGCCGCCACCTACCGCCGACCCCGGTCGGAGCTGATGCCGATCGAGCTGCGGGACATCGCCACCGAGGCCCTGGCCGACGACAGCCGGTTGGTGGAACGCAAGGTGTTCTCCAAGCGTGACGTCATCGTGGCCGTGGCCCCCGGGCTCTACGGCCGCAACCTGACGGAGCTGTCCAAGGCGGTGGGCCGCACCCTGGCCGACCCCGAGGCCGTTCCCCTGCTGCGGGTGGCCGGGGCCCACGACCGGGCCTACGCCACGGCCACGACCATCGCCCGCGAGCAGGCCATCGCCCGCTGCGTCGAGTCCCAGGTCGCCCGCCTCGGCGCCCCCAAGGTGAGCCTGGATGCGGCCGATGCGGCCGTGGAGCGGGCCGAGGCAACCCTGGGCCGGCCTCTTACCGCCGGCCAGCGCAGCGCGGTGGACGAGATCCTGACGTCGGGACGCGGAGTGGAGCTGGTCGTCGGGGTGGCCGGTTCGGGAAAGACGACGGCACTGGCTGCGGCACGCGACGGCTTCGAGGCCGCCGGCTACGAGCTGGTGGGCACCTCGACGTCCGGCCAGGCGGCCCGCACCCTCGGCCGTGAGGCCGGCATCGAGCCCAGCCGCACCCTGGCATCGTTGAACTGGCGCATCCGGCACAACTCACTGCGCCTGACCCCCCGCCACGTCGCTGTCCTCGATGAAGCGGCGATGACCGACGATGCCGCCCTGCTCGCCTTCCTGGAGGCGGCCCGCACGGGCGGCGCCAAGGTGGTGGCCGTCGGCGATCACCGCCAGCTCTCCGCGGTTGGCCCCGGCGGCGGCTTCGAGGCCCTCGTGTCGCGCTTCGGCGGGGCTGTGCACGTGCTCTCCGAGAACGTGCGCCAGGTCGATCCCGCCGAACGGACCGCCCTTGCCCACCTACGCTCGGGCGACGTCGATGCCGCCGTGTCCTGGTATGCCGCGTCCGGTCGCATCACCGTGTCCGGTGATCGGGACACGGCCCTCGACGCCACCGTGGCCGGCTGGGTGGCCGACGTAGCCGGCGGTGCCGACGCGGCCATGTATGCGTGGCGGCGAGCCAACGTGGCCGAGCTGAACCGCCGGGCCCGCCAGGCGTGGGACGGCCTCGACAAGCTGTCGGGCCCCGAGCTGGTCGTCGCCGACACGCCATATCGCGCCGGCGATCGCATCGTGACGCTGGCCCCGGGAGCCAAGGGGGAGATCGTGACCTCGGAGTGCGGGACGGTGGAGGCGGTGGACCTCAAGCACCGCGAGCTGGGCGCCACCATGGACGACGGACGCTTCCAGCGCTTCGCCGGGGCCGACCTCGACACCGCGCATCTGGCGCACGCCTACGCGGTGACCGTCCATCGCTCCCAGGGCGCCACGGTGGCCCGGGCGCATTGCCTCGAGGACGGTGGTGGTCGGGAGCTGGCCTACGTGAAGATGAGCCGGGCCAGGGAGCGCTCGACGGTGTACGTGGTGGCCGATTCGGTCGACCAGGCCGTCGAGGACCTGGGCAGGTCGTGGTCACACTCCCGACGCATCGGCTGGGCCATCGACCGGGGCGTGCCGTCACGCGAGTCTCCGGCAGTCCAGGCGGCCAAGGCCGCCGATCGAACGGTACCCGCCAACCTGCGCCATGCCCGTCTGGTGGCCGAACGCCAGGCGCTGGCCGCCGTCGTTCCCCCCGATCCCGGTTGCGCCCTCCGCGATGCCCAGACCCGGGTGCAGAGGCTTGAACTCGAGCTGGCGGACCTGGAGAAGGCCGAAGGGTCGAGCTTCCTGCAGGGAACGCCCGTCGGCGATGCCGCAGTTGCCTGGACCAGGGCCTACAACGAGTGGCGGTCGTGTGAGCAGCGTGCTCCTCACGCCGGCCTGCGGGAACGGCTTCAGTTGCACCGCAGGGCCGATCGCGCCGCCGAGAAGATCGGACCGTTGCGCGACACCTTCGAGGCCCTGGCCGCCCCGGAGCGGGCCCGTCTGCGAGCAGAACTTCCCGAAGCCAGGAAGACCCTGGACGAGCTGTACGGCCAGTACGCCGGCCACGTGCATTTCACCGTCGCCCATCCCGAGGCACTGCGCCGCCTGGATCGCCTGGACTCCTTGATCGCCACCGCCGCCTGGGAGCTCGACATCGAACGTCAGGACCTCGACGGGATCGCTCCGCAGCGACCGCAGGGCCCCGAGCAGTGGTTGGAGCAACGTGCCCCGACCCTGGACCGCGGTATCGAGCGGGGCATCGACCTCGGCATCGGACTATGAGGGTCGGGCATGCCCAGCGGCTGGGCCGCTGGGCAGTTTCCATTGTTCGGCGCCGGTGCCCGCTGGCGTCAAGACCAAGCCCTGCGGGCGCCGGCTCGCCGGCGGTCTTGACCCCAGCTACCTGATCAACGACAAGGCCGGAAACGCTGGATTCACCAAGTACGTGCAGCGCGTGTTACACGCGGCGGTCGCGTCGCCAAAAACTCGTCTCGGTCTGAAAGCCGGGAAGGACGGGACCGACGGGACGACGCGGCAGCGCCCAGAAGTCGGGGAGACCCAGCTCGTCGGCCAAGGCCTTGGTCCGGGCCCGGTAGGCGAGTTCGCGTTCCTCGGCTCGTCTGCGTCTGCGCTTGCCCATGGGGGCTCATCGTACCGCCGGCCTCATCCCAGAT
>JBPCNP010000012.1:0-6251 GCA_051001215.1 Acidimicrobiales bacterium
GGGACCTGGGCCCGAGCGGCCCCCTGAGCGGGGACCTGGGCCCGAGCGGCCCCCTGAGCGGGGACCTGGGCCCGAGCGGCCCCCTGAGCGGGGACCTGGGCCCGAGCGGCCCCCTGAGCGGGGATGCGGGCCCGGAGGTGGGCGTGGGGGTGGGTGGTATCGAGGCCGCCCGCTACCGCCAGGTGCTCGGGCACTTCGCCACAGGGGTCACGGTGGTGACCACGGCCGACGACGAGCGTCCGGCCGGGCTGGCCGTGAACTCGTTCACGTCGGTGTCGCTCGATCCGCCGCTGGTGGCCTTCTGCGTGTCCGAGTCGTCGTCCACTTGGCCCCGGATTCGCAGCACCGGCTCGTTCTGCGTGAACATCCTGGCCGAGGACCAAGAGGACCTGTGCAGGGCCTTTGCGGGCCGGAGCCGGGACAGGTTCCGTGGCGTCGGCTGGCGGGCGGCCCCGTCGGGTGCGCCGGTCCTGGTCGGCGGGCTGGCGTGGTTGGACTGCACCGTCGAGATCGAACACGACGCCGGCGACCACATCCTGGTCCTGGGCCGGGTCCACGAGATGGGCGTCGATCACGAGGGTCGCCCACTGGTGTTCTACCGTGGAGGATATGGCCGTATTCAGTTCTGACCCTGTCCCCGCCACGGGCCTGGCGCCCGTCGTCGAGTCCGAGAGCATCGTCGGGGTCCTCCTCGTCAGCCCCATGATCTTCGGTGACGACCGGGGCCGTTTCGCCGAGACCTACCGGCGATCGTGGTTTCCCGACGGACGGGAGATGGTGCAGGCCAACTGCTCCGACAAGGTCATCGGGAGCGTGGTCGGCCTTCACTACCACCTCCACCAGGCCGACTACTGGTACGTGCCCCGTGGCCGGGCCCGCGTCGTGCTCCACGACCTGCGCGAGTCGTCACCGACCGATGGCGTCACCCTGCAACTCGACATCGGAGAAGACCGTGAGCAGGGCGTCTACATCCCCCCGGGCGTTGCTCACGGATTCGCCGCCCTGACCGACATGACCATCACCTACCTTGTCGACCAGTACTACAGCCCCGACGACGAGCTCGGGGTGGCCTGGGACGATCCCGAGATCGGAGCCGACTGGGGCGTCAGCCAGCCGGTCCTGTCGAAGCGGGACCAGGCCAACCCGGCCCGTCGCGACCTCCAGCACGGCCTGCGGCCCCTGCTCGGCGGGCCCGCCCAGGTCTAGAGCGACACCAAGGGACGGACAACGCCCGGCGGGTCAGGGCCGGGTCGACGCCCAGCGGTGCACGGCCTCGGCGCCCACGAGACGGACCTGCACGTGTCCGTCGGCGTCGGCCAACACGGCCGTCGGCGCGCTGCGCACCCGGAAGGCGTCGGCCAGCAACGGCTCGCGGGTGGCGTCGACCCGGACCACCCGGGCGCCCGGGTCGGCCGCCCGCAGGCTCTCCTCGGCCGGCCCGCAGGTGGCGCAATACGGCGTGGTGAACATCACCCAGGTGCGCTCGGCCTGGCCTCGGAGGGCGGCGGGCACCAGGGGATGGTCGGGGCGGTCGGCGACCACGCCTGCTCGCCACGTCCGGTAGAGGCGGGTGACCAACAGGACCCCGAAGGCCAAGACGACTACCACGCCGAAGCGCACGAGGATCATTCCGCGGTGGTTCGCGGCGACGTGGTGGGTGGCGTACCGGTGCCCACCGAGCGAGGGACGGCGATGCCCCGCGCCCGGGCCATCACCAGGTAGAGCTCACAGCCAACGCAGATCCCCGTTCCCGAGGCCAGGCCGGCGAGCACGGCCACGGCGAGAGCCAGCAACCACCCCAGGTCGACCTGGCCGGCGACGAAGGCCAGGGTGGACGCACCCAGCACCAGCGCGCCGAAGCCGGCGGCAAAGCGAGGGGGGCGAGGATCCTCCAGTTCGACGGGAGGGCCCAGGCGGGGCTTGATCACCGTTGCGTACAGGGCCAGGAAGAGACCGAATCGGGGTCCGAGAAGGGCCCCGGCGAGAAGAACGGTGGCCACGCCCGGAATGACCACGGGCCAGTTGGCCACGAAGGCCACGAGGAGCAGGGCGCAGATCACGGCCTGGTTGAACCGGGGGCCTCGCGGGTCGATGGGCCGTGGCCCGTCGCCGGGGCCGCCCGAACCGGCGGGCGCAGCAGTCCCGTTGGGAGGGCGAGCGTCGGCCATGGACCCAGTATAAACCCGACCTGATCGGTCGGCATTCGGCCCGCGGTGACGAAGGGGACCCGTTCTACGCTGGGCTGATGGGAGGTCGGTTGTCGGGGCGGGTCGCGTTCGTCATGCTGGGCGACGGCACCGGTGACGACAGGCGGGCCGAGTCACTGGCCCAAGCCCTCATCGGGGAGGGGGCACTGGTGGTTCTGGTGGCGCCCGATGCCGGCGCTGGCGGACGCCTGGCGGCAACCCTCGGCGCCGGGGCCGTCTTCTGCCCGAGCGACGATGCCGCCGCCGACGTGGCCGCCCTGGTGGAGCTGGCCGACGACCTGGGCCGCCAGGCGTGACTCTCGGCGATGGCACCGGGCTCGGGCACCGCAGCTCGCCTGGCTCCCGTACTGTGGGCCCGTGAAGCCCGTCATCGGCATCTCCGCCTATCCCAGGGTCGTGGAAACGAGCGTGGGGTTCACCCTGTTGCACACCGCCTCGAGGTTCTACGTGGAGGGCGTCGAGCGGGCCGGTGGGGTGTCCGTCGTCCTGCCCGTCATGTCGCCCGACGCCGTCGACGACGTCCTCGGCGCCGTGCACGGCGTGCTGCTCACCGGTGGCGGCGATGTCCAGCCTGCCCGCTACGGTGCCCATCCGGTGGCCGAGACCGACGGTGTCGACCCCGCCCGCGACGACTTCGACATCCGGCTGCTGGAGCGGGCCATGGCCGCCGAGCTCCCGGTCCTGGCCACCTGCCGTGGCATGCAGGTGGTGAACGTGGCCCTGGGGGGTTCTCTCATACAGCACGTCCCGGCGGTCACGGGTCAGGTCCACTTCCACAACGACCGCTGGCGTGAGGGTGTGCACCGGGTGAAGATCGAGCCCGACAGTCATCTGGCCGAAGCACTGGGGGCAACCGAGGTCGACGTCAACTCCATCCACCACCAAGCCGTCGACGAGGCCGCCCCGGGCACGCGTGCGGTGGCGTGGGCCGAAGACGACACCATCGAGGCCATCGAGGTACCCGGCAGCCCCCACGTCGTCGCCGTGCAGTGGCATCCGGAGCTGCTGGAGGACCGACCCGAGCAGCAGGGCCTGTTCCGACAGCTCGTCGAGCACGCCCGGGCCCGTGTCCTTCGCGTTGGTTCGGCGCCAGCCACCGTGGGTAGGTCGTCGGCGGACGAGCGCCCGGGCCCCGTGCTCCCGGAGCCTCAGGAGGTCCGGCATTGAACACACTGACACTGCTGCTCCTCATCCTCGCCGTCATCGTGATCGCCCTGGCCGCCTTCGTCGTCATCCAGCGCAAGCGGCGAGCAGGCGGGGTGATCGCCTCGAAGCCCCGACGCGACCGGGGGAAAATGTGACCGGGGGCAGGGACGGCGAGAACAGGGATGAGGGTTCGCGGCTGTTGGTGCGGGCCACCGAACTGGCGGGCCTGCCCGTGGTGAGCATCGCCGAGGGCGAAGCCCTGGCCGAGGTCAAAGATGTCGTGTACAACCCCGACCAGGGTCACCTGCTCGGCTTCACCCTCAACAAGCGGGGCTTTCTGCGGGGGCCCATGAAGGCGGTCCTGCCCATGTCGGGAGTGGCCGGTATCGGGCGCGATGCGGTGATGGTGACCGATGCCGACGTCTGCGAGGAGAAGGGCGGGTTGGCCGCCGAGGCCCAGTCGTCGGCCGGCCGCAACGTGGTCGGCAACGACGTGCTGACCGACACCGGGCACCGCCTGGGCAAGGTCACCGACATCGTCGTGGCCGTCGACAGCGGTGAGGTCCTGGGCTACGAGTTGGAAGGCGATCCCAAGCTCCAGGGCCACACCGGTCGCCCCCTCTTCCTGCCTATTCCCGCCGCTCTGGCCGTCTCGGGAACCGCCCTGATGGTGCCGGCGGCCGCCGAGCCGTTCATTCGCGACGACCTGTCGGGCTTCGGTGCCGCGGTCGACGAGTTCCGCTCCCAGCTGTCCGGGAGCTCGTCATGATGGGCCTGCGCGAGGCCATGGGCACCGCGGTGGTCGCCCGCGACACGGCCGAGACCGTCGGCCAGGTCCACGGCGCGGTCGTCGACGTGGCCTCCGGTCAGATCGTGGCCCTGCAGGTGGGCAAGGGGCACAAGGCGCGCCTGGTTGACTGGACGTCGATCACCGGGGTCGGCCCCGACGCCGCCGTGGTGGACAGCGGGGCGAGCCTGCGCTCGGCCCATGGCGAGCGCGAGGAACGGGTGATCACGGGCGATGTCGCCCTGCTGGGAGGCCGGGTCCTCACCGACCGTGGTGACCTCCTCGGCGCCCTCGACGACATCGAGTTCGACGAAGCGACAGGCCGGATCGAGACGCTCGTGTGCGCCGGCGTCCCCGTTGCCGTCGCCCGCCTGCGCGCCATCGGGGGCTACGCCATCGTGGTGGCCATCGAGGATGCGCCCGGCGCCAGCCCTGCTCCGGCCAGAGCGGAGCCAGCCACCGGCGGTTGACTGGCGGCGGTCGGTCCGCCCTCGGGAGCCTTTCCCCTGGCGGTAGTGTCTCTCGCGGTCGTCGCCGACCGGCGACTTCGGCTGCGACGGCACACCGGTCTGTTCTGACCCTCGGGAGCGACAAAGGGTGCAACCCAGCGAGACGGTGGCGCCCGACGGTGCCCACGGCACCCAACGGGTGTGGTTCGCCCAGGCCTTGCGGGGCGTGGCCTGCCTCATCGTGGTGTGGGAACACCTCGGTCACGACTACTTCGCCACTCCCGGGGTGGTGTCGCTGCTGGCGTTCACGCCGCCCGCCTCCCGCGTCGTCATCCCGTCGCCGGCCATGCAGACGTCGATCTTCGGGTTTCTGGACAAGGTCCACATCTGGCCCGGCGCGTTCGGTGTGGCCCTGTTCTTCCTGATCAGCGGCTTTGTCATCCCCTTCTCCTTCGAGCGCAACACCATCGGAGGCTTCTTCACCCGTCGCCTCTTTCGCCTCTACCCCACGCTGTGGGCGGGCATCGGCCTCACCCTGGCCGTCCTGGGCGTGCAGGCGTGGTTGCTCGGTGCCCCGTTCCCGTACGGTCTCCGGGTGGTGGGGTCGAGCGGCGGCCTGTTCGGGGTGTACCTGGGCAAGCCGTGGGTCGACCCCGTGTACTGGACCCTCGCCATCGAGGAGATCTTCTACGTCATCGCCGCCCTGTGCGCCTGGCGGGGCGTCCTGCACCGCCGGGCCACGGTGGTGGCGGTGGCGGTGGCGCTGACGACGGTCTGCGTGACGATCGGCCCGCCCGCGCCCACCACCTCCGTGCCGCCCCTGTGGTACCTGCGTACCCACCTGGGTCGCAACACCGGGTTCGTCGTGTTCATCCTCATCGGCCTGGCCTTCCACGAGCACTACCGGGGGACGTGGAGCGCCCGGTCCTCGGTCGCGGTGGGGGCGGGGCTCGTCGGCCTCTACGCCATCTGCTTGTACAACGGACCGTTCACCGGCAATCAGCCGCTCATCTTCCTGGCTTCCACCCTCTCTGCCCTCGCGGTGTTCACCCTGCTCTACCTGGTGCGGGACCTCCTTCCCTACCTCCGGCCCCTGGACTGGCTGGCCGACGTGAGCTACCCGCTGTACCTGATTCACACCGTGATCGGCTGGATCCTCATGCACTTCTTCTACCGGTACGTCGCGAGCTACCTGGTGGTCGTGCCCCTCACCGTGGCCATCGTGATCGTGTTGGCCGGCCTCGTCCACCGCTACGTCGAGGTGCCCACCAACCGGCTGGGACGCCGCCTCGGCTCCCACACGCCGGCCACCGAGGAGCCCCTCGACGAAATCGTGGTTCGGGGATGAACGAGCGGGGGGAGACTTGTTACTATCTACGTAGGAGAAATTCTGCTTTCGCCCCCGCGACCTCCACCCCCGCGACCTCCACCCCCGCGACTTCGACCCCCGAGACCTCGAACCCAATGGAGCTGGTGCCCTGATGGCTACCACCGCACTTGACCTCGATCGCTACCAGCTGGGATGGATCGATCCCCAGGAGGACTACATCTTCAAGCCCAAGAAGGGCTTGAACGCCGACATCGTCGAGGAGATGTCGTGGATGAAGGGCGAGCCCGACTGGATGCGCCAGATGCGCCTGCGGGCCCTGCGCCTCTTCGAGC
>JBPCNP010000013.1:0-4986 GCA_051001215.1 Acidimicrobiales bacterium
CCCACGCCCCCGACCGGGTCTCCGCCCACCGGCAACTGGACACATCCCACCGGCGAGCGCCTCGACGACCGCTGGATCGACTTCGCCACGCCTCCGGCCGCCCCGGCGACTGCAGGCGAGGCGGCGACCCCCTCCTCGGCCCGGCCACCCCTCGACCAAGAGCGCGACTACCCCGAGTTCATCAACCTCGACGACCCGATCTACGGGCTTCAAGACGATGACCTCGACGCCTGGTCCGCCTGACTCGCCGACATGCCGAACCTGATAGCGCTGTGCTCCCACCATCATCGCCCGCATCACCGGGCAGAGCTGGGGATCACCGGCAACGCCGACGACCCCGACGGCGTCGTGTTCACCGATGCCCGTGGGCGACCATTGGAGCGCTGCGGCACCCCGACACCGCCCACCGGTCCAGCGCCCACCGGCGACTGGGCCCATCCCAGCGGCGAGCGCCTCGATGACCGGTGGGTCGACTTCTCCTCGCCGCCGGGTGTGGCTGCTGCACGAGCAGTCGCCGCCCTGGCCCGTCCGGTCCGAGTCGGCGCCCACCAGCGGCTGACTACGCCCCGTGCATCAACCTCGACGACCCGATCTACGGGGTGCTCGACGACCCGATCTACGGGGTGCTCGACGACGATCTCGAAGCCTGGTCGACCTGACCCTCAGGAGCCGTACAACGACTGCCCCTCGTGGTCGAACGCGTCTTCGTCCACTGCGCCTCCGACGGCAGGCGTGTCCCGCCGGCAGAACCGGCATACGGTCGCCTCCGGGTGGATGAACTCGCCGCAATGGAGGCACGGGCGTAGTGCTTGCACCGAGGTCTACGATCGCCACGATGCTTGTCTCCACCGCCACGACGCCTGCGCCGATCCTGCCGGGTAACAACGGGCTGCTCGAGTTGGCCATGTGGGTGCTGGCGGCTGCGACCTTGGCGTTCGCCGTCCTCCTCCTTGTCCTTGCCGTCAGAGGGACGGGCTGGCTCGTCGGCTACCAGCTGGGAAAGCTCAAGCACCCGAGCCGGTAATATGTCAGCTTCGACAACGTCAAGGTCGGCCAGCTCATCGGCCAGGGCGAGGTCGACTCCATCGTCACCATGGATGTCATCGAGGCGGCGAGCGGCAGCGCAGCGGCCGGCGCTGCGGTGTCACCCCCTGATCTGCCCTGACCCGGGCCGGGATCACCTATTTGGCGAGGAAGCGGGCGATGAAGGGGTTGGTGCGGCGTTCGTCGCCAATGGTGGTCGTGGGCCCGTGCCCGGGGAGGACGGCGATGGCGTCGTCGAGGGGCAGGATCTTGTCGACCATCGACGCCTCGAGCTCGTCGATGGAGCCGCCGGGCAGGTCGGTGCGACCGATCGAGCCGGCGAAGAGATGGTCGCCGCTGAACAGCACGGGCGCCTCACCATCGGCCTCGAGGAGGAAGCACACCGAGCCCTTGGTGTGGCCGGGCGTGTGGATGGCGGTGAAGGTCAGGCCCGCTCCCGACACCCGCTGGCCGTCATCGAGGCCGTAGACCAGTTCGGGGGGCTCGAGGTCGAGCTCCTCGGCGGCCAGCACCTGCCCGAGGGTGCCGCCGTTGCCGACCGGGTCGGCCAAGAGGTGGCGATCGGCGTCGTGGAGGTGGACAGTGACGTCATGGTCCTGCGAGCCCACGACCTCGGCCACCCCCCCGACGTGGTCGGCGTGGCCGTGGGTGGCCAGGATGGCCACCAGGCGAAGGTCGCGCTCGACCAGACGCCCGACGATGGCCAGCGGGTCGGGGGGAGCGTCGATCAGGACGCATTCGCCGCCCGGGCCCGACGGGGCGATCAACCAGGCGTTGGTACCGGCGATCCACAGACGAAGGCCCTCGATGTCCACGGGCGGACGCTAACCGCCGGGCGGGCGGCGTCGATCGAGCAGGCCGGCGATGGCCCGGGGTCGCGGGTCGGCCTTGATCTCCTCGATGCTGGCCGGCAGGGCGATCGACCAATTGGGCCACTGGTCGACGGTGCCCGGCATGTTCGGTCGTTCCTCCACGCTCAAGGCGTCGTCGAGCCCGGCGGTGAGCAGCAGCGACGGTGCCCGGCCCAGCGCCTCGTACACCCCGGCCACCACATGGTCGACCGGCGCATCGTCGGCCACCCCGGCCACCCGGGCGACCCGGTCGCGCATGGCGGCGGTGGCCTCGACATTGGGCGCCATGCCCGCGGCCTGCTGGGCGGCCAGGTCGGCCCCCGACCACAAGCCGGCGACGGTGGGAAGGTCGTGTGTGGTGACCGCGGCCAGCGCCCTTTCGGGGTAGGCGGCGGGGTCGCCCTGTTCGAACCAGAACAACCGGTAGGAGAGCACCTGGCGCGCCGCCAGTTCCCGGCGCACCTCGTCCTCGACCGTGCCCAGGTCCTCGCCCACCACCCAGGCCCCGGCCCGGTGGCCCTCCAGGGCGACGATGTCGAGCAGGTCGGCGCCCGGGTAGCGGACATAGGTGCCCTCGCTCGGGCCGGTGCCCACCGGGACCCAGAACAGGCGGAACAGGCCCATGACGTGGTCGAGGCGCAAGCCTCCGGCATGGCGGAACGCCGAGCGCACCGTCTCGACGAAGGGTCGGTAGGCCACGGCCCGCAGGCGCCAGGGGTCGAACGGGGGCAGCCCCCAGTCCTGGCCCCGGCGGTTGAACTCGTCGGGCGGCGCCCCCACCGACATGCCCGGCGCCACCACGTCCTGCCACTCCCAGGCATCGGCGCCGTCGGGGTCGAAGCCCACGGCCAGGTCGTGGACGATGGCCACGTGGGCCGAAGCGTCCGCCAGTTGGACGTCGAGGAGCCACTGCAGCCATCGGTGAAAGTCGACCCGGGCCCGGTGGCGGCGTCGGAAGTCGGTGATGCCGGCCCCACCGGGGTGACGGAGGCCGTCGGGCCAGGTCCGCCACGTCCGGCCGTGCTCCTCGGCCAGCACGCAGAACGTGGCATAGGCCTCGAGGTCGGCCCCCTGTTCGGCGTCCCAGCGCTCGAAGTCGCGACCACCACCGAGCCGAACCCAGATCTGGCCCAGCGCGTCCATCTTGAGCTCGAAGACGGCGTCACGGTCGATGCGGCGGTCGTTGTTGAGGCGGCGCCCGACCTCGGCCAACTCGTCGACCTCGGCGCCCAGGGTGTCGGCCCCAGGGACGTGTTCGACGTGCAGGAACAACGGGTTCCGAAAGCGTCGGCTGGTCGGGTAGTAGGGACTCGGCGCCTGGGGAAGCAGGGGCGCGGCGGCATGGAGAGGGTTTACCAGCAGCAGTCCGGCCCCGAGCTCACCGGCCGACCAACGGGCCAGGTCGCCCAGGTCGGCGAGATCGCCGATGCCCCAGCTGCGCCCCGAGCGCGCCGCGTAGAGCTGGATGGCCCAACCCCACGTGGGCGCGGCGGGCAGCCGGCAGGTCCCGGGGCTCACGACGAGCGTGCGTTGCGTGCCGGCGCCCAGGTCGACGAGGTGGTGGTAGCCGAAGGGCAGGTCGGGCGGGAGACGTGCGCCGGCTTCGAGGCTCAGAGTGACGCCGTCCTCGGTGGTCAGCTCCGACGGACCGTCGACCCCGGTGGGGCCACCGGGCCGGGCGGTCGCCACGGGGGTGGTGGTGGGCGGTCCGTCGTCGCCCGCGTGCATGGCGGCCAGGACGGCTGTGAGGGTCGCCTCGCTCGGCCGGCACACGCCGCCCCCGGCATCGAAGTACTCCTCGGCCACTCCCCACGCCGTGGGCGACGCCGGCCCCGGAGCCTGCTGTGGGGGCAGTGGCGGTGATGGGGTGGAGACGTTGTCGACGACGGCGCACCTCGCTGGCGGGGAAGGCGGGTCCGCAATCATGCCTCGCCCGACCCACTGCCGAGCGCGTTCGAACGCCGAATGGGCGAATGGGACGGGTACACTTTTGGTCCCATGTCCAAGCGGATCGTCGAAAAGCAGTTGTCGGCTTCGGCCGAGCGGCTACGCCGTCTTCGCAACGAGCTGGCGGTGGTCGATGAGCAACTGGCGTCCCTCGCCGACACCGCCGATGACACCCGTGTGCGGGCCCTCGTCTCGGAGACCCCACTGGCCGACCGCGAGCATTCCGAGGCCCGCCGCCATGCCGACGCCATGGCGTCCCAACGGGCCCGGTTGGTGGCGTCCATCGGCCAGTTGGAGTCGTCCCAGAACCAGCTTCTCGACCGACTGCTCGCCGAGCGGTAGGCCAGCGGGCACAAGGAGCGAACGAGTGGCTGCGCGCGTTGTCATCGCCGAGGACGAGGCCATCATCCGCCTCGACCTGCAGGAGACCCTCGAGGAGGAGGGCTACGAGGTCGTTGGCAGCACGGGTCGCGGTGACGAGGCCGTCGCCATGGTGCGCGACCTCAAGCCCGACCTGGCCATCCTCGACATCAAGATGCCGGGCATGGACGGCATCACCGCAGCCAAGGAGATCGCCGGCGGCCGCTGGGCTGCGGTGTTGATCCTCACCGCCTTCAGCCAGCGCGACCTGGTCGAACAGGCCCGCGATGCCGGCGCCATTGGCTACCTGGTCAAGCCGTTCCAGAAGAGCGACCTGGTACCCGCCATCGAGGTGGCCATCGGTCGCTTCGCCGAGCTGCGGTCCCTCGAACAGGAGGTCCACAGCCTCGAGGAGCAGCTCACCACCCGCCGCATCGTCGAGCGGGCACGCGGCCTGCTCATGGACACCCACAAGTTGTCCGAGAGCGACGCGTTCTCGTTCATTCAGCACTCGGCCATGCGTCAGCGGGCCAAGATGCGACTCGTCGCCGAGCAGGTCCTGGACGGATCACTGGTGCCCGACGACCCGGCGACGCCCGGCGAGGCCGCGCCCCCCTCGCCGTCGAGCTGAGCCGTCAGGCGGCGGGAGCCGTGCCGGGATCATAGGCGCCCTCACGCTCGCGTTGGCTGTCGATGAGGGCCACCGGGCTGGTGAGGAGCAGGGCCACGATCGACGCCACCAAGGTGGTCGGGAACAGGCGCAGTCCCGCCATCTCGCTCACCA
>JBPCNP010000014.1:0-4914 GCA_051001215.1 Acidimicrobiales bacterium
CATCGAGAAGGTGCCCTCCGATTCGGGGTTATGGCTGGCTTCGTAACCGCCATTCTCCCTGGTCAGGGGGCACTTCTACGTGATGCTCAGGCTGTCAGGGCGACGCCGATCGGTGGATCCGGGCTAACGAGCAGGTCAGGCGCTCGCCAGATTCGGCCTCTCTGCGGCCGCGCATCACGATGCTAGCCTTAGAGCATGCGTACTACAGTCACGCTCGATGACGACGTGGCGGCGGCAGTAGCGCGGCTGCAACGAGAAGGTGGCGTGGGTGTCAGTGCCGCGATCAACCAGCTCCTGCGCACCGGCCTGACTGCCAGGGAACCGTCGCTTCCCTTCAAACAGCGGACGTCGGACATGGGTGCCCGCATCGACGTCACCAACGTGGCCGAGGTCCTCGATCTGCTCGATGCTCGTTGACGCCAACCTGCTGCTCTTCGCCCGGGACGCCCGCAGTCCGTTCCATGCCCGGGCACGCGACTGGCTGACCGAACAGTTGAACGGCCCCGTTCGAGTCGGCCTGCCATGGCCATGCCTCATCGCCTTCGTCCGTATCAGCACCCATCCGCGCGCCTACGAGCAGCCGCTCGATCCCGACCAGGCCTGGCAACAGGTAAGGGAATGGCTCGACGCCGGCCCGGCATGGACGCCGGCCCCGACCGAACGCCACGCCGAGGTCTTGGGTGGGCTGATCCAGCGGCACCAGGTCAGGGCGAACCTCGTTCCCGACGCCCACCTCGCCGCCCTGGCCATCGAGCACGGTGTGAAGGTGTGCTCAGCCGACACCGACTTCGCCCGGTTCACCGAAGTCCGCTGGGTCAATCCTCTGGCCGACGGCTGACGCAGCGACGGGCATTTCGCTGCTATGTTTTGTGGCATGAACCGTGTGCGGATCTCTACCACAGTCAACGGCGAACGGCTGGATCGGTGCAGGAGGTTGGCAGGCGACAGTGACAGCCGGATGCTCGATCAGGCCCTCGAGGCGCTGATCGACAGGATCGAAGCCCGCCGAGAGGTGGAGGCTTTGGAAAAGAGCCCGTACGCCGACGATCCCAATCTTGCCTGGACTGCGCCGGAAGGACCCGACCTGCCCTACGACGGTGACGTCCCGCCTGACGTGCGGAAGCTGGCGGCGCAGCGCCGTTCAGCCGTTTGAACCCTCACCGCGAGCTGGGCCATGGCCAGGTGTGGTGGGCGGACCTCGACAAGATTCGCCCGGTCGTCATCCTCACCCGCGCCCGCGTGGCACCGCGGCTGCATCGTGTTCTCGTGGCGCCCGTCACCACGACGGTCCGGGGACTCGCGACCGAGGTCGTCCTCGGCACGACCGAAGGCGTGAAGAACCCCTCGGCGGCCAGCCTCGACAACGCCCAACTCGTCCCCGTCGACTGTCTGCTCCGCTGCGCCGGTCGGATCCCCGAGGAGCGGTGGGCGGAGTTCTGCACCGCAATGGGCAAGGTGATGGCCTGCTGAGCCCGGATCCAGCGATTGGCATGGGCTGGTCGCCTCCTCAGCCCCTGGCTCTCCCCACTTAGCGCTCGGGCTGAAGGTCCTGGAACGACGGCCCGACCTGCCTCGGATCGGGGTGGCTTTGGGACCTCTACGGTTTGAGGCTCAGCGGTCGATGTCGCCGAGGATGAAGTAGAGGCTGGACAAGATGGTGATGATGTCGGGCACGTACACACCCTTCAGCAACCAGGGGACGATCGAGGTGTTGTTGAACGAGGCCGAGCGGATCTTGCAGCGGACGGGGCCGAGGCCGCCCTGGCTCACCACGTAGTAGCCCATCTCGCCCAGCGGGTTCTCGGTGTGGGCCCACGCCTCGCCCGCCGGCACCTTGATGATCCGGGGAACCTTGGCCTGGATGGGCCCGGCGGGCAGGCCGTCGAGCATCTGGTCGACCATCTTGGTGGCTTCCCGGGTCTCCTGGAGGCGCACCCAGTACCGGGCGAAGGAATCGCCGTCGGGGTGGGTCCAGACCCTCCAGTCGAGGTCTTTCCAGACCAGCGGCGACGGGGAATCGCGGCGCAGGTCCCAGTCGACACCACTGGCGCGGATGTTGGCCCCCGACAGCCCGTAGGACAGGCCGACGTCGGCGGGGATGACCCCCACGCCCCGGGTACGGGCCTCGAAGATCTCGTTGTCCATCAGCAGGTCTTCGAGCTGGTCGCAGTACGTGCGGATCCGCTTCATGGCCTCGTGGGTCTCGGACACCCAGCCACGGGGGAGGTCGTCCTTGAGGCCGCCGATGCGGTCGTAGTTGGGGTGGAAGCGCCCGCCGGTGGCAGCCTCGAGGAGGTTGAGCACGTACTCGCGGTCGCGAAAGGCGAAGAACACGGGCGTGATGGCACCGAGCTGCACGCCCATCTCGCCAATGAACAGGGTGATGTTGGCGATGCGGCTCAGCTCGAACATGATGGTGCGGATGTACTGGGCCCGGGGCGGGGCTTCAACCTCCATCAACTGCTCGGCGGCCAGGATGAACGGCACCTCGTTGGCGAACGACGACAGCCAGTCGATGCGGTTGATCAGGGTGGTCACCTGTGGGAACGTGCGGACCTCGGTGAGCTTCTCGTAGCCCCGGTGCATGTAGCCGCAGACCACCTCGGCATGGATCACCTGCTCGCCGTCGAGGCGGGCGATGATGCGAAGGGTGCCGTGGGTGGCCGGGTGCTGGGGCCCGAGGTTGAGCGTCATCTCCTCGGTCTGCAGCTCCACGTTGACGCGGGCGTCGGCCGCCTGGCCAGCGATGTACGCCAACCGCTGCTGATCGCTGACCGCGGTCACGTTCCCTCGCTCACCTGTTCGGCTGTGGCGTCTTCTTCGGTCTCGGGCATGGGCTCCACGTCGACCAGGCCGGGCCACGGCTTGACCTCGCGGGCGAGGAGGGGGAAGTCCTTGCGCAGGGGAAAGCCCTCGAACTCCCCGGGCAGGTACAGGTGGACGAGATGGGGGTGACCGATGAAGTCGAACCCGAACATCTCCCAGGTCTCGCGCTCGTGCCAGTCGGCTCCCGGGTACACCTGCGACCAGGTCTCGACGGCAGGGGCATCGTCGTCGAGGTCGGCCTTGAGGGTGAGCCCCATGTGGCGCTCGATGGAATAGAGGCGGGCGAACACCTGGAAGCGGGTGTCGCCCCCGCCGTGGCCGGTCTTCCATTTGCCCGTGTCGCCGTCCGGCTGGGTCTCGGCGCTGTCGGTCTCGGCGCTGTCGGTCTCGGCGCTGTCGGGCTCGGCACCGGCGGCGGCCGGGTAGGCCGCTTCGGCCTGGTCGACGGCCTCGGCCTCATCGGTCTCGCCGTCGGCCACCTCCGAGGTGACCTCGCCGCGCATGACCGAGACCGAAGGCATCCAGTCGAGGCCGGACAGGAAGCAGAAGTAGTCGAAGCCCAACGAGCGGCACACCTCGGCGGCGCGTTTCCAGCCCTGGGCGGTGACCCGCACCCAGATGTCGTCGCGATGGGTCTCGGTGGCCACCAGATGGCCGCCCAGCTCGGCTGTCAGGGCGTCGAGGACCACGAGGCGGGCGTCGTCGACCGGTGGCCCGGCCGGGAGGGGGCCGGGTATGGCGTCGCCGGTGTCGTCGGTGGCGGGTGCGGCCGTCGCGTCGTCGGTGGCGGGTGCGGCCGCCGGCTCGTCGGTGGTGGCTGCGGCCGCCGGGTCGTCGGTGAACGACGGGGGGTTGTCGTCGGCAGTGCCGTCGTCGGCAGTGCCGTCGCCGTCACCGGTGCCGGCGGGCGGCTCAGTTGACGACAATCGGCTCACCTCGCCAGCGCTCGGCCATGTCCTCGTCCTGGATGCGTTGCTGGAGCAACACGATGCCCTCGAGCAGGGCCTCGGGGCGGGGGGGGCAGCCGGGGACGTACACGTCGACGGGAATGATCTGGTCGACGCCCTTGGTGACCGAGTACGAGTCCCAGTAGGGGCCGCCGCAGTTGGCGCACGAGCCCATGGAGATGACGTACTTGGGGTCGGGCATCTGCTCCCAGAGGCGGCGGATCGCGGGGGCCATCTTGTCGGTGACGGTGCCCGAGATCACCACCAGGTCGGCGTGGCGGGGACCGGCGGGAAAGGGGATCACCCCCAGACGCATCACGTCGTAGCGGGGTGACCCGAACGCCGCACCCATCTCGATGGCGCAGCACGCCAGTCCCCACTGGTACACCCACAGGGAGTACTTGCGGCTGTAGTTGAGAAGCCAGGTGAGGGGCTTGAAGGCCTTCCCCGACAGGCCACCCCGTTCGACTACACCCACCGAAGCACGCCCTTGCGCCAGGCATACACGAGGCCCAACGCCAGGATGAGGATGAAGATGGCCATCTCGACGAGGCCGAACACGGCGAGGGCCTCGAGCCGGACCGCCCACGGGAAGATGAACGCCGCCTCCACGTCGAACATCACGAACAGCAGGGCGAACACGTAGTAGCGGATCTGGCTCTGCGACCAGCCGACGCCGACAGGGTCGACCCCGCACTCGTAGTTGATGTACTTCTGCGCTTGCGGGCGGGTGGGCCGGATCAGCTTGCCCAAGCCGAGCATGCCGCCCACCATCAGGACGGCGGCGCCGCAAAAGACGGCGACGGTCAGGTACTGACGCAAGAACTCCGACACGTCCGGGGAGCGTAGTGAAGGCGCCGGGATTCGACAAAACGAGAGTTGGGGCCGATTGCTGGGTTGCCGTCTCGGCGAGATGGAGGGGCGGGGGCGGTCCGGGCATCGGGCCGCGCGTGGGTCGTGCGTGTGGCCGGGGCTTGGGGGGCGGCCGGGGGCGGGCTTTGAGGTCGGCCGGCGTGTGGCCCCAAGCCAGGGACGCGGTGGCAGGCGTCGCGTGGGCGGGCCTTACCCTCCGGGCATCCGTCCCCTGCCGGCCCGCGGTGGGTGCCTCGCCGCGGGACCGCCAGGCCGGTGGCTGCGACGA
>JBPCNP010000015.1:0-4421 GCA_051001215.1 Acidimicrobiales bacterium
GGCGCCGTGACCGGCTGAAACGAACGACCACGGCCGACAACCCGCTCGCCTTCTTGGCCCGCCGGGTGAGGGCGGCGTCCCCGGCGGCCAGGAAGACGAGGTGATCCAGATCGGCGCAGCCCAGGCATAGCGGCCCTGGCCCTTCCATGATCAGCAGGTCCCCGGTCTGGCCGCACGCGGTGCACGTCCAGTCGCCGAGGGCGGAGATGACGACCAGGTCGGGAGCGGCGCTCTGGCGCTCGGTGAGCCGGCGCTGCTTGGCCTCGGACAGCTCCGGGGAGACCCAATGGGTCCTGTAGGCGGCCTCGAGGGACGCGTCGCGACTGCGGCTGAACCGCAGCTGCCGCCGGTCCCGAGCCCGGGCCACGTACGCTGTCTCGCTCGGGAGCAGGCCACGCTCGGCGGCCCAGAGTCGCAAGACGGCCATGGCGGCGGTGAGCTTGTCGAGGTTGACCTGAGCGAGGCGCTCCAGGTCGTCGGCCCGACCCTGACGCCAGGCATCGACGGCCTGAGGGGTCAACCAGCCGAGGCCGATCAGCACGTCGATGGGGCTGACGACGCTGCGTTCAGCCAGGACCGCCTCGGCGACCCGTGACACCCGGTCCTCCAGGCTCGGCCGGCGCTCAGGCATCGGCCGGTCCCGCCTTCGGGCTGGCCAGCGCGATGATCTCAGCGTCGGAGCGGAGGTCGCGGACGCGGTCCTCGATCACCAGCCGAAAGCCCCGCCCTTCGTAGGACTCCAGGGCCATGGCCAGCTCCTCCCAGGTCATCATCCGGCCGTCGACGACGACGTTGTAGGGGCCGCCGTTGTCGCCGTCGTCATTTCCCACCAGTCGTCCCGCAACCTCGCCGTCGTCACCGACCATCCACCGGTGCCGATCGGTGGTTCGCTCCAGGTACTGCCGGCCGATCTCGGTCTCCGCCATGGACCGCACCGCGGCTACGAGCATGTCCACGTCGGCGTCGTTGTCGCCGAGCACGGCGAACCGGTAGCCCTCGCCAACAGGGACTCCGGTCTCGTCGAGCTGGACCTCGATGCCCACCCCCGGTCGCCAGACTCGGTAGCGGAGGCGATGCCGGCGACCGTCGGGGCCGGCGAGGAGGATGGGCGGGGGCGGGTCGGGAAGGCGGGGCAGGCCGGTATGGGCGGAGATGCGCCGATCGAAGCAGCGGTCGCAGACCTCCACGCCACCGAGGGAGGCGTTGGTGTCCGGCTCGCCGCAGTCCTCGCAGGCCACACCGACACAGTACGTCCGGGCCCAGTTGGGATGGAGCTAATCCGAGCGGCAGTGTCTGCCCGCCCCAGGGAGCTCGCTCGGGACGTCGTCCACGCGGCCCACCGCCGGCAGGCATGGGAGGAAGTGGCCCTTGCATCCGGACGTGGCGAGGAGCGCGCTGGACCTCCACCAACAAGGAGGCCCCCTATGGAACCCGAATCAACAACCGCCCAACTCGTCTCGACCCCTCCACCGCTGTTCGACGAGGCGCGCCTCGCCGTCGGCGGGTTCCTGGCCCGCTACTCGGGCCACAACCCGCACCGGCTACGCCAGCGACCTGCGGGGATGGCTCGCCTGGTGTGCCTAGGCCGACCTGGAGCCCTTCGCCGTGCTCCGGGTCCACATTGAGCTCTACGCCCGGCTGGATGGAGGAGGAGCGCCACCTGGCCCGGGCCACCATCGGCCGTCGCCTGTCCAGGAATCGTCGGCTTCTACCGCTTCGCCGTCATCGATGGCTTCATGACTGAGTCGCCGGCCGAGCACGTCCGGCGTCCCAAGATCGACACCGAGTCGACCACGCTCGGCCTCGACCGCATGGAGCTTGGTGCCTTCCTGGCCCAGGCCGCCGTCGCAGGGCCGGTCGATCACGCCCTGGCCTGCTTGCTCGGGCTGCCGGGCCTGCGGGTCTCGGAGGCCTGTCGCATCGACATCGAGAACCTGGGCTTCGACCGCGGTCACCGCACCGTCACCGTGCTGGGCAAGGGGTCCAAGCCGGCGTTGATCCCGCTGCCTCCCCGGGTGGGCCGAGCCATCGACCTAGCCGCAGGGGAGCGGCTCTCCGGCCCGGTCCTGCTCTCGCGATCGGGGAAGCGCCTGGACCGTCACGGCGCCACCCGCATCGTCCGCCGAGTCGCCCGCAAGGCCGGGATCACCAAGCACATCTCGCCGCATTCACCGAGGCCCAGTTTCATCACCGCCGCCCTGCACGCCGGGGTGCCCCCTCCGCGACGTCCAGATCGCTGCTCACTCACGCTGATCCTCGAACGACGACTCGCTATGCGGGCGTGGTTCGCCTGGTGTGCTCGCGGTGATCTCGACGTCTTCGCCTTCCGACGGGTCCATGTCAAGCTCTACGCCCGCTGGATGGAGGAGGATCAGCACCTGGCCCGGGCAACGATCGACGCCGTCGCCGCCAATGGAGCCTCGCGCTGGTCCTCATTCGCCACCGGATGTCGTACTGGGTCGATGATCCAGCGGGCCGCCGGCTTGACACACGAGAACCATAGTTTCGCGATACGATACTGTGTACGTAGAGATCTACGCCTCAGGCCGGAAGCACGGGGTCGGAGACTTGGACATGCGTCACGCCATCGAGCATGCGGTCGCAGTCGGCGAGCAGGAGGACGGAAGAGTGCTCTACCTCGGGCCCACCCGGGCCGGGAACCTACTGGAGGTCGTCACTGTCGTCCGCGAGGACGGAACCGAGATCGTGATCCACGCCATGGCGATGCGACGCGCCTACGAGTCGTTCCTTCGGGCGAGGGGCGACACCGATGACTGAGAAGAAGTCTCACGGGCGATCGAAAGCAGGAGTCGACCTCACCGATGAGGTGCTGGAGCGGATGGCGGATGAGGCCGAGGGCGGCCTAGACATCACCAAGCTGCGGCGTAGGCCGGGTCGGCCGGCCATGGGATCCGGTCCAGCCGAGACCTTTCCCGTGCGCCTCGACCCCGAGCTCCGCAGAGCCGTCGACGATCGTGCCGCGGCCGACCGCACGACAGCGTCCGATGTCGTGCGTGAAGCGCTCCGCCGCTACCTGAAGGCGGGCTGACGCAACCGCTCGGATGGCCGGTGTTGAGAGGAGCACGGGGACATCCGGTATCGCTCGGGACGAGGGGACGGCGTGGGGTCTCGGCCGACTTCCCCTTGCTCTTCGCCGTGAAGGAGCGCTCGCTGGGCTTCCGACACCAAGGAGGCCCTCATGGACACGACCACCGCCCATCTCGTCCCGCCCGCCGACCCTCTATTCGACGACGCACGCCTGGCCATCGGCGGGTTCCTGGCGCGTTACTCCGGTAGCACCCGGAACGGCTACGCCTGCGACCTGCGGGCATGGTTCGCCTGGTGCGCTCAGGGCAACCTCGACGTCTTCGGCGTCCGGCGGGTCCACGTCGAAGTCTACGCCCGCTGGATGGAGGAGGACCAGCATCTGGCCCGGGCAACGATCGGACGCCGCCTGTCCACCGTCGTCGGCTTCTACCGCTTCGCTGTCATCGACAGCTACCTGGCGGAGTCGCCCGCCATGCACGTCCGTCGCCCGAAGATCGACACCGAGTCGACGACCCTTGGGCTCGACCGGATGGAGCTCGGTGCCTTCCTCGCCCAGGCAGCTGCCGCCGGCCCCGTCGACCACGCCGTCGCCTGCCTGCTTGGCCTACTCGGACGGCGGGTCTCCGAGGCGTGCGCCATCGACGTTGAGCACCTTGGCAGCGAACGCGGTCCGGACCTTCACGGTGGTGGGCAAGGTCGCCAAGGTCGCCGTCATTCCTCTCCCGCCTCGGGTGGCACGGTCCATCGACCTGGCCGCCGGCGAACGGCTCGAAGGCCCGGTGCTGCTCTGTCGATCGGGACAACGCCTCGATCGCCACGGCGCCACCCGCATCGTTCGCCGTGTCGCCCGACCGGCGGGGATCACCAAGCACATATCGCCGCACTCCTTACGCCACAGCTTCATCACTAACCTCGATCCTCGGCCCCTTGGCGTGTAGGTCCGCTTCCTGGCGTTGACCCCCCAGAACCGTTGTGGCTGTTGGGTTTCTGGCGTGGTTCTCGTCACTTGTAGGGGAACTTTCTGAACGTGGCCTGCATCAGGGCAGTTGTAGTTTCACCGGCGCGGCGCTGCCTTGATCGGTTGCGTTTGCCTACAGCTCAGTAATTACAAGGGTGCAGGATGGCAGACGCTGGACGGGGTCCACCCCCTGTGGCGTGTGCGACTCTACAATGGGTGTGTGGCGTTCAGAAAGACTACCTGAGGTATGCGGGCGGGGGCCGAGTACTTCGTGGAGCCCGGGGACACGGTCCAGCGGCGCTACGAGGCACTGCGTGCCTACTTCGTGGACGAGTCAAGCGCCGAGGCCGTCGGTGCTCGCTTCGGCTACTCGCCGGCCACGGTGCACCAGCTGGCGGCTGAGTTGCGGGCCGGG
>JBPCNP010000016.1:0-5763 GCA_051001215.1 Acidimicrobiales bacterium
AGGCAGAGCGCGTCAGTCGGGAATTACGCACCGACTCGAGCCCGGTGATGCGACAGCGACGTCGCGTCGTGACTCTGTCACTGGTGGCCGTAGGCTCCATGGGACTCATCACGCTGTATCAGATGGGCATCATCGACCACCTCCCCGAGCCGCCCATGGGGCGTCTCGATGCCGACGAGGTGGACGCCTCGGGTGAGGCCTACGCCCTATTCACGACCCCCGACGCTGCCCTGGGGCTGGCGAGCTACGCAGTCACCCTTGCCCTGGCCGCAGCCGGCGCCGTGGATCGGGCCGAGGTGCAGCCGTTGTTGCCCCTGGCGCTGGCAGCCAAGGTGGCTTTCGATGCCCTCGGGGCCGTAGTCCTCACAGCTGAGCAGGCGTCGAGACACCGCAAGTTCTGCTCGTGGTGCCTGCTGGCGGCGGGAACCACCGTTGCCATGGCGCCGGCTGTAGTGCCCGAGACCCGGCGAGCGTGGACGGTGCTGAGGAACAGGCAATAACGTGACGAATGACGTGACGGCCGAAGTGGGCGCTTTTCGCCGTCATCGCCGCCGTCGCCTCGGCCACCGGCGCGTACGGTGGAAGCCAGAAGGTCGCCGTGCCCCTGCCAAGCGCACCTGAGCCCGCGGTCTCACCATCGGCACGGTCGGATCTGCCCGGCACCGTCCTGCCCGTCGCCGGAGCTCCGGAAGGCGTCGCCGTTATCCGGTCCGGCGTCGTTGTTCCTCAGGAGTCCGACGACCGCTTTGTCGCCCTGACTCTTCCAGACGGCCAGGTCCTCGAGTCGGTACCCGTGGGCCGTCGAAATCATGGTCGTCGATGCTGCGACCTCGATCGGGGGCATGGTTGACGGCCCGGTCCATGTACCGGGTGTGTTGAACAGGGCGATGGCGTTGACAACGAGACCGAGCACACCGAGCTGGTCCTCCTGGCCCTCCCGGTAGGGCTGGCGCTTCTGTGGGTACGTAGGCGGGCTTGACGGCCTGCGACCAGGGACGTTGCGTGACGCGCACCTGTGCGGGGCAGGGGTCCACCCAAGGCGGGGTGTTGGCACGTATGGTGCGCGAATGCGCTCGATGGTCGACTCTTGCCAGTTGGAAAGCCTTCGCCGCCAGGTCGGTGGTGATGTCGAGACGATGCTGGCCGTGGCCGGCGACGACGTTGCCGCACTGGAGTTGCTGGCGGCCAGCTTGCTGGCGTCGTTTCAGGCATTTGGTGCCCCGGCCGAGCTTTCGGAGGTGGTCCTCGACGCGGTCGGTGGGCGCGCCGATGCCAGCGCGGCTGGTCTGCTGGCGGCAATGGCCGCCCTGGGCCGCCCGCCGGTGGCCGAGCTGGTCCGGGACCGGCTCGTTCGCCTGCACCAGGCGGGGGTTCGCTCGCCCCTCGAGGAGCGGGTCGGTGCGTTGGAGGCGGTCGAGGCACAGGTCGCCGAGGGGGAGAGCTTCGAGCTGCTGTTGGCGTTGCTGCGCCGCCCGGGGCAGCGTCACCCCCAGCTGGCCATGGTCGTCGTCGACCACGAGGAGCACGCTGGCGCCGCCGTCGGCGGCTTCCTCACGCCGCCCGTCCGGGTCCGCTCGATCGCCGCGGCCGTGAGCGAGGCGACCGGGCGGCGGGGCGCGACGATGCCGCCGGGTGTGGCGGTCCGGCCGGCTGAGCTGGCCGAGAAGCTGGGCGCGGCGCTGGCTCGCACCGTCGCCGACGGTGCGTTGGTCCCGGTGGAGCTGGCGGCGCTCGTGCCGGTGTTGTCATTGGCCCTCTGCGGAGATCCCGCCACGTTCGCCGCTGTCGGCGTCGATGCCGGCCACGTGCTGGACTTGGAGGCCGCAGACGACGAGGAGCTCGGCCAGCTCCTGGACGAGGTCGCCGGGCATTTCCTGGAGGCGGTCGGCACCGACCCCGTGGTGGACCGCGCCGGTGATCTGGTGGCCCGCACGATGCTGGACTGGAAGTGGCGGACCGACGATGGCCAGCTCGGTTGGTGGACGTGCGCCGACCTGGAGGACTTCCTGTTCGACTACTTCTGCAGCTCGGTGCTGGCCATCGACGTGGCCCTCACCGACGTCCCCGAGTGCGTGGCGGCGTTTCTGTGGTTCCTCGACGGCCACGACGCATTGGAGGGCGATCCGTTGGAGGAACTGGTGTCGACCGTGGCCGAGCGGGCCGGGTCGTTTGTCGACGCCGCCGCAGACCCCGCCGGCTGGGGCGTCCCCAAGACCCTGATGATCGGGTTGTGGGAGGCTGGTGTCGATCCTGAGGACCCGTTCGAGGTCGGCGCGTGGCTCGAGACCGTCGGTTCCGACGCCGGGTTGATCCCGAAAGAGGCTTCCGGCCCGAAGCGCGTTCGCACCTCGACGAACGCCCGGGGGCACGCGTCTCGGGCCAAGCGCAAGGCCGCCAAGGCCGCCCGTCGTCGCCACCGCGGCTGACGCTCTCAACATCTCTCGTGCCCGGGTGCTGGCGAGCGGGAGGCGTGGGCACTCGGCTGGTCTCCTCGATAGGAGAAGGCTGACTGGGCGGGGTCGACGGTCCAGATCCGGCTGTCGGGGTCCCACCCCAGGCTCATCAGCCGGGGCACATCGAGGAATGAACGAAGTCGCTCGGCCGAGCCCGGAGCGGGGATGGGCCGGCCGAGCGGCCAGGGGACGCTGACCACTACCGGCTCCGATCTCGGTTCGGTCGGGGAAGCGCCGGGAGGTTGTCGATCGCCTGGCGGAGGCGTTCGTGGACGACGCCCCGCCCGGCACCGATCAACCTCGTGACCCCTGCTCGAGCTCGCTCCGCGGCAGGCCCGACCACGGCATCGACAGGCCAAGGCTGGGCGCCTTGCTGTTGGGTGCTGACTGCACTGGGGTGGTCACCAACGGTTGCGGAGGTTCGGGCCGCTGTTCCGGTACCGCCAATGACGGCAAAGCTGTCACCATCGCCGATCGACAAGTGGTAGGAACCACTGATGAACGCGGATCTGACCGTCGGCAGCGTGTTTCCCGACTTCACGTTGCCTGACCATGTCGGCAACGAGCGCCGGCTGTCGCAGCTCGCGGGCGATGACCCGGTACTCCTGCAGTTTTATCGGGGATGGTGGTGTCCGAAGGAGCAAGCGTTCTTTCGCAAACTCGTGGCTCTGCAAGCCGAGGCCGAGGTCGCCTACACGCGGTTCGTCTCTGTGAGCGTCGATCCTCCCGAGGTACAGGCTGCCTTCCGGGCCGGGATCGGTGCTCGTTGGACGTTCCTCTCCGACTCGCAGCGTTCGTGGATCGAACAGCTCGGCCTCGTGGAGGCCACCGACGCTGCCCATCGGCCATACCTCCCGACCGTGTTCACCCTGGCGCCCGATCTCACGATCCACCGGGTCTACGACGGTTATTGGTTCTGGGGTCGGCCCACCAACGAGGAGCTCCGCCAGGACTTCCGTGCCATCAGCCTTGTCATTCGTTCCGACTGGGATCCTCCCGGGGCATGAGCTGGGACTGGTTGGACCTGTGCCAAGAGCCGGTCGCTGGCACAGTGGCGGCGGTCCGCGTGTACGACGACGGCGACGACGGCCGGCCCAGGGGCATGCTCTGCGTCTGGCGACAGGATCAGCCGCGACCCTCGGCGGCGGCGGCCAAGATCGACGAGCGGGCCATCGATCCATCCGGTGGCGCTGGGTGGGTGTCGCTGGCGAGGGCCCCCGTCGGCCTGTTCCTGCCCTTCGACGACCCCGCGGTTGCCCAGGCCACCCGCATGGTGCTCGCCATGGCCCCCGCAGACGTCTTCTCCACGTTGGTGGAAGGCGACGATCGGTGCATCGGGGCCGTCACCGGGACGCACGACGCCCGCGACCGACTGGCCTATGATCCGTTCGCCAACCTCTTTCCGACCGTCGTCCTGCGAGTGGAGGCCGGGTTACTGGGTCGCATGCCTGCGCCGGTGGGCCCGGTGACTCAGCGCTACGGGGCAGACAACCCCTGGCCCTGGGACCGGTTCTAGCCGAGGTACTCGAGAATGAAAATCAGATGAGCGATCGCTCGATTGCCGACTACGGCCTGCTGTCTGACTGCCATTCCGCCGCACTGGTCAGCGGCGAGGGCTCGGTCGACTGGCTGTGCTTCCCACGCTTCGACTCGCCCTCGGTGTTCGGTCGCCTCCTCGACCCCGACGCAGGACACTGGTCGATACGTCCCGTCGACGAGTTCGACGTACGCCGCCGCTACCTGCCCGACTCACTCGTGCTCGAGACCCAATTCGTCACCGCTGGCGGAATGGTCATGGTGACCGACGCCTTGGTCTTCGACAAGAACGAGCGTGGCCACGAGATCGGTGGTAGCGCGCCCCACGTCCTGGTGCGGGTGGCCGAGGCGACCGAGGGCACCGTAGAGCTGGCGGTGGAATTCTGCCCGCGCCCCGAGTACGGCCTGGTGAGGCCCCGGCTGGAGTGGTTGGACGATGCGGTCGTGTCCCATGGCGGGGCCGACGTCTTGTGCTTGTCCGGGCCCGTCCCAACTGAGGTTGGCCACGGGCAGGCCCGGTGGCGGATCGTGCTCGAAAACGGCCACCGTACCGTCTTCGCCCTTCGGCACTCGCCTCGGCGGGACCCGATTCCCAAGGCCTGGTCGGCCAAGGAAGTCCGCAAGCGCCTCGACGACACGCTGGAGGGATGGCAGTCGTGGTCGAAGCTGCACCAGCACTACGAGGGACCGGCTCAGGCTCTGGTCCACCTCAGCGGGCGCGTCCTGCGGGGACTCACCTACCAGCCCACGGGGGCGATCATCGCCGCCCCTACGACATCGTTGCCCGAGAAGGCCGGCGGCACGAGGAACTGGGATTACCGCTACTGCTGGCTCCGCGACGCGAGTTTCACCCTCAATGCCCTGTGGGTGGCCGCGTGCCCCGACGAAGCCGCCGAGTTCGTTCGCTGGATCCTCGACACCGCGGGGACCTCCCTGCACCATGGGCACGGCCTGCAGATCATGTATGGCGTCGGCGGCGAGCACGACCTGTCCGAGCGAGAACTTCCTCACCTCGCCGGCTGGCGTGGCAACAGACCCGTGCGGGTGGGTAATGGGGCGTGGAACCAGACCCAGATCGACATCTACGGTGAGCTCCTCGACGCCGTGGTGCGGCTGAAGGACCAGATCGGACCCGTGAGCGGGGCCACGTGTTCGTTCCTGGCCGACGTTGCCGACGCCGCCGTCTCGGCCTGGGGCCGACCCGATTCGGGGATCTGGGAAGCCCGGGGCGAGCCCCGCCACCACCTCTACTCAAAGCTGATGTGCTGGGTCGCCCTCGACCGGGCGGTGGCGCTGGCCGAGTGGATCGGCCGTGGTGACAGGACCGCCGACTGGGCCGGGAGCCGGGAGGAGGTCCGCACGGCCATTCTCGATCGCGGTTGGAACGAGCAGATCGGCGCGTTCACCCAGTCCTTCGGCAGCGAGACGCTTGACGCCTCGTGCCTCATGATGGCGATCACCGGGTTCCTCCCCGTCGACGACCCGCGGATGGCGGCGACCATCGAGAAGGTGGCCATCGACCTGGCCGCCCCCTGCGGGCTTCTCTACCGCTACACCGGCGACGACGGAGTGGGCGGGGGCGAGGGCGAGGGCGTCTTCATCATCTGCACCTACTGGCTGGTGCAGTGCCTGGCCGCCGCCGGCCAACAGGAGCGGGCCACCGAGCTGTTCGAGCGGGCCACCGCGTACGCCAACGACCTCGGGCTGCTGAGCGAGGAGGCCGACCCGGCCACGGGCGAGCTCATGGGCAACTTCCCCCAGGCTTTCAGCCATG
>JBPCNP010000017.1:0-7046 GCA_051001215.1 Acidimicrobiales bacterium
CGCTACCGGGTGGAGGAGACCGACGATGGTCTGTCGGGGGAGGAGGGCACGTTCGCCATCTGCTCGTTCTGGCTGGCGTCGGCGCTGTCGGAGATCGGCGAGCACGACCGGGCCCACCAGCTGTGCGAGCGCCTCCTGTCCTTCGCCAGCCCCCTGCAGCTCTACGCCGAGGAGATCGACCCCAAGTCGGGTCGCCACCTGGGCAACTTCCCGCAGGCCTTCACCCATCTGGCGCTCATCAACGCCCTCATGCACGTGATCAAGGCCGAGGACCGCCACGACACGCGCCGCTTCGTCACCCCCCGGCCCCTCACGACCTGAAGGACACACGATGGCCCTCTGCGGTATCGACCTGGGCGGCACCAAGTGCCTGGGAATCGTCATCGACGATGGCGAGGTCGTCGCCGAAGCGCGGGTGCCCACCCCGAGCGGCACGGGCGCCCTGGTGGCCGAGCTCGTCGGTATGGTCGAGCTACTCGGTCGCACGGCTGCGATCGACGCCGTCGGCGTCGGCGCCCCCGGCCTGGTTGATCGCGGGGGGGTCCTGCGGGTGGCGCCCAACCTGGCCGTGGAGCAGGGTCTGGAGCTGCGAGCCGTGCTCGAGGAGGCGCTGAGCCTGCCGGTGGTGGTCGACAACGACGCCACCTGCGCGGCTTGGGGCGAGCGCGAGATCGGGGCTGCCAGCGGTTTCGACGACGTCATCCTGGTGACGCTCGGCACCGGGATCGGTGGCGGCATCATCTCCGACGGCCGGCTCCACCGCGGGGCGAACGGTTTCGCCGGTGAGATCGGGCACATGGTGATCGACCCCCAGGGGCCGATGTGCCCCTGTGGCCAACGCGGGTGCTGGGAGCGCTTCGCGTCGGGCAGCGGCCTCGGGCGTCTGGCTCGCGAGGAGGTGGCGGGGGTGGCCGGGCCGACCAGGATGGTGGAGCTCGCCGGCGGCGACATCGACGACGTGCGGGGCGAGCATGTCACCGCCGCCGCGGCCGAGGACGACGCCCTGGCCAACCAGGTCCTGGCCCGATTCGGGTGGTGGACGGCGTTGGGCCTGGCCAACCTGGCCAACATCTTCGACCCCCAGGCCTTCGTGCTCGGGGGCGGCCTCATCCGGGCGGGCGAGGCGATCCTGGCACCGACGCGGGCGGCGCTGGTCGAGCTCTCGTTCGGAGGGGGTCAGCGCCCGGAGGTCACCGTCGTCGCCGCCCAGCTGGGCGAGCACGCCGGGGCGATCGGGGCGGCGTTCCTGGCCGGGGGAGATCGCTAGCGGCCCCACCTGGGATCTGATCTGCCTGACCCGGGTCGTGCCGGGCCCGGTGCCTGTGGCGGTAGATTTCGCCCGGTGCGCGTCGGGATCACCCTGCCGCAGTTCCGCCACGAGGCCGAGCCGGCCCTGGCCGTTGCCCAGGCGGCCGAGGCCGCCGGTCTCGACGGCGTCTTCGTCTTCGACCACCTGTGGCCCCTGGGGAGTCCCGACCGGCCCGCCCTGTACTGCAACGTGCTGCTCGGCGCCCTGGCCGCGGAGACCGAACGCGTGGTCCTGGGCCCGCTGGTGGCCCGGGTCTCGGTCCTGCCCGATGCCGTGCTGGTGAACGCCATGGTCAGTCTGCACCGCATGCTGGGCGACCGCCTGGTGGTCACCCTGGGCACCGGTGACCGGGCCAACCGGGCCGAGAACGAGGCCTACGGCGTGGGTTTCGCTCCGGTGGCCGATCGGGTCGCCGCCCTGGTCGACTGCTGCGGGCATCTGCGGGCGGCCGGGGTCACGACCTGGGTCGCCGGGCGCTCGGAGGCGGTGCGGCGGGTGACGGCCCAGTCCGATGGCTGGAACCTCTGGGGTGTCGACGCCACCGGCTTCGCCGACGAGGCGGCCGGCATCCCCACCGCGACGAGCTGGGGCGGCCAGGTCCTGGTGGGGCGGACGGCCGACGAGGCCGGCCAGAAGCTGGCCCACCACGGCGATCGCCCCGGGCTGGTCCACGGCACGATCGGCGACCTGGCCCGCCACCTGAGAGCGCTGGCCGCGGCCGGCGCATCCTGGGCCGTGTGCGCGCCGCTCGACGTCGGCACCGACCCCCTGGCCGTCGAAAATGTCGCCGAAGCCGCGGCTGCGGCCCGGTAGCCTCGCCTGGCCGCCAGGCCCGAGAGGAAACGCAATGGAATTCCGGCGCATCAACGCCCTGCCCCCGTACGTCTTCACCGTCATCGACGGGTTGAAGATGGCAGCCCGGCGCGCAGGCGAGGACGTGATCGACCTGGGCTTCGGCAACCCCGACATCGCCTCGCCCGATGTGGCGGTGGAGAAGCTGGCCGAAGCGGCCCGCAATCCCCGCAACCACCGGTACTCGTCGAGCCGGGGAATCCCCAAGCTGCGCGCTGCAGTGTGCGACCTCTACAAGCGCCGATTCGATGTCGACCTCGACCCCGACACCGAGGTCATCAACACCATCGGCGCCAAGGAGGGTCTCTCCCACCTCATGTGGGTGCTGCTGGGCCCGGGCGACACCGCCCTGGTACCCACGCCGTCGTACCCCATCCACATCTACGCCCCGCTGTTCGCCGGGGCCGACGTGCGCCAGGTCCGCCTCGGCCAAGGCGAGGACTTCTTCGCCAACCTCATGGACGCCTGGGAGAACGCCTGGCCCCACCCCCGGGTCATCGTGATGTCGTTCCCGCACAACCCCACGACGACGTGCGTCGACCTGGCCTGGCTCGAGCGCATCGTGGCCTTCGCCCGCGAGCACGACGTGATCCTCGTCCACGACTTCGCCTACTCCGACACCGCCTTCGACGGCTACCAGCCGCCGTCGATCCTGCAGGTGCCCGGGGCCAAGGACGTGGCCGTCGAACTCTACACCCTGACCAAGTCGTTCTCCATGGCGGGCTGGAGAGTGGGGTTCTGTGCCGGCAACCCCGAGATCGTCGCCGCCCTGGCCAAGATCAAGTCCTACCTCGACTACGGCACGTTCCAGCCCATCCAGATCGCCGCCATCGTGGCCATGAACGAGGCTCCCGACTACCCCAAAGAGGTCAACGAGATCTACTGGAACCGTCGCAACGCCCTGTGCGACGGGTTGAACCGCATCGGGTGGGCGGTCGAGCGGCCCCAGGCCACCATGTTCGTGTGGGCGCCCATCCCCGAGCCCTACCGGGAGATGGGGTCGCTCGAGTTCGCCTCGTTCCTCGTCCGTGAGGCCAGGGTGGCCACCTCGCCGGGCATCGGGTTCGGGCCCACGGGGGACGGCTACGTGCGCTTCGCCCTCATCGAGAACGAGCAGCGCATCGGCCAGGCCGTCCGCAACCTGCGCCGGGCCCTCACCAAGCTGTAGGAGGGGGCGCCGCCGCCCGCAAAGCGGCGGCGGTCGTTTCTGGGCGGGTGTCGTTGATGAACGCCCCCCCGCCCAGCTCGGAGCCGGCGAGGTACTTCAGCTTGGTGGCCGTGCGGTGCGGCGGGGTGAACTCGAGGTGGAGATGGCTCACCGCCTGCCACCGGCCTTCGTCGGTCGGCGCCTGGTGCATGGCCATCACGTAGGGCAATGGGAACCCGAACAGGCGATCGTAGGCAACCGCCACCACTTTGAGGAGGTCGGCCAGCGCCCGGCGCTCGGGGCCGGTGAGGTCGAGGAGGCTCGGGGCATGGCGGTGGGCCATGACGTGGACCTCGTAGGGAAAGCGGGCGGCGAAGGGGACGAAGGCCAGGAAGCTCCGGTTCCCGGCGATGAGGCGCTCACCGTCGGCCAGCTCGCGGGCCACGATGTCGCAGAAGACGCAGGTACCCGTTTCCTCCAGGTACCTGGAGGCTGTGGTGAGCTCCAGCTGGGGCCGGGGGGGCACCTCGGGGTAGGCGTAGATCTGGCCGTGGGGATGGTGCAACGTGACCCCCATGGCCTCTCCCCGGTTCTCGAAGATGAGCACGTATCGCACCTCGGGCCGAGCGCCGAGCACGCCATAGCGGTCGGCCCACACCTCCACGATGTGCACGATCTTGGCCAGCTCCATCTCCGAGACCTCGAGGTTGTGGTCGTCGGCGTACACGACCACCTCGTTGGCCCCCCACGACGGCTCCACCTGGTAGAGCGCCGAAGTGGCCACGTCGGGCGGGGGAGGACTGGCCACCAGCGAGGGAAAGCGGTTCTCGAAGACGACCACGTCGAACGTCGGCAGCGGGATCTCGGTCGGGGGGCAGCCGGGCCTGGTCGGGCACAACGGGCAGTGGTCCTCGGGCGGGAGGAACGTGCGGTCCTGACGCCGGCTGGCGAACATGCGCCACTCGCCGGTCGTGGGGTCCCGGCGGCGTTCCGTCATTGCTTCATCTGCTCACCGCGCCCATTGGTCGTGCCACCCCCGGGGCCTTCTACCCGCGGGCGCGAAGTCTCGCACCCCGGGGAGGGGACGAGCCGGCGTCGTCGCCGGCCAGAAAAGATACGAAACGGTTGCGTTTCGGTCACGGAGCCGGTATGTTTCTACGAAACGAATCGGTAGCGTATCGAATTCGAGAGGAATCGAATCTGAGCGGTACCGAAGCTGAGCGGCTGAAGCTGAGCGGCTGAAGCTGAGCGGGAAGTCACGGGAGGAGCCCTATGGACGCAGCGGCGATCTACGCACGGAGGTGGTGGACCCTCGGGGTGCTCTGCATGAGCCTCCTGGTCATCGGCATCGACAACACCATCCTCAACGTGGCCCTGCCCACCCTGACCCGGGAGCTGCACGCCACCACGACCCAGCTCCAGTGGATCGTCGACGGCTACACGCTCGTCTTCGCCGGCCTGCTCCTCACCGCCGGCAGCCTTGGTGACCGGTTCGGTCGGCGGGGGGCGCTCACGCTGGGCCTGGTCATCTTCGGCACCGGGTCGCTGCTGTCGGCGCTGGCTGCATCGCCGGGCCAGCTCATCGCCACCCGCTGCCTCATGGGCATCGGGGGCGCCTTCATCATGCCGGCCACCCTGTCGATCCTCACCAACGTCTTCACCGTGCCCGCCGAGCGGGCTCGGGCCATCGCCGTCTGGGCCGGGTTCTCGGCCATGGGCATCGCCTTCGGGCCCATCAGCGGTGGCTACCTCCTCGAGCATTTCTCGTGGTCCTCGGTGTTCGTGGTGAACCTGCCCATCGTGGTCGTCGCCCTCATCGGCGGGCGCTTGTTCATTCCCACGTCCAAGGACCCTTCCGCACCGCGCCTCGACCCGATCGGGGCGGGTCTGTCCATCGCCGGGCTGACTTCCCTGCTCTACGGCATCATCGAGGCCCCGAGCTACGGGTGGACCGACGCCAAGACTCTGGCCGCCTTCGCCGTGGCCGTCGTGCTCCTCGGGGCGTTCGTGGCCTGGGAGGCACACATCGACCACCCCATGCTCGACGTCCACTTCTTCGACAACCCCCGGTTCACCGCGGCCAGCCTGGCCGTGACGCTCACCTTCTTTGCCCTGTTCGGCGCCCTGTTCCTTCTCACCCAGTACCTGCAGATCGTGCTCGGCTACAGCGCCCTCGAGGCCGGCGCCGCCCTGATCCCCATCGCCGCTGTCCTCATGGTGTGCGCGCCCCTGAGCGCCAAGTTGGTCGAAGGGGTCGGCACCAAGGTGATCGTGGCCGGGGGACTGGTGGGCGTGGCCGCCGGCCTGGCCGTGATGTCCACCCTGGGCGCCAGCTCCGGGTACGGCCCGGTGCTCCTGTCGCTGGTGGTCCTGGGCGCGGGCATGGGCTTCACCATGGCCCCCGCCACGGAGTCGATCATGGGCTCGCTGCCCCTTGGCAAGGCGGGAGTCGGGTCGGCGGTCAACGACACCACCCGCCAGGTGGGAGGCGCCCTCGGGGTGGCCATCCTCGGTAGCCTGGTGTCGTCGTCGTACGGCACCAGGGTCGTCGAGGCCTTCCGGGCCGGCGGGGTGCGGGGCCCGGCCGTGACTGCGGCCCGCGACTCCATCGGCGCCGCAGTGGGCGTGGCCCAGGGGGTGGGCGGGGCGCCGGGTCGGGCGCTGGCGACGGCGGCTCGCGTGGCCTACGTCGACGCCATGGGCCCGGCGGTGATGGTGGCCGCCGCCGCCGCTCTCCTCGGCGCCGTCATCGCCGCCGTGTTCCTGCCCGCCCGGGCCCCGGAGCCCCCGGCCCCGGCCCCGGCGGCAGCGGCGGACGAGGACGAGCTGGGAGACATGACGGGCCAACGCGGTGGCGACGACGACTTGCCTGCGCTGGAGCGGACCGGGGCATGACCGCCCCGGTGGCCGATCCGCCGAGCCATTCTGGGCGTCCCCGCAGTGTCGAGGCGGACCGGGCCATCGTGGCCGCCACCGTCGACCTGTTGGCCGAGGAGGGCTACTCGGGCCTGAGCATGGAGGGGGTGGCCCACCGCGCCGGTGTGGCCAAGACCACCATCTACCGGCGCTGGCCGTGCAAGTCCGACCTGGTTCTGCACTCGCTGCAATGCGTCGCCGACCGAAGTGAACTGGCGGTCGACACCGGGACGGTGCACGGCGATCTGGTGTACTTCATGCGCCAGATGGTCGACAAGCTTCATCGCTCCGAGGCTGGTCGCATCATGCCGGGGTTGCTGGTCGAGATGACCCGCAACCCCGAGCTGGCCCAGGCCTTCCGGCAGGGGTTCATCGAGCCTCGGCGGGCGCTGGTGGTCGCAGCCCTCCGCCGGGCCGTCGACCGAGGCGAGGTCCGGCCCGAGATCGATCTCGACCTCGTCGTGGACGCCACCGTGTCCGTCTTCCAACATCGCCTCATGGTGACGGGCATGGCCATCGACGACGAGATGCCCGACCGGCTGGCCGAGTTGCTCCTCCGGGGGATGTCGCCTCGTCCGTGAGGCCCCCGGAACGATCCCGCGGAACAAACCTGGCCGTCCGGATGTATCAAATGGAGCGTCCCAGGAGTCTTCTTAGGACGAAGAGGGCGCCCACCAGGACGCTCGGGGTCTTCTCAACGGAGGGGTACGGATGTTCGCTCGGGGTGTCGAGGGGCGGACGGGGAAAGAGAACGAAAGCAGAGGGGGGGGGGTGGGGGGGTTTGGGGGGTCGGGGAACACCCAGTCTGGGAGGGGGGGGGAG
>JBPCNP010000018.1:0-8301 GCA_051001215.1 Acidimicrobiales bacterium
GCCTCGGCCAGGGTCTCGTGGGCCTCGCGCGACAGCGACCCGTGGGACATCGCCCCGGTGGAGAAACGCCGGGTGATCTCGCGGGCTGGCTCGACCTCGTCGACGGGTACGGCCGGCCCGGCCGGCACCAGGTCGAGCAGGTCGTGCAACTCGGTCGCCGGACGCTCGTTGACCAGGGCGGCGAAGCGTCCGTAGGTCTCGTCGCTGCCGCTCTTCACCGCCGACTGCAGGAGATGGGCAGCTTTCATCTCGTTGAGGGCCTTGGTCACATCGTCGTTGTGGGTGTGGTACTCGGCGCCCGACTTCTTCAGTGCCCGGTAGAAGCCCCCGTCACCCAGGCGCCCGGTGCCGTGGCGCGCCAGCACGTCGGCGCCCAGCTCCTCCCAACCGATGCCGCCGACCACCGAGGGCGTGCCCGCGAAGCAGATGTCGACCACCTCGGCCCCGAGGCCCAGCACCTCGAAGATCTGGGCGCCGCGGTAGGAGTCCACGGTGCAGATGCCCATCTTGGACATGACCTTGAGCACTCCGTCCTCCATGGCCGCCTGGAGGCGGTTCTGGGCCTCGGGTCCCGAGAGCTCGGAGTCGTCGTTGCGGTCGGCCTCGTGGGCCACGGTCTCCAGGGCCAGGCCCGGGCAGATGGCGTCGGCCCCGTAGCCCAGGAGGCAGGCGATGTAGTGGACGTCGCGGGCGTCGTCGGCGCTGGCGATGAGGCTGGTGTTCGAGCGCAGTCCCCGGGCCACGAGACGGTGGTGGACGGCGCCGGTGGCCAGGAGGGCGGGAACGGGAGCCCGCTCGTCGGACACGTTGCCGTCGTCGACCACGAGGATGCACGTGCCCTGGGTGGCCAGGGCCTCGGCCTGGTCGCAGACACGGTCGACGGCGGCGCGCAGGCCGGCCGCACCCTCGGTGATCGGGAAGGTGGCGTCGAGGTGGGCGCACCCGAAGTCACACGAGACGCCGCTGAGCAGGTCGACGATGAGCGAGGGGTACACGAAGAACGACTTGAGCACGAGGAGCTCGGTGGCCCTGGCGTCTTCGCCCAGGATGGGATGGCGGGGCCCGACGAGGGTGCGCAGGCTCATCACCAGGCGCTCACGCAGATGGTCGATGGGCGGGTTGGTGACCTGGGCGAAGCGTTGCTTGAGGTAGTGGTGCACGGGCCGGGGACGCCCAGCCAGGTGGGGGAGGGGGGAGTCGTCGCCCATCGAGTACGTGGGCTCCTTGGCCTCGGTGGCCATGTACCGCAACACCATGGCCAGCTCCTCGCGGCTGTAGCCGAACATCGCCTGGCGCCGCTCGAGGTGGTCGGGATCGGGTGTCTGCTCGATGGGCCGGCCCCGGCTCAGGTCGCGCAGGCCGTCGGCCGCCCAGCGGGCGTAGGGCTTGGCCGAGGCCAGGTGCTCTTTGCACCCGGCGTCGTCGACGACGCCCCGGCCGGGATCGACGAACAGCATTTGACCGGGACCGAGTCGGCCCCGGGCGACCGTTCCCGCCTTCTGGGCACCGAGATCGATGGCTCCCGCTTCGGAGCAGCACGCCACGAGCCCGTCGTCGCAGATGGCGTAGCGCAAGGGGCGCAGGCCGTTGCGGTCGAGGGCGGCGCCGATTCGGAGGCCGTCGGTGAAGATGACACCGGCGGGGCCGTCCCAGGGCTCCATGAGCGAGGCGTGATAGCGGTAGAAGCCCCGAACCGCGGCGTCGAGGTCGCGCTCGCCCTCCCAGGCTTCGGGGATGGTCATGGCCACCGAGTGGCGCACATCGCGCCCGGCTCTGGTGAGCAGCTCCACGACCGAGTCGAGCTGGCCCGAGTCCGAGTCGGCCGGGTCGAGGACGGGGCGGAACAGGTCCTCGGCGCCCAGGCCGGCAGCCTCGGCGCCCAGGACCGACCGGGCCCGCATGCGGTTCACGTTGCCGGCCAGGGCGTTGATCTCGCCGTTGTGGCACAGCATGCGGAAGGGCTGGGCCCGCTCCCAGGTGGGCAGGGTGTTGGTCGAGAAGCGCTGATGGAACATGGCGAACGGGGCGGCGAAGGCCTCGTCGGCCAGGTCGAGCCAGTACCCGGACAGGGCGTCGGCCACGATCAGGCCCTTGTAGACGACGGTGCGGAACGAGCACGACACCACATAGGTGCCGGCTGTGGTCGCGGACAGTCGGCGCCGCAGCCGGAAGGCGGCTCGCTCGGCCTCGTCGCCGTCGACCCCCGAAGGCGGGGCGAGGACGGCCTGCACGGTTCGGGGACGGGTGATGCGGGCCAGGTGGCCGAGGCTGTCGTCGTCAGTGGGCGGGTTGCGCCAGTCGACCACGGTGATGCCTTCGGCCGCGGCCGCCTCCTCGACGTCCGCACGGGGGTCGGGCCCCCGCACGAAGAGCATGGCCAGGCCGTGGACAGAGCCGTCGTCGGCCGTGCCGAAGATGGCCGGGGGAATGGGCACGAGCAGGCCCGATCCGTCCGACGATTTGGCGTCGGCGGCGAGAGCGCCGCGGTGCTTGACGCAGGCCAGGCCCCGGAGGGCGGCGCTGACGATGTGGCGGGAGGGCCGCCCATCGGCGTCGGCGACGAAGCCGATGCCGCAGGAGTCGAGCTCGGGACGGGAAGAGCGTTCGGGCATGGGGTCCTCGCGATGAAAGCGTTCGGTTTGGAAGTACGAACCAGGGGCTTCATCGTCGAAGTGGGCGGCGCTGCCACGACCCCAGGACTGCGAGCCGACATGGTACCAAGACCGCGAACTCCGAGATCCGCGTCCTACCAGGACGACGTGGGATCGTGCCATCGCAGCCCCGGGTAGCGGGCGAAGTCCCGGTCGGCGCTCATCACCTCGAGCCCCCACTCCACGGCGAGTGCGGCCAAGTGGGCGTCGGTGCTGTGGTTGCCGGCCGCCCTTCCGGTTCGCAGCATGGTGCCGTAGAGCGTGGCGTGGCGGTCCGTCGGGACGGGGACGAAGACGTTCGGCCGGGCGAGCCACTCCTCGACCACGGCGTACGCAGTGGACACGTCGAGGGGACGGGCGAACGCCCGGGGGTGGGTCGAGATCCGCACGAAGGCCAGGATCGTCGGCCATGGCACGCCGATCGACGCGTCGGAGGCCAGCGTTTCCGCCCACCACCGCCGGGCGTCGTCGTGCTGGGCGAACTGCTCGTGATGGGCCCAGAGGACGAGGTTGGCGTCGATCAGTTGCGCTGCTGGTGGATCATCCCCCACTGCCGAGGACCTCCAGGGCGGCGGCGATGTCGGTGACGTCGACCAGCACGGGCCCGGTGTCGAACGTCGGGGGGTCGTAGGGAGCGGGTGCCTTCGAGCGCTGGTTGTCGGAGAGGCCCTTCCTCAAGAGCTCGTTCGTCGTCCTCGACAGCGAACGGCCGGTCGTCCGTGATAGCTCCCTGAGGCGGGCGGCCACGTCGTCGTCGAGGTTGAGCGTCGTCCGCATCGCCACTCATCATACCTGACGCGCCGACGACCTCAGCGCCCCCTGGTGGGGCTGGGCACGGTGACGGCCACCACCCACGCCAGGGCGGCGGCTTCGTCCACCTTGGCGAACGGCACCCAGGCGTCGACGATGGCAACGGTCGACCCCGCGGCCACGATCTCGGCTCCGAGAGCGGTCAGATCCGTCTTCTGGGCGGCGGTGACGGTGCCGGCGGCGCTCAGCTCGAGCTGGAGCTTGCCATCGCCGCGCACCGGGACCATCGAGTCGGAGAAGCCCGAGTTGGCGTCCCCGGGTTTCTCCCCGGCCTGCAGGTGGGCGACGGTGCGCTGCACCTCGGCGGGGATCTTGGAGGACGGCTTCTGGCGCGTCCCGGTGGTGGAAGCGGCTGTCGTCGAGGTGGACCCTGGGGTGGCCGAGCGTGAGGACGTCGACCCGCAGGCCACGAGTGACCAAGCCGTGAGTGCGGCCACCGCCGCGGCGGTCACCCGTGCCGGGCCGGCGGCGCCGGGGCGGGCGCTCATCGGCGAGCGACCATCCCCGAACGGCGCGTGACGGCCAGCCCGGCGGTGGCCGCGGCCAGCAGGGCCAGGCCGACCGGCAGGGTCGGGAGGCGGGTCGGCCCGGTCGCGGCCAGCGAGCCCAGATCGACGACCGGGACCACGACTGTCGCCGTGGCCGTGGCCGTGTTGTCGCCCAGCGAGGGGTCGAAGGGACTGACGACGTTGGCCGTGCTGGCCAACTCGGTGCCGGATTCCACGGAGGGGTCGATCGTGGCGTCGAAGGTGAAGCTGGCGCTCGCGTCCGTCGCCAGGTCGGCGAGCGGGCACGACACTGTCTGGGCGTCGGCCGTGCACCCCGACCCACTCGAGGCGAAGCTCACGCCGTCGGGCAGGGCCGCGGTCAGGGCCAGCCCGGCGCCGGCATCGGGGCCGTTGTTCGCCGCGCTCAGGGTGTAGGTCAAGGTGTCGCCGGGCGCCGGTTCAGTGGGGCTGACGTCGTCGGTGAGGGCGATGTCGGACACGACGCTCGCCGCCTCGCAGTCGAGTATCCCCGCACCCGCGACGGGGTCGACACCCGGGGCCCCGATGTCGACAGCGGTCGATGCCAGGCGGTCGTGAACCACCTTCACCGGTGCATCGGGCCGGCCGATGGCCTGGCGGACGAGGGCGTCACACCCGGCTGCGTGCGGACCGGCGGCCGAGGTGCCCCGGAAGGGGGAGTGGAGCCCGCCGGCACCGCTCACGGCCACGTCGTCGGCCGCGGCCCATGCCGGCCCCGGAAAGGTCCCGACGTTGGTGCCCGGGCTGAGCGGGCACTCCTGGTCCGCGGCCTTCGTGGTGCCGGCCGGGCACCCGGTGGTGGTGAACAGGGTGACCGGGCCGCCGCCGCTGAAGGGCTCGATCTGGCCGGTGGCGGCGTCGACCGCCGCTGCCGCCGCGGGCAAGCCAGAGGTGAAGTTGTCGACGGGGTCGAGGCTGCCGGCCCGGGTGGGCGGGTCGACTGCAGCCGCAGCGCCGACCCATCGCAGGTCGAGGGTGGGCGGCGTCGCCGGTGGGGACACGGCCGGGTCGACGAAGGCGTTGACGACCAGCTTGGCCCTGATGGGCGTCGAGCCGCCCAGGGTGCCGGTGATGCCCTCGAACGTGTCGCCGGCCCCGTTGCCCTGGAAGCCGGCCGAGAACGAGTCCGTCGACAGGCAGTCGCTGAGGTCGTCGGTCATGAGGAACAGGTCGAGATCGGTGAACCCGCCCTGGCCGGCGGTGGGGAAGATCGACCGGGGCTCGCTCCACTGGAGGACGAAGGTGGACTCTTCGCCGGGGAACAGGGTGACTTCGAAGCTGGTCTTCCCGTTCGGCCCGATGGGCACGGCGTTGGTGGGGGGCGTCTGCCCACAGCTCGGGAACGGGCCGACGCTGCCTTCCGGACCGGCGCCCGAGCCGGTGGCCGTGACCCGGGTGGTGTGGGTGTCGCCGAGGTTGCCTGCGGCGGAGTGGACGGACACCCCGGCGGCGGTGAGGCCGTCGATGACCTGGGCCACGATGCCGGCCTGGAAGACGGGCTCACCGAGGAACCCCACGTCGTGGACGATGACGTTGGCCCCGGCCTTGTGGAGGGCGTCGAGGGCGAGAACGAAGGTGAGTGGGGTGCCGACCTCGCCGATGCCCGCGGCGTGGAAGTCGAGGGTCGCACCCGGCGCCATGTCGTGGACGATCTCGAGCATGGCCGTTCCCTCGTCACCGGTGCCCGGTCCGAAGGTGGTGGGGTCGATGACGTTGACGGGGGGCAGCTCGCCGGCTGCCTGGGACGTGGCCAGGCTGGCGACACCGTCGGAGATCACGCCGACGGTGACCCCGGCACCGGTGAGGCCCTTGGCCTGGGCCAGATCGGCTTTGTGCAGGGCCACCCCGGCGCTGGTGACGGCGCTGGTGTGGGCGTAGGCGGGCACGGTGACCGAGGTGACCCAGGGCAGGGCGGCCGCGGCGGTGACGGCGCTGCGGGGCACCCAGGCCTCGATCATGCCGGTGGTGACGTGCAGGTCGGGGGACAGGTCCAGGCTGCGCATGCCGGCCGCTCCCAGGCGGCCGAGATCGGCCTCCTCCGCGCCACTCGTGGGCCCGGCGGCGTGGAAGTCGAGCTCGACCCGTCCGCTCGGGTCGGAGTGGATGCTGCGGTCGGTCATGGCGCCGGAGGCCTTGTCGGAGCCGGCCAGGGCGTGCAGCACGGCCGCCGGGAGCTTGTCGCCCTTGGTCGAGGCCTTGCTCGGGACCGACGGCGTCGCCGGGGCCTTGCTCGGGACCGGCGGCGTCACCGGGGCCGCCGGTGTCGCCGGGGCCGGGGTGGGCGCCATCCCCATCGAGGCGACCACGGCCAGCGCTGCCGGAAGAAGGACCGCTGCGGGCTTCCGCCACATGACGCGCTTTGCCTTTCGCCGCTTGCCGGGGGTTCAGTCTGGCACGCGACCGACTTCCCCCGGGTGCTCATGGCCAGGAGGGAGCGGCACCACTGCCACGGCGGTGGTCGTCGAGGGCCCACGCCCGTCGCCACGCCGCCGTGGTCGGGCCCGTGAGGGCGGGGGTGGTGCCCAACGCGGCGCGGCGCCGTGCCGTCCACCAGTCGGTGGCCGCCTCGTCACCCAGCTCGGCCACCGCCGCCTCGACCCGGACGGCGAATCGCCGCGAGTCCTCACCCAACTGCGCCCACAGAGGTTGCCCGAAGGTGACCCGCACGCCCGTGCCCCGGGCGAAGGGGCGGCCGATCGGGGTGGGGAGCTGGGCCCCCTTCTTGAGGATCCTGCGGGTGCCCTCCACGAAGACGGGCACGACCGGGCGCTGGCACCTGATGGCCAGGTAGGCGGCGCCGCCCCGGAAGTCCTGGCCCCAGCCGTCGGGGCTGCGGCCGCCTTCGGGGAACACCACCAGGTTCCAGCCCTCGTCGATGAGGGCGGCGGCCAGGTCGGACGAGCGCCGGTTCACCTTGGTCCGCTCGATGGGGATGGCGCCGATGGTGAGGGCCGAGTAGGCGCTCTTGGCCCGGCTGGAGAAGAAGTAGTCGGCCGCCGCGGCCACGACCGCCCGGTGGCGGAACCGGGCCGGGAGCGAGGTGAGCACGAGGGGCGTGTCGAGGTGGCTGTGATGGTTGGCGGCGAAGATGGCCGGCGCTTCGAGGTCGGACAGGCGGTCGAGCCCGGTCACGAGCGGAGAGCCGAGCACGGCCACCAGCGGCCGCAGCAGGTCGTCGACGATGACGGCTCGGGCTATGCGTGCCGGCCAGCGCCGGGCCCACTCGGTGTCGTAGTGGACGCCGGTGCGCCGGGGCGCGGGCTCGCGCTCGAGGCCCGTCGGCCAGGTGGGCGGGCCGATCGGGAACGACGGCCGCAGGGGGAGCTTCACGTCCTCAGGTGACGTCGGCCATGAGGATGGGCGGGTTGTGGAGGTGGGTGATCGACGGGTTGCGCCCCACCACGTCCTCGGCCATCTCCAGGGCGTCACGCAGGGTGGATGCCGGTTTGAAGCCCATGCGCCGCACCGCACGGGGGTTGCCGCCCACGATGATCACGTTGTTGTCGACGTGCTGGAGGGCGTGCGATCCCCAGTACCACATGTAGAAGGCGTGGACGCCGTGGTAGGCGTAGCTGGTGCGGTAGAGGTGGATGTACCACGGGTCGTTGGCGAAGTCGGCCTCGAACTTGGCCTCGATCTCGGCCGGGTCGGTGGTCTCGGGCAGGACCTGCTCGAAGAAGTCGATGTAGCTCGGGTGGTGCACGGGGTGGAACTCCCACGGGGTGGGGTGGCTCATGATGACCACACCGCCCTGGCGCACCAGGGGCTTGCCCCGGTAGAGGTTGAAGAAGTAGCCGAGCCCCACGCACATCACCAGCAGGGGGTTCATCACCGAGTTCACGTTGTAGGGCCCCACGTAGGGCAGGCCCATGGTGAGGATGTCGGCCTGGCCCTCGATGGGCACCAGGTGCTGGCGGTAGACGTTTGCCGTCGTCAGGGCGTGGACGGCCTCGACCTCGCCCGCCTGCACACTGGTCATCTTCTGCGGCGACTTGATGCCGTGGAAGATGCTGCGGGCCAGCCGGGGGGGGCAGCGATCGAGGCTCTTGGACACGGCCAGGTAGGACGCCCGGTCGCGGGCCGACCACTCCCACTCGCGCTTTTGCAGGAAGGAGAACTGCTTGGGGAAGGTGTCGGTGTTGAGGGTGGTCTCGATCTGGAAGACCTTCACGTGCTCGCCCAGCAGGCGGCCCATGCGCCAGGCCGAGTGGTGCAGCTCCGAGCGCTCCTGGTCCATGAACGAGCGGCTGTGCTGCATGGTGTTGACGTTGTGGTGGGCCCGCAGGCTGCGGTAGGAGGCCAGGCCCGTCATG
>JBPCNP010000019.1:0-31134 GCA_051001215.1 Acidimicrobiales bacterium
AGAGCAGGACCGCCGTGTCCTTGACGCCGGTGACGACGTCCCAGCTCCCGGTGCCGACGTCTTTCACGAAGGTCCAACTGGCACCGGCTGCCTTCTTGGCCTGGCAAGCCAGATCGTGCCAGGACGACGGAGCACTTCCTCCTCCACGGAGACGACCCGAGCGCCCACCACCTCGGCCCACGGTTCGGGCGCCCGGCCCTGACGGCGGAGGCAGTCGATCAGCCGTCGGATGGCGATCCCCCAGATCCAGGCCGCTGGCTCGCCCTTGCCTTTGAACTTGGCTGCACTCCGCCATACCGCCACGAACGTGTCCTGCAATGCCTCGTCGACCACGCCCCGGTCGCCGCACCGTCTCGACAGTCGGAGGACCAGCCACGGGGCGTAGCGCCGGTAGAGGACCTCGAGAGCGTCGCGATCACCGCGTGCCACCGAGCTCACCAGCTCGACGTCGTCGGGGCCCAGGGTCACCATCACCCACTCTGTCGATGCCAACACCTGATTCGGTTCAGACGTCTGCCGAGAATTGTACGGCCGGTGACGGGGACGGCGGACAGCAGCCGGCTAGAACTGAACAGGGAGACAGGCCGTGCGGGCACCGGCGGTGCCGTCGGTGGAGGTCGGTGCGGCGTGGATCACCACCGACCTCGTCCCCGGCGCGATCGTGAAGGGCACCTGGGCGACCGATACCGCCACGCCACCCGCCAGCACGGTGAAGTCGAGCCACACCTCGGTCGTCTTCGAAGGGGGCGCCCCGTTGCTGTAGTGGGCGCCGGCGGCGAGGCCGTTGCCGGGCACGCAGGGACCGACGTGGACGTGAGCGCCGAATGGTTTGGCCGACCGCGGCGGCATCGAGGTTCGACACGATGAGCACCGCCGTCGTTGATCCTGCGCTGTGCAAGGAGAAGGACTGCGCCCGGGCGGCGAGGTCGGGTTCGGCCTCCCCGGCGAGGGCGAACAGGCGGGCGAGATCGGACGGCGCCGGTGGCGTGATGTCGGAGATCGGCACCCTCGGCGGGGAGGCCGACGAGGCCGGGTTCACGGTCAGCCATCCCCAGCGGTCGCCCTGGGCGAGCGCCTTGTGCAGGATTCCGTGGGCCCGGCGGATGGTCGCCGGTGCCAGCGGCCGATCGGCCCGGCCGCCCTTCTCGCGCAGTCGGCGGTAGCGGGGCTGAAAACGCTCTGACCAGGGAGTTTAGCGGCGCCCCCAACGGGATTCGAACCCGTGCTGCCGCCTTGAAAGGGCGGTGTCCTGGGCCGCTAGACGATGGGGGCCAAGAAGCCAGATCCGTGCGCGAACGGAGTGCCAGCCTGCTCACCGTAGCTTCCACCCGGGCCACCGATCACCGCAGTTCCCATGAGGTGGCCCCGGAGGTGTCGTGGACCTCGACGCCGATCTCGACCAGGCGATCACGGAGGATGTCGGCCTCGGCCCACCGCTTGTCGTCGCGGGCCCGTGCCCTGGCTGCCAGGACAGTCTCCACGAACGGTCCCACCACTTCCCGCGGATCCCGGAGCCCCTGCTCGGCGGCCTCGCCGAGACGGACGATCATCGACCGCAGGGCGGAGCGGGCGGTGTCCAGCTCGTCGGACTGAAGAGTGTCGCGCGACCACTCGACCACCAGGTTGTCGAGCGTCAGGGCCGCCTTGACCGCCCCGAGGGGATCGCCGCCGGCCAGGGCGGCGTCGAACTCCGACCGCAGGCCAGCCAGCTCTTCGAGGAACAGCGAAGCCCCGACGACCAGGGGTGCCACGCCCGCCGCCGCGATCGGGCCCGGTTGCGACCGGCCGGCGCCACTGGCTGCGGCGCCTCGAAGGTCGCCGACGCCGACGCTGTCGTCGGCCAGACCGGCCAGGGCGGCGAGGGCAACCGTGTCGCCGGATGCCAGATGGGCCATGCGGCCCCGGCGGCGGACGGTGACGCGGCCCCGACCGGCCACGGTGGCGGTCTGCCCGTCGAGGTCGAGGATGCACGCGGTGTGCTCATCGACGCCGAGGACGAACAGCTCGTCGGCCAGCATGTCCTCGAGCAGGCGTAGCCGGACCTCGCCCATGTAGCAGTACCGGGTGTCGTGCGTCCCCCCCTCGGCGTTGTCGAAGTGGGGGATGACCACCGCAGGCAGGCCGACGGCTCCCATGAGGTCGAGCCCCTCCAGCCAGTGTGGGGCCTGGCCCACCTTGTAGACCTCGTACACGGGCAGGGCGAAGGGACCCAGGGTCACGGCTGCGGCGCTGGCGAAGGTGACGCAACCGCCGGTAGCCAACTTGTCGGCCAGCACCACGGGAACCTGGGTGCCCCGCCAGTGGCTCAGGGCGTAGGACGGGCTCCCGGGACCGGCGAACACATAGCGAGCCTCACGGACCCTGTTCAACATGGTCTCGTAGCCGACTGAGCCCGTTTCTGGGCCCGACCGGAAACTGGCGACGGCGATGTCGGCCTGGACGCTCTCGCGGAAGTACGCGACGGCCCGGGAGGCCAGCTCGTCGGCATTGCCCTGGAACCCGAACGGCGTGTCCAACAACACGGCGGGAACGGGCGGGGGCCCGAGACGTGCGAGCAGGGAACGGTGGACCTTGCTCATGGTCGGCGCCGTCTCGCCCGAGCCCATGATGGCCAGCAGCCGGGGCAGCGGAGGGGCCATGTCCTCAGGCTACGCGCCCCTTTCGTCATCCAGACCGGCGCCCGCTCCGAACACTCCCCTGGATGGCACAGGTGGGGAAGGCGAGATGAGCCGAGTTGGCGGCTGGCTGCGTCGAGGCGCGGTGCAGGTCACGGTCGTGGCCGTGGGGCTCGGCTTGGGCATCGGCGGCACGGCCCTGTACCGAGCGCGGACCTCGAACCAGCACTACTCGCTGACGCCGTCGGCCAAGCGGTTCTCGTTCGCCCCGGCGGCGGGGTCACCGGTGCCGTCGGCTCCTCCGCCCGACGTGGTTCCCAGCCCCGATGCCGAACCCGCCGATGCCACCGCCGCCCTCACCGCCTTCCTCCAAGCCGAGGCCACGGGCCATCCCGATGTCGCCTGGGCCCTTCTCGACGCCAGCGGCCACGCTCGCTGGCCGACGGCGCCAGCCTGGCTGGATGCCCAACCCGACCTGCCCGTCCCGGTGGCGTTCCAGATGACCCCTCCCGGCGTCGCCCCGGCTGCGGCCCCGCCGCCGGGCGCTGTCGACCTGCACGTCGACGTCACCCGCAACCCCTCCCTCGACCCGTTCCGCGGCCTGGTGGCCGCCCGCAGCGCCGAGGTGTGGCGGGTGGGGGACGAGAACGGCCACTGGCGGGTTGCCGCCACCCCCGTCGACTCTCGACCGGTGCTCCCCCCCGACTCCGCAGCCCCGGCTGCGGTGCAGGGCTGGGTAGACCGCCTGTCGGCCTGTGACCAGGCGGGCGCCGCCGCCCTGCAGGTCGACCCGAACCTTCTCGGCCCCGCGGACATCGCCGCCGCCCCGTGCCAGCTCAAGCAGCCCTGGACAGTTGGCAGCCCGGTCGGCATCGACCGCGGCGGCGATGTCCAGCCGCTGCTCGCGGCCTACGGCCAGGGCGCCGGCTCGTGGGCCCGGTTGGTGCCGGTGCGCGCCGCGGGCCGCAACTTCTGGGCGGAGGTTGCCCCTCTGGGCGACGCCTGGATGGTGGTGGGCGTGGCCGCAGGCGGCTGACACCGCTTCGGCCGGGTCTTGGTTCTCCACCACGTACGTACCCACATGAACCAATCACGACAAGGAGCTGATTTGAAGTTGTCAAGATATAAGAAGTTGCGATGGGGGGCCCTCCTCGGGGCGGGCCTCACCCTTGCGACGGTCGTGCCCAGCGGTGCATCGAGTCACCGTGAGGCGCCACTGATCAGCCAGGACCCCGTCGCCGACAACACCGACGTGTACGCCTTCCAGAGCCCGGACAAGCCGAACACCACGACGCTGGTGGCCAACTGGATCCCGTTGGAGGAGCCGGCCGGCGGTCCGAACTTCTACAAGTTCGGCGACGACGTCCGCTACCAGATCCAGATCGACAACAACGGTGACGCGGTGCCCGACATCACCTACGAGTGGCGCTTCACCACCCAGGTGCAGAACAGCAACACGTTCCTGTACAGCACCGGGCCGATCACCTCGTTGAACGACCCGAACTTCAACATCCGCCAGACCTACAAGCTGACGGTAGTCAAGAACGGTGTGCGAACGGTGCTGGGCACCAATTTGCCCACGCCGCCCGTCAACGTCGGGCCTCGCTCCACGCCGAACTACCCGGCGCTGGCAGCCCAGGCGGTGAGGAACGTGGGTGGGGGCATCAAGGCCTTCGCCGGTCAGCGTGACGACCCGTTCTTCGCCGACACGGGGTCGTTGTTCGACCTGCTCGGCCTGCGGCCGTTCAACCAGGCCCACGTCATCCCCCTGCCCACCTCGCGGGGCGTCGACGGCCTGGGCGGCTTCAACGTCCACACCGTGGCGCTGCAGGTGCCGACGGCGGAGCTCACGACTGGTGGGAGCCCGATCATCGGGGTCTACTCGCAGACCAAGCGCCAGAGGACCCGGGTGCTCCAGCCCAACGGCAGTGGCTCACAGCCGGCCGAGTCCGGTGCCTGGGTGAACGTGTCCCGCCTGGGGAACCCCCTCATCAACGAGGTCTTCATCCCCCTGGGCCAGAAGGACAAGTTCAACGCCTCGGACCCGGTGGACGACGCCTGGTTCCTGCGCTACGTGCAGGACCCTGAGCCCGGCCGCCTCCTCCAGGCGCTGTACCCGGTCATCAACACGCCGCCTCCGCCCCGCAACGACCTGGTGAGCATCTTCCTCACCGGCATCCCGGGGCTCAACCAGCCGCCCAACGTGCGACCGTCGGATATGATCCGATTGAACACGTCGATCGCACCCACTGCGCCCGTCGGACAGGGCAACCGGCTCGGGATTCTCGCTAATGACAACGCCGGGTATCCCAACGGTCGCCGGCTGGAGGACGACGTGGTCGACATCGAGCTGAGAGCAGCGGCCGGTGGCACACCGTTCACGCCCCAGTTCAACGTCGCACCCAACAACGCCTTGGCCGACGGGGTGGACATGAACGACCAGCCCTTCCTGCGCAGCTTCCCCTACGTGTCGACGCCCAACGAGGGCTACAACCACGACCACCACCGAGTCGGCCCCTAACCCGATCCGACTCTGAGGAAAGCAGTCACACCGTGACGATCCCGGGAGGAACAGTTTCTCCGCACGACACCCGCCTCCCCGGCTCTGCCGGGGCCGGCGGAGTCCTCCCGGGCGTCACACCCGGCGGTCACCGGAGCGGCGACCGCCGCCCCGGTGGCCGGCGGCGTGGTGGGTGGGTGGCCACGCTGGTGGCCGCCGCCCTCCTCGGCGTGCTCCTCGGGCGCTTCGCCCTGGCCGGTTCCAGATCGGCACCGGCGCCTGCGCCCGCCCGGACCACCGACCGTTCCCCGCAGGCCCAGCTAGCCGGCCTCCAGGACCGCCTCCGGGCCACACCCGACGATCCCCGCCTCCTGGCCGACCTGGGCGTCGCCTACCTGTCACAGGCCAAGGCGACGGCCGACCCCACCTGGTACACCAAGGCCGGCCAGGTTCTCGACCGCGGAGCCGCGCTCGACGCCAACAACGTCCGCACCCTCACGGCCCAGGGCCTGCTGGCGCTGTCCCGACACGATTTCGCCCATGCCCTCGACCTGGGCAACCGGGCCCACGCCCTCGCCCCGTCGTCGGCCGACCCGCTCGGGATCGTCGTCGATGCCCACGTCGAGCTGGGTCAGTACCCCGAGGCAGCCGCCGCCGCCCAGGACATGGTCGACCGTCGACCTTCGTTGTCCAGCCTGGCCCGCGTCTCCTACGTCCGCGAGCTCACGGGCGACCGCGCCGGGGCCACCACCACCATGGCCCAGGCCGTCGTCGCCGGGTCCGGTTCGGCCGTCGACGTGGCCTACGTGCAGGCGCTGCTGGGCGACCTGCGCCTTAGCGCCGGTGACCTCGACGCCGCCGAGGCGGCCTACGTGCGGGCCACCGACACCGTGGCCGGGTACGCGGCGGCCGAGGTGGGCCGGGCCCGGGTGGCCGCTGCCCGGGGCGATCTCACCGGCGCCGCCGCCCGCCTCGAGCCGGTGGTGAACCGCCTGCCCAACCCGGCATGGGTCGCCCTCCTCGGCGACCTCGACACCGCCCTCGGCCGTGACGCCGACGCCGCCGCCCAGTACGGCCTGGTGCGCCAGATCGAGCAGCTCAACCAGGCCAACGGCGTGGCCGTGGACCTCGAGCTGGCCCGGTTCGAGGCCGACCACGCCACCGACCCCGGTGCCGACCCGGGGGCCACGGTGAACGCAGCGGCCACGGCACTGGCCCAACGCCCGACGGTGTTCGGCGAGGACGCCATGGGGTGGGCCCTGCGCCAGGCGGGCCGGCCCGCCGAGGCCCTCCCGCACGCCCGGGCCGCGGTGCGGTTCGGCACCGGCGACGCCCTGCTGTGGTGGCACCTGGCCCGTACCGAGGCCGACCTGGGCATGAGCGACGACGCCCGTCGCGACCTGGGCACCGCCTTCTCTGTCAACCAGTTCCTCAGCGTGCGCGACCTGCCCCCGGCGAAGGCCCTGGCCGCCGAGCTGGGGGCCCCCAGATGAGGATGCCGGCGCTGCTACCCCGGTCCCGGTCTGTCTCCCGGGCCAGCTCTACACGGCTCCGGGCCCTGGGGGCCCTGGTGGTGGCCACCATCGCCGTGGTGGTTCCCGCCGGGGCGGCGGGCGCCCACCCCCTGGGCAACTTCACCGTCAACACGTCGGCCGGGCTCTCCGTGGAGCGCGACCGGGTCAGCGTCGAGTTCGTCGTCGACATGGCCGAAATTCCCACCTACCAGGCCCGGCGCGGCCTCGACGCCGACGGCGACGGTCAGATCTCCGACGCCGAAGGCGCGGCATGGGCGTCGAAGAACTGTGCGGGGGCAGCCGGGCAGGCCCAGGTGAGCCTCGACGGGAAGCCGGCTCGGCTCTCGGTGGGCTCGTCGGCGGTCGCCTTTCCGCCCGGCACCGCCGGCCTCCCCACCCTGCGCCTGACGTGTGAGCTGGCGGCGCCGGCGGCCATCGGCCGGGGTGAGCACACGGTGGCGTGGCGCAGCAGCGTCTACACCGACCGCGTCGGGTGGCGGGAGGTCACGGCCGTCGGTTCGGGGACGAGCCTGGTGGCATCGGACGTGCCCACGGCGAGCGCCAGTGGCGTACTGACCCGGTACCCCGCCGACCTGCTGTCGTCGCCCCTCGACCAGCGTTCGGCCAAGCTACGGGTGCGGGCCGATGGTGGAGCCTCGTCGGGCCCGTGGACCGGGGCTGCCGCCGTGCTCGGTTCGCCCACCAAGGGTGTGAGCTCGGCCCTGCCGCGGGGCGTGGACGCCGCCTCCCGTTCGTTCACCGCCCTGGTCGCCCGCCGTCATCTCACCGTCGCCTTCGGAGCCCTGGCCCTGGCCCTGGCCGTGGGCCTGGGCGCCATCCACGCCCTGGCACCGGGTCACGGCAAGACAGTCATGGCCGCCTATCTGGTGGGCCAGCGGGGCTCATTGCGCCAGGCCGGGGTGATCGCCCTCACCGTGACCACGACGCACACCATCGGCGTGCTCGTCCTGGGGGTGGTGCTGTCGGCGTCGACCACCCTCGCCTCCGAGGCCATCTACCCGTGGCTGGGCCTGACCAGTGGCGCCATGCTGGCCGCAGTCGGGTTCAACCTCCTTCGCCGGGTCTTCCGAAACCGCCGGAGCGCCGATCAGTTCCGGGACCAGGCCCACCCCGACGGCTCCCACGATCACGGTCGCACCCGGGAGCCTGGGCACACGCACTCGCACGGGCCGGGGCGCCCGCACTCGCATGGGCCCGCCCTCGACGCCGCCGAGGGTCCGATGTCGCGCCGGACGCTCGTGGCCATGGGCGTGGCCGGCGGGATGGTCCCGAGCCCGTCGGCCCTGGTGGTGCTCCTGGGTGCCATCGCCCTGGGACGGGCCTGGTTCGGCGTCGTGCTGGTCGTCGGTTACGGCGTGGGCATGGCCCTCACCCTCACCGCCGCCGGGCTGCTCCTCGTGCGCGCCCGTGGCATACTCGACCGCCGCCAGACCACGCCGTCGGCGCGGCCGAGTCGCCTGGCCGGGCTGGCCCGGGCCATGCCCGCGGTCACAGCCACGGTCATCGTCTCGGTGGGCCTGTTCCTGGCCGTCCAGGGGGCGACCCGGATCTGACGTGGCGCGCCGTCGGCCCCGGGACTATGGCATGCCGGCGCGGCGATGATGGCGGGCCCGGTGGCGACCGAGCTTATGCCACCAGCGCCGGTGACGAGCGGGTCGGACCACGTGTTGGGGAGGCCCGACCTCAAGGTCGGCGACCGGTGCATGGGCGGCGGCAACAGCATCCGCACCCACCCGTGGTGGCGTGCCGCGACTATTCACGCCATTCCATTGTCGCGCCCGGGAAGGCGCACAGGGAAGCTATTTCGTGAACGTGGTGTGAATCAGGTCGGCCAGCTCGTCGGGATACTGGATGTGCACATCGTGGTCGGCGGGCGAGAACCAGCGCACCTCGATGGACGGGAGAGCGGCGAGGGCGACGTCGGCCTCGGTGCGCTTGCGCGCGCCCCAGTCGTCGCCGGTGTCGGCCAGGACGAGCAGGACCGGGGCCTCGATGCGGGCCAGGTCCTCGGCCGACCGGTGCTCCCAGAGCGCCCGCAGGATGCGCATGTGGTGATCGAAGCTGAGCCACGGGCGAACGGTGCCATCCGGGCGGATCTCGAAGTTGGCCATGGTGGCGGCCACACCGTCGTCGGACCAGTCCGGATGGGCGTGGCGCACGAAGTCCTTCATGGTGGCGGCGGGCGTGCCCTCCAGCCGGGGGGGCGCCAGGGCCGAGGCGCACTCCTCCCATACCGGCCAACGGCTCTCGAGGTCGAAGGCGCCCCCGTCGACGCCGGCCACACCGGTCACCCGGTCGGGGGCTCGCGCCCCCAGGCTGACGACCAGGTTGCCGCCTGTCGACTGGCCGGCCAGCACCGCTCGTGGCCACCCGAGGGCGTCGAGCACGGCCAGCACGTCGGCGCCCATGGTGGTGAAGTCGTAGCCGTCGGCGGGCGCGTCGCTGCGACCGTGCCCCCGGAGGTCGACGGCCGCGACCGGGTGGCCCAGGGTGTGCAGGCGGTCGGCGACGCCGTCCCAGGTGTGGGCGTTCGAGGCCAGCCCGTGGACGCAGAGGACCGGCACAGACTCGTCACCGCTCGCCCGGCCGTCGCCCCACGCGAGCACGCGCAGCACGACCTCGTCGGCGACGGCGACGTGGCGTTCTGTCGGTTTCACGCTGCTCGCACCGGGTGCCCGACAGCGGCCGCGGCGCGCAGGCGGTCGATCACGCCGAGAAGGCGGACCGCTTCCTGCGGTGGGCGCCGCAACGTGGCCCGGCCCCGGACCACGGCGGCGAAGTGTTCGACCATGGCCAGGTACGGGTCTCCGTCGGGAGCCTCCACCACCTCGACCCGGCCGTCGCGGTGGTGCAGGCGGGCCCGGGTGTCGGAGGCGGCCCCGGCGAAGGGCACGTCGACGGCCAGGGTGGCGAGGGTGCCCACGACCTCGAGATGCTGGTACTCGGGAGCCTCGAAGGAGCAGATGAAGGCGCCCGAGAAACCGTCGGCGAACCCCAACCAGCCGGAGAAGGTGGCGTCGACCCCCGACGCCGCCGTGACTGCGCCGGCGGCGATCGTGGCCGGCTCACCACCGATGTCGACCAGGGGGGCGACGCAGTACACGCCCACGTCGAGAAGGGCGCCCCCACCCTGTTCGGGGAACCAGCGGTAGTTGGCGTCGTCGGTGAGGGGGAAGGTGAAGGCGGCCCGGGCGAAGCGCGGCCGGCCGAGCCCCCCCCGGGCCAGCAGGTCGGCGACGGCCTCGGTCCGGGGGTGGAACGGGGTCATGTAGGCCTCCATGAGCACGACGCCGGCCGCCTCGCAGGCGGCCACCATGGCTCGGCCCTCGGCTGCCGTCGGGGCGAGGGGCTTCTCGCACAGCACATGCTTGCCGGCTGCCGCCGCCCGTTGGGCCCACTCCAGGTGCAGGCCGTTGGGCAACGGGACGTAGACGGCCTCCACGTCGGGGTGGGTGATGACGGCCTCGTAGCCGGTGAAGTGGTGTGGGGCGCCGAAGCGGGCGGCCACGTCGGCCGCGGCCCGGGAATCGCGGCTGCCCACCGCCACTACGCGCACGTTGGGGCTGGCGACCAGGGCCGGGAGGACGGCCTGGCCCGCCACCCACGACGAGGCGCCGATGACGCCGACACCCACCGGCCCGTCCCCGGCCGGCGGGCCGGTCACTGCCTCCCCGGCCGGCGGGCCGGTCACCTGAGGTCGACCGGCTGGCCACCCTCGGCGGCCGAGCGGGTGGCGGCCTCGAGGACGGCGATCACCTCTCGGGCCGACTGAGCGACGACGGCCAGTGGCTCGCCGAGCAGGAGGTGATCGGCCAGGTTGCGGTGGAAGGCGAAGGGCATCTCCGGCGCCAGCGCCACCACCGACTCCGACACCCCACTCCCGCTGCTGTAGCCCGCCAGAGTGAGGGCGGCGGGCGCCTCGGCGTGATGGGCGTCGGTGCGGACGTAGCCCCGCGCTGGGTCGACATGTTCGAAGCCCAGCTCCTGGTAGCGGCCGACCAGGGTGCCGGCGGTGCCCTGCACGTAGAACTTCGGCCGGCGCACGGCAGCCACGTCGGACGCGACGAACTCGGCCTCCCGCCCGTCGTCCCAGTGCATGCGGACTCGCAGCTGGTCGAGGTTGGTGACGTCGTGCCACACCCGCTTGTGACCCGTGGCCGTGACCCGGGCGGGGACGGACCCGAAGAGCTGGAGGATCCAGTCGATGTGGTGGGCGCCCCAGTCGTAGACCATCCCTCCCGACACTGTGGAGTCGGAGTGCCAGGCCCGGCACGGGTGGTCGAAGCCGCCGACGAAGGTCTCCACGTTGAACACCTCGCCGAGCTGGCCGCCATCGACCGTCCGCTGCACAGCGCGGAAGTCGCGGTCCCAACGGCGGCTCTGGTTGACGGTGAGCACCCGGTCGTTGTCGGCGGCCAGGGCGAACAGGCCATCGGCGTCGGCCACGGTGAAGCACAGGGGTTTCTCGCAGGCCACGTGCTTGGCGGCGGCGAGCAGGGTCGAGACCACGCGGACATGTGCCGACGGGGGCGTGGCCACGACAGCCACGTCGACCTCGTCGTCGGCCGCCAGCTCCTCGACGGTGTCGTGGACCCGGATGCCCGGGAAGTCCTGCTCGGCCGCCTTGCGCCGCCCGGCATCGCTGTCGCAGGTGGCCACCAGGTCCAGACCGGCGACCGCCGTCACCGCCGTGCCGTGCACGAAGCCCATGCCGCCGTAGGGGCCGTACCCGACGACCCCGACTCCGAGAGGCGGCCGACGAGCCGAGGCTGTCGCCACGCCGGTGCGCAGCGCCCGGCGCAGGATGGCGGCCAAGGCGGGCGCGACCAGAGCCTGTTCGGTGGCACCCAGGCCCGACACCACGACGCGGCCCTCACCCCGTTCGGCGACCAGGAGGGCGGTCTGGTTCACGAAGCGGTAGGTGACGGACAGCACGGGGCGGACACCGTCGGTGACGGGGCTGAGAGGTTGGAACACGTCGACCAACGGGAACTCGGCGTCGACGCGGGCCACGAGGGGCTCGTCGGCATCGGTCACCCTGGCGAACACCTCACCCGCCGGCATCGGCGGCTGGGCGGTGGCACACAGCAGTTCGGCCCACCGGCCCGACGGCCCGGCGCCCGCGGCCGGGCTCAGAGCCAGCACCGCAGTGCCTCTGGCGACCCACCCCTGGAGTTGCCCGGCCAGAGCCGCCGACGGGGGACCGAGGGGCCCGTCGAGGACGACGGCACCGGGCCGGTCGTCGGCGAGGAGGTTCTCGATCTCGTCGATGTCCAGGAACACGGGTGTGCCCTCGGTGGCCACCAGACCGGTCAGAGCAGCCCGTCGCCGGTCCGTCAGCCGGCAGGAGACGATCACGATGCGCATCGGTCGAGACTAGGCGGGCGCACGCCGGACCCACGGCTACCCGACGGCGGGCCGTCGAGGGGCCGGGCCTACGCTTCACGGATGCTCACGGTCGGTCGGGGTCGGGGTCGGGGTCGGGGCCGGGCCCCGGGTCCCGGGCGGATGGCGGCCGCGGCCGCCGTCGGCTATCTGATCGGCACGCTGCCCTCGGCCGACGCGGCCTCGCGACTGGCCACCGGCGGTGACATCGACCTGCGAACGACAGGGAGTGGGAACCCCGGTGCGGCCAACGCCATGACCGCGCTGGGCCGCGGATGGGGGTGGGGCGTGTTGGCGGCCGACATCGCCAAGGGTGCCGCCGCCTGCGCCCTGGGCACCCGGGTGGCCGGCCGGGCGGGAGCCGACATCGCCGGCACCACCGCCGTGGTGGGCCACTGCTATCCGGTCTGGAACGGCTTCCGGGGCGGCAAGGGGGTGGCGGTGAGCTCGGGCCAGTGCCTGGCTACCTTCCCGGCCTATTACCCCATTGACCTGGGCGTGGCCTTCGCCGTGGCCCGCATCCGCGGCCGGGCCCTTCCCGCCACCGCGGTGGCCTCGGCCGCGTGGGTGGGGTGCGCCATACTGTGGTGGCGACGGGGTTGGCCCAACGCCTGGGCGTCGCCGCCCGGTCCCTCCCTCCCCCTGGCCGCAGCGGTCACCAGCGCGGTGATCATGGTCCGCTTCGCGACCGCCGCCACGGCTGCAGGCGACACCCGACAGGCCCGGAGCGTGCCGGAGCCGACAGCGTGATCGGCCTGGTCACGGACTCCAACTCGCAGATCCCGCCTGACCTGGCCCGGGAACTCGCCGTCGAGGTGGTGCCCCTCACCGTCACCATTGACGGCGTCGACCACACCGAGGACGAGGATCTCGACGCCGACGGCTTCTGGGCCTTCTTCGACGGAGCCACGCCGACGGTAACCACCTCCCAGCCCAGCCCGGGGCGCTTCGCCGAGACCTACGCGGCGCTGGCCCGACAGGGTGTGGAGGAGATCCTCTCGGTGCACATCGGGTCGGAGCTGTCGGGCACCGTGGGCTCGGCCCGGCTGGCGGCGGCCTCGGCCCCCGTGCCCGTCCATGTTGTCGACACCGGGACGGCCTCGTTCGCAGTCACCTGCTGCGTGTGGGAAGCGGCACTGGCGCTGGCCGCAGGGGCATCGGTGGACGAGGCAACCGCGGCGGCCGAGGCGGTGGCGGCCACCGTCGGCATGGTCTTCGTGGTGAAAGCCCTCGAACTGGCCCACGCCGGGGGGCGGCTGGTCTCCGATGCCCGGGACTCGGTCCTGGAGCTGGGGCCCGGTGCCGTCCCCGTCCTCACCCTGATGGGCGGGGCCATGGAGGTCGTCGGCCAGGTGGCCGAGGTCGCCGATGCGGCCGACGTCATGGCCGACTGCGTGCGCACCGCCGGCACCGCCGGCACCGCCGGCATCGCCCTGCGGGTGGGTGTGGGGGTGGCCGACGCCGCCACCGCCGCCCTGGGCCGGGCCCTCGAGGACCGGCTGAGGGTCATCGAGGGGGTGCTCGACGTCGTGCGCTACCGCGTGGGGCCGAGCGTGGGCGCCCACACCGGCCCGGGCACGGTCGGCGCGGTGTGGTACCCGACGGGCGTGACCGGCACCCTCAGCCCGACAGGGCGTCGATGATCTCGCCCTGGAGCCAGGTGAGGTAGTCGTAGATGGCGAACGCCCGGGCCTCGGGGTCATCATGGTCGGCGGGCCGCTCGTCTCCCTCCTCGGTGATCTCGAGCCGCGTGCCCAGGACCAGGCGGACCTCGTTGAGCGCCCGCATCCAGCCGGAGAGGGCGTCTTCATCGAGGCGTTCGGCGTCGACGGTCTCCTCCAGGATCGCCAGCGCACCGAGATGGGACTCGAGGAGCTCGCCGTGGGCCAGCAAGCGGTACTCGGTCTGGCGTTCGTCGTCGTCGGGATAGGCCACCGGGAAGAGCCGCTGGCGCACCGGGTCGGCGTCGTCGGCGAGCACATCCCTCATTCGGGGCCCGAGCCCGCGCAGCAGGGCCCGCTCCTCGGTCGAGAGACGGATCTCGTAGTGGCCGGACCGGGTGCGTCTCACCGGTCTACCGCGCATCACCCATGCCCTACGTGTCGTGCTCCATGGTGGCCCAGAGGCCGTGCTCGTGGAGGCGGAAGACGTCGAGCTCGGCCTTGTGGCGGGGACCGCTCGACACCACCGCTTTGCCCTTGTGGTGGACGTCGAGCATGAGCTTGGTGGCCTTGGCCTTGCTGTAGCCGAACAGCTTCTGGAGGACGAAGGTCACGTAGGACATGAGGTTGACGGGATCGTTCCAGACGATGACCACCCATGGCCGGTCAGGGACGACCACCTCGCCGGTCTCGGGCTCTTTGACCTCGACCGGCATCGTCTCGGCAGGCATCGTCGACGACACCGCGCCACTGGCGTCCACCCACCCAGGTTACGCCGGTGAGGATGGCCGGCCGACGCTGGTCATCACCATCGGCACCCGCAGCGTCGGGAGCAACCGGGGCGGAGAACCCGAGCAGGAACGCCAGCGACGCCGCCCACACCGCGGTGGCTCCGGCGATGTGCACACCCACCAGCACGACAGGCACGCCCGTGAAGTACTGGACGTAGCCCACCCCAGCCTGGGCGACGGCGACGGCGAGGAGGATCTCCCCCCGGCGCAACAGGGCGGGAGGCGCGCCCTCCCGGTGCAATCGCCACAGGGTGACGAGCACCAGGCCGAGGAACAGCATCACGCTGATGCCGTGCAGGCGGGCCACGTCGGGCACGAGGAAGGGCAGGCGCGCCACCTTCTCGTCGCCACCGTGGGGCCCGGCCCCGGTGACGACGGTACCCAGGAAGACGACCAGTCCGGCGCTGGCGACGACCAGGCGGCCCATGGGGACGAGACCGGGAGCCACCACCGGGCGCCGCCCCATGGGCCCGGACGAAGGACCGTCGGGCGTGTCACCCGGTCCGTCGTCGAGGCCGGCGCGGTGGTGGAGGACGACGGCGTCGGCGAGTATCGCCATGGAGAGCAGGAAGTGGCCCATCACCAGCGGGGGCCACAGGTGGAACAACACGGTGATCCCGCCCAGGACGATCTGGCCGATCACCCCAGCGACCAATCCCGTCGACAGGACCGTGAGGTCCCGCCGCCGGGGCCGGCGCACCAGCGACCCGAGGACGGCGAGCATGACCGCCACCGAGACGAGGCCGGTAATGGTGCGGTTCACGAACTCGACCATGGCGTGGTACGACCACGGCGCCACCACCCGGTTGCCGGCGCACGTGGGCCAGTCGGGGCAGCCGAGGCCCGAGCCCGTGAGGCGAACCGCCCCTCCGGTGACGATGATGAAGGCCACGGCCAGGGTGACGCCGAAGGTGATCCGCCGGTAGGCGGAAGGGGACAGCTTCGGGAGCCTCATCGTGAGCGCCTCATCGTGCATGCCTCATTCGGGGCGATGGTACGGCAGAGCGAATTCGGAGGGGAAACGTGACGGTGAGTGGCGTCGCAGGGGGCCTGGGGCCGGCCGTGCGCCGGTGGCCGCCCGCGTCCGGGCGATAATCGGGGTCAGACCGAAAGCGAGGCCGAGTGAGCAGCGAACCGAGTGACGAAGTCGCCAAGGAGATCCACGAGCTCCACCAGGAGAAGGACGACCAGGTCCTCGAGCGTGAGCCCCTGGAGACCGAGCTCATGGCCGAGGACCGCTCCGACGCCGGCAAGGACGTCGCGGGAGTCGACGATGACGGCGTCGGCGACGAGGCCTCTGGTCCTGGAGGGAGCTGACCCGTCACCCCGCTCAGAGGGCCGCTCGGGCCCTCAGCACGCCTTCTCGTCGATGAACCACTGGTCGCCGAGCTTGAGGTAGTGGGACGTCTGGGCCGTGCTGGACAGGTTGAAGGCGGGCAGGGCGAACTGGTAGTCGACCGAAGCCCGGAACCCGTCGACGTGAAGACCGGATATCTCGGCGACGAGAGGAGATCCCTGGGCCCGCACCCGCAACCCGCCGAAGCTCTGTTCGGCCACCTCGGCGAAGCTGCCTGGCGTGCAGCGTGAGCGCTCGGTGGGGATGAACTTGGCCAGCAGTGAGTCCCAGTCGCCGTTGACGATCGACTGGGCCTGGGAATCGAGCACCGACTGGATCTCGTCACGGGCGCCGGTCCCGGCGCTGTGGAACGACGGCTCGTTCACGCTGTACGTGGGTCGGCTCTGGGCGCAGGCGGCCGCGAGCACCCCCGCCAGTGCCACCCCGACGGCCAGGGTGACGGCGCGCCGGTGGTCGCCGGTCACTCGGGGCCTCCGGGGGCGGCGGCGGCCGAGGGCCGGGCGTACTGGGTGAGGTACAGCTCCCGGTAGGTGCCATGCGTGGCCAGGAGGGCGTCGTGGGTTCCCCGTTCGACGATGCGGCCCTCGTCGAGGACCAGGATCTGGTCGGCCGCCTGCACGGTGGACAGGCGGTGGGCGATCACAAGTGAGGTGCGCCCTGCGAGGGCCTCGGCCAGGGCCTGCTGGACGAGGAGCTCGGTCTCGGAGTCGAGGTGGGCGGTGGCCTCGTCGAGGATGACGATGGCCGGGCTCTTCAACAGGACGCGGGCCAGGGCCAGGCGCTGCTTCTCGCCACCCGACAGGCGGTAGCCGCGCTCGCCGACGACGGTGTCGTAGCCTTCGGGGAGCCCGGCGATGAGGTCGTGGATGCGTGCCGCCCGGCAGACGGCGATCAGTTCGGCGTCGGTGGCTGCGGGCCGGGCATAGCGGAGGTTGACGGCGATGGTGTCGTGGAGCAGGTGGGGGTCCTGGGTGACCATGCCGATGGCGCCGTGGAGGCTCTCGGCCGTCAGGTCGCGCACGTCGTGACCGTCGACCCGGACCGTGCCCGACGTGACGTCGTAGAGGCGGGGGACGAGATGGCACAGCGTGGTCTTGCCCGCCCCGGTGTGGCCGACGAGGGCGACCATCTGACCGGCCTCGGCGGTGAAGGAGACGCCCTTGAGGATGAGGCCCGACGGATCGGGCGACAGCGGGGCGCTGGCATCGGCCTCGAGGGAGGCGATGGACACGGTTGACGCCGCCGGGTAGCGGAACCACACGTCGTCGACCTCGATACGGCCCTGGGCCTCGACCAGGTCGTAGGCGCCAGGGGCGTCGTCGACGATGCTGACGGCGTCGAGCACCTCGAACACCCGCTCGAACGACACCAGGGCGGTCATGACCTCGACCTGGGCGTTGGTGAGCAGGGTCAGGGGCGAGTAGAGGCGGGCCACGTACACGGCCAGGGCGGTGAGGGTGCCGATGGACAAGGTGCCCTGGATCACCAGGCGGGCCCCCAGCCAGTAGATGGCCACCGTGCCCGTGGCCGCCAGCAGGCCGAGGGCGGCGAAGAAGATGCGCCCGTAGAACGCCGTCTTCACGCCGATGTCGCGGACCTTGGCCGCCTTGTCGGCGAAGTCGGCCGACTCGCGCGCCGGGTGCCCGAACAACTTCACCAGCAGGGCCCCGGACACATTGAAGCGCTCGGTCATGTTGGCGTTCATCTCCGCCGACAGCTCGAAGGAGCGCTTGGTGAGACGCTGCATGCGCCGTCCCACCCGCTTGGCCGGGACGATGAAGGCGGGCACGACCACCAGGGCCAGGATGGTGAGGCGCCACTCCAGGGCGATCATCACCGACAGGGTCACGATGACCACGACGGAGTTCTGCACCACGCTGCCCAGGGTGCCGGTAAACGCCTGTTGTGCGCCGAGGACGTCGTTGTTCATGCGGCTGATGAGGGCGCCGGTCTGTGTGCGGGTGAAGAAGGCCAGGGGCATGCGCTGCACGTGGTCGTAGAGGGTGGAGCGCAGGTCGAAGATGAGGCCCTCGCCGATGCGGGCCGACCACCAGCGCTGGGCCACCACCAGGGCGGCGTCAGCCAGGGCTAGTCCCAGGGCGAGGAGGGCCAGCCAGTCGAGACCGGCCAGACGCCGGGGGATGGCGTGGTTGTCGATGATGGCGCGGAACACGAGGGGCGGCAGGATGCCGACGACGGAGTCGATGACGATCGTGGCCAGCAGGCCGATGATCATGGCCCGGTAGGGGCGGGCGAACCCCCAGACCCGGCGCATGATCGACCGGTCGACGGTCGCGCCGGTCAGCAGGTCTGGATCGCGCCACAGCGCTCCGTGCCAGCCGTGCCCGAATCCTGATCTCACCTGCCATGAGGGTACCGTTCACCCGTGGCCCTGCTCGGGCCACCTCCGACTCTCCTTCCCCACATGCCCTCGCTCGCGTTCGTCGCCTCGATCCCCAGCCCCTCGCGTGGCGTCCTGCACCTCGGCCCCCTGCCGCTGCGGGCCTACGCCCTGTGCATCCTGGCCGGGGTCTTCGCCGCCGTGGCCCTGGCCGGCAGGCGGTGGGTGGCTCGGGGGGGGGCCGAGGGCACCATCGCCGACCTGGCCGTGTGGGCCGTGCCCGCCGGGCTGGTCGGGGCCCGCCTCTACCACGTGGTCACCGACAACCAGCTCTACCGCGACGACCCCCTGGGCGCCTTCAAGATCTGGGAAGGGGGGCTCGGGATCTGGGGTGGGGTGGCCGCCGGCGCCGGTGTCGGGGTCTGGGTCGCCCGCCGGCGCCACCTGAACCTCGGCGTCCTCCTCGACGTGGTGGCTCCCGCCATTCCCCTGGCCCAGGCCATCGGGCGCTGGGGCAACTGGTTCAACCAGGAGCTGTTCGGTCGCCCCACCTCGCTGCCCTGGGGCCTGCGCATCGACGACCCCCCGTCCCCCTACGCCCCGGGGACGACCTTCCACCCCACGTTCCTGTACGAGTCGTTGTGGTGCCTGCTCGTCGTCGCCTTGGTGCTGGCCGTCGAGCGCCGTCACCGCCTGCGCCCCGGCCGCCTCTTCGCCGTTTACGTGGCCGCCTATACGTTCGGCCGCTTCTGGTTCGAGTGGCTGCGGATCGACCCGGCCCACCGTTTCTGGGGGCTACGCCTCAACGACTGGACGAGCGTGGTGGTCTTCGTGGCCGCCCTGGCCGTGGTCGTCACCGGCCGGCGCCGGCCGGGCGAGACCTACGATGAGACCGCGGGCGATCCTGCAGCCGATCCGCCGGCCGGGTCGTTCGAGGGGCCGCTCGGGCCGCCGGAGGTGGCCGAGGTGGCGCAGGGCGAGGACCAGTGACCGATGCACCCCGCGAGGGGCGTGGCCGTCAGGCGGCAGTCACGTTCGTGTGGGAGGAGGGGGCCGACACCCGGGGGGCGTGGACGACGGCGTTCGAGGAGAACACCGGCACCGACAGGCTGTGAGGGCTGCGCCTCGGCATGGTGTGGGCCCGCCACCCGCCCACGGCGAAGCTGGCCGGCACCACGACGGCGGCGGAGACGAGGGGCGACACGACCACGGCCAGAACGACGAAGGCGGTCGACAGCCCGACGGCCAGGGCCACGCCCATGTGGCTCGTTCCCGATGACCTCGTCTGCGTGGCGACCATGACCTGCCCCTTTCGTGGACACCTGCTTGTGCTGGTGAACACTTCTCGGTGAACACTTCTCGGTGAACACTTCTTCCTTGTAGGTATCGATCACCGGGAGCGCAGACTTGATACCTAATTCTTCGGGGACGCCCCTGGACGCTGGAGGTCGCCTTGCGCTAGCGTCGGGCCGAACATGTGTTCGTTCCCGGGGTCGGCTCGGGTGAGGAGGTTGAGATGGCAGATGTCAAGGCGATCCCCGACGGGTACCCGCAGGTCATCCCGTACCTGAGCGTCGACGGGGCGGGCGCCGCGATCGAGTTCTACAGCACCGTCTTCGGCGCCACCGAGCGGGTGCGCATGCCCATGCCCGACGGCCGGGTCGGCCACGCCGAGCTCCAGATCGGTGACTCGGTGGTCATGTTGGCCGACGAGAGCCCGGAGATGGACGTCCGCGGGCCCAAGTCGGTCGGGGGGACGCCGGTCACGCTGAGCGTCTACGTCGAAGACGTCGACGCCGTGTTCGACAAGGCCATCGGTGCCGGCGCGTCGGTCCTGCGGCCCGTCGACAACCAGTTCTACGGCGACCGCTCCGGTCAGTTCGAAGACCCCTTCGGCCACCGGTGGAGCGTGGCCACCCACGTCGAGGACGTGACGCCCGAGGAGATGACACGGCGAGCGGCGGAGGCGGCGGGTGGCGGCTGAGCGAGCCCTCCGCGCCACTTAGAGCAGGGGCCCTACCTGCCCAGGGCGAGGCCGATGACGTTGCCGGCGGGGTCGGAGAACTGGGCGATGGACGGCCCCCCGGGGACGTTCACGGGCGCCATCACCGTTGTTCCTCCCAGCGACTCGGCCTTGTCCAGAGCGGCTTGGAGGTCGTCGACCTGCACGTAGAAGGTGACCACGCTCGACCCGTCCTGGCTGGCGGCCACGCCACCACCGATCCCACCCTCGACCGGGGAGACGATGCCGTAGTTCATAGGATTGGAGGCGTCGATCTCCCACTCGAACATCGACCCGTAGAATTGCTGCAGGGCGGGCCCATCCTGGCCGAGTACCTCGAAGTGGTTCACCGGATTGGCCATGATCTCTCCTTTTGTCGGGTGCGCCGAATGAGGTGGCGCACGAAACCGTGGGTCCCGCCGTCAGGACTGCCACCCTACCGACCCGATGCCCCTACCCGGGTTGGCGGCGCGCCGGCGACGCGGCGGCGAGGGCCCGGCCACGGCCCCAGTTTGTGCTTCGATGCGGCCGGGGACATGACGACCATGGAAACCGCCTCGTAGTGCCCGACGTCAAGGTTCGATCCCGAGACGCCCTGGAGCGGGCCTCGCGCAGCGATTGGCTCGAGGGGTTGGCCCGGGCCGGCCTGGCGGCGCGGGGTGTCCTCTATCTCGTCACCGCCGCTCTCGCCGTCCAGGTGGCCCGGGGCCATGGCGACGAGCGCGCCGACAAGCAGGGAGCCATGCAGGCCGTGGTCCGCCAGCCCCTCGGGTGGCTGCTGCTGCTGGTGCTGGCCATCGGCCTGGGTGGCTACGCCCTGTGGCGGTTCGTCGACGCCATCGTCGGTCCCCGCGAGGACCGAGGTTCGTCCAAGGCCAAGCTGAAGCGTGCCGCCTGCGCGGCCCGGGGGGTGCTCTACACGGCGTTCTTCGCCAGCGCGGTGAAGCTGCTGGTGTCCTCGAAGGGGAAGTCGGCGTCCGACAACCCCCAGGGTGACTGGACGGCGCGCGTGCTGAAGTGGCCAGGCGGTACCTGGCTGGTCGTGGCCGTCGGGCTGGCCGTCATCGGGGGTGGGTTGTACGTCGGGTGGCGGGGACTGTCTCGCAACTTCGACAAGCGCCTGAAGTCGGGTGAGATGAGCCGCGCCGAACGCAAGTGGATCCTCGGCTTCGGTACCGTCGGCATGGTGGCCCGCATGATCGTGTTCGCCATGATCGGTCTCTTCCTGATCGCCGCCGCGCGCCGACACGACCCCGACCAGGCCGTGGGCATCGACGGCGCCCTGAAGAGGCTGGCCGGGCGTTCCTACGGGCCGACGCTGCTGGTAGTGGTGGCCCTGGGGCTGGGTGCCTACGGCCTGTACTCCTTCGCCGAGGCCCGGTTCCGACGGGTCGGGTCCCATTGAGACCCCTGGTCAGGTTCGACACGGCGTTTCACCGGCGAGCCCCGCGCTCTTCGCCCGATGCCGGGTCGATGCTGCTCTGGGTGAGCCGGGCGGCCGACAAATCGTTGCTGTGGGTGGGGGTCGCCGCTGTCTTGGCTCTGACCGGAGGACGTTTCGGCCGGCGCGCCGCCCTTCGGGGCCTGTTCGCGGCCGGCCTGGCCTCCGCCGTGGCCAACGGCCCCATGAAGCTGGCCGCCCGTCGGGGACGGCCGGCGGGCTCGGCATGGGTCTCGCGCCTCCCGGGCTTCCCGACGACCACGGGAAGCTCCTTTCCCTCTGGCCACGCCGCCAGCGCCTTCGCTTTCGCGACCGGCGCAGCTCAGGAGATCCCTGCCCTGGCCGCTCCGCTGGGCGCGCTCGCCGCCACCGTCGGCTATTCGCGGATCCATGCCGGGGTGCACCACCCGTCTGACGTGCTCGGCGGTGCGGTCATCGGCGCCGGCGCCGGCATCGCCACCCGTCGTCTATGGCCGGTCGCGCCCCACGAGGCGGCCACCGCCTGTACCGCCCTCGAGCGCAGGGAGGTGGATCCGTCCCCTGAGGGCGCCGGGTTGGTGATCGTGGTGAACCCGTCGGCAGGGTCCAGCGGCCGGGTGGCCGAGGAGCTGCGCAAGGAACTGCCCGAAGCCGAGGTCGTCGAGTTGGACGAGGGTGACGACCTCCCGGGCGCCCTGGCCGACGCGGCCGAGCGCGGGTGTGCCATCGGCGTGGCCGGGGGAGACGGCTCGATCAACGCCGCCGCCGAGGTGGCCGCCAGCCGTGAGATCCCCCTGCTCGTGGTCCCGGCAGGGACGCTCAACCACTTCGCCATCGCTCTCGGCGTGGCGTCGGTGGCCGAGGCCGCCCGGGCCGTGAGCGGGGGCCAGGCGGTGGCCGTCGACCGGGCCGTCATCGACGGCCACAGCTTCGTCAACACGGCCAGCATCGGCGCCTACGTCGAGCTGGTCGACGCCCGGGAGAAGCTCGAGCGCCGCATCGGCAAATGGCCGGCCCTCGTGGTCTCCCTGTGGACGGTCCTCCGCCGGAGCGAGCCCGTCGAGGTGGAGATCGACGGGGAGCCCAGGAGCATCTGGATGGTCTTCATTGGCAACTGCCGCTACGACCCTCCCGGCTTCGCCCCCAGTTGGCGCCCGTGCCTCGACGACGGTCAGCTCGACATTCGCATCGTCGACGGGACCCGTCCCTGGTCGCGGGCCCGCCTCGTGTTCTCGGTGCTGACCGGCCGGTTGGCCGCCTGCGGCGCCTACGAGCAGCGCTACGCGCGAGAGGTCCGTGTGAAGTCACGCAACGGCGAGCTTCGCCTGGCCCGTGACGGCGAGACCTTCGACGGCTCCGAGGAGTTCACCATCGCCAAGACCGACGAGCCCCTGCTGGTCTACGCCCCCGGGCAGTGACCGAGCTCAGGGCGCTGTGGCGGCGGCGCCTCGACCCCGAGGAGCGCTACGGGTTGCGGCTCAGCCTGTTCGCGGTCGCCTTCCTCCTGGTCGCCATCCCGTTCGGCCTGTTGATCGAACAGGTCGTGGGCCACGGCCGGCTGGTGGGCGTCGACACGTCGGCCGCCCGAGGCCTGCACGGCTGGGTACGGCACTCGCCCGCCGCCGTGCGAGGGCTGAAGATCCTCACCCTGCTCGGCACGCCGTTGTGGTTCTACGTCATCGTGCCCGTGGCCGCGCTGGTGCTGTGGCGTCGCCATCAGCGCCGGTTGGCGGTGTTCCTGGTGGTGACGACCGCACTTGGTGGACTGCTCGACACCGCCGTCAAGCTGGCGGTGGACCGGTCCCGGCCCTCGCTGGTCGACCCGGTGGCGACCGCCTCGGGCGCCAGCTTCCCGTCGGGCCACGCCATGGCCGCGACCGTGGGGTACGGGGCCCTCCTCCTCGTGTTCCTGCCCGTCATCGCCTGCCGCCGACGGGTCGCGGTGGTGCTGGGCGCCTTCGTGTTGGTGGCGGCCATCGGCTTTTCCCGCCTGGCCCTGGGCGTGCACTACATCACCGACGTGGTCGGTGGCTTCGTGCTGGGCGTGGCCTGGCTGGCGGCATCGGCCGCAGCCTTCAGCATCTGGCGCGAGGAACGAGGCCTACCCCCGGTCGAGCCCTTGGATGGCCTGGAACCGGAGTCGGCCGACGAGACCTCGGGTACCGAGGCCCGATCGGGGCCACCGACCCGTAACTGACCGGGTGCGCCAACCTCCGGTCAGCTTCGCCGCGACACGGCCGGCGTGCCCTGTCATTCCCAATGAGACGAGAATGGTGCCACTGAGAGCTTCGCTCGACGGCTCTGGTCGCCAGGCCCTTGCCAGGCGGCGGGCAGGGGAGCGGACGGGTGTAGCACCCCGCTGCCGTACTACGAACAGAAGTTCGAGTGCGCTTCCATGAGACGGAGAACTGCAATGATCGGGGAGGTGACTAGTGCACCGAGCCGCTGAACAAATACCTGTACTTCGCCGACTTCTCCGCCGTTCGCAAGCTCGGACGGGCCATCACCGGCGCCGAGTACCAACGGCTTCGCTTCGGCCCGGCACCGCGACGGCTCACTCCTGTTAGGCAGGCGCTCGTGCGGAACGACGATGCCCGGCTCGAGGAGCGTGTCGACGCTCTGGGCTACGTCCGTCACGAGCTGATCCCTCTGCGGGAGGCTAGCCTCACACCGACCTCTTTGCGACCGACGAGCTTCGCTTGGTCGACGAGATCATCGAGGTGCCAGGCAACGTAGTGCTACCGAAGTGAGCGAGCTCTCGCACCGTGAGGCGGGTTGGCAGCTGGTCAACGAAGGCGAGACCATTCCCTACGAGCTGGCCTTTGTGCTCGCTCCCAGCGAAGCGCGGGACCTCGTTGCCGACGATCCGACGAAATGATCGAGGCTCGCCGGCTGGCTCCGGTATGTCCTCCGGGCGCGCAAGCGATGGCTCTCCCCATGCGAGGAGCATCGGGCGGCGGGGCCTGTGATTGAACGTGTGTCGCAACCCTCTCGCCGCTGATGACGAGCAGGCCAAGCCTCTATGGCTGGTACTTTTTCCCAGCTGGCTTGGGTCAACTCGGGAAAGCCAGGACATCTCCGGACTCGGGGATGGCAGCCTCAGCGAGACGTCGAGATTGCTGGGACGTGGCCGGGACGTCGGCTCCGGGATGTCCGCAGTCGGCTCTCGTAGCTTCCGGTACGAAACACCCGTTCCCCACCTGGTGTGGGCAGAGTGCTGGTCAATGGGCATGCCGGACCAAAATGAGCTGGTCCGACGGGGCGGAGGGAGTGGGATTTGAACCCACGGTGGGCAGGACCCACAACGGTTTTCGAGACCGTCCGATTCGGCCGCTCTCGCATCCCTCCAGCAGCCACTTTACCTTTTTGAACTAGGTCATCCCAAAACTCAATCACAAAATGTCGCTGGGTCGCCGGCAGCCGGTTCTGGTGGCGCGGCGGCGAGCAGTGCGCGGGTCATGGCGAGCAGCACGCCGACCCAGACCGCAACGCGATCTAGGGCCAGCTGGTTCCGATGACGTAGGCTGTGGAGAGAAAGCGAGTGCCGGTTGCTGCCAGCCGGCCCGAGGAGTCGAGTATGGGGCGAAACGCCATCGAAGTCCTGGCCAGCGAGCAAGGAGAGCTTCGTCGCTTGTTCGAGCGCGTGTCGAGCCCCGACGATGATCGCCCCAGAGTCCTCAAGGAGCTCATGCAGGCTCTGGTAAATCATTTGGCCATGGAGAAGGAGATGTTGGTCCCAGTACTCAAGGGCCGCGCTGTGGACGGTCACGCCATCGCGGACCAGCTCACCGCCCAGCATGACCGACTCGAGCGGACCCTGACGCTGCTGGAGCGACGGAAGGTCAACTCGCCCGATGTACCCGGCCTCGTGACTGAGCTACTGGATATCAACGATGAACACGCCCACACAGTTGAAACCGCGATCGCTCCCGCTCTGCGGGCCGCCCTGGGCCCCGAAGAACTGGACGAGCTCGGCAACAGAATGGAGTCGGACGAACGCAGCATGCTTACCCGCGCGCACCCCCTGCTGCCCGACAGCGGGCCCATCGCCACCGCAACACGAAGGGTCGCTGAGATCGTCGACCGCATACGGGATCACTCGTCTACTTCGAGCGGCTCATCTCATAGGTGGCCGAAGGAGCCGCCAGTCGACGCCCGGCGCGATACGCCTATCCCTGACCGACAGCCGGGTGGTCGCCGCCCCTAGCAGGCCGGTCCTGGCGGTATGCCGGATCCATGTGATCATCGCCTGGCTGTTCTTGGCCCTGTTCCGCTTCAGCCGCATGGGTCACGCCGGGGGCGCCCCCGTGTGGGAGCGGTGACATCCCCATATCGTGTACCACCGCCGCCCTGCTCCTGGCGAGCCGGCACGAGCAGCCGTCCGCAACGCACCACCACCGCCCGCCGCGGATAGGAGCTCACTGTGGAATCTGACTCCGAACATGAGGCCCGGGAGCTGTTCGGTGTCCCGGTCGCGGAGCTGCCGGTGTGGAAGGTGCTGGAGTTCGGGCCTTTCGACGCGGCGCCGGCCCACGGCGACGGGTTCACGCCAACCAACGCCGTCCACTATCGCCGTCAGTTACGCAAGACGGCGAACCGTGGAGGCGGACGGGTTTGGATTCGGCGGAGGGGTTGCGCTGGCACCGAGCCGGTTTCGTGGTCACCGAGGCGGTCCGGTGGCGGTCGCTGGGTGTCGAGGTCGAAACCGCCAGAGCACGCCGGGACGGTTGGGGGGTCGGCTCGTCCTGATCAGCAGTCATTGCCGGTCAGTGGGCGATACCCGCGAAGCCGCCGACGATGGTGCCGTAAACGACGTGGGCGCCGATGCTGACCAGGGGAGTGGAGCGTCCGTAGTTGCGCATCAGGAAGCCGGGAGCTTCGATGAGCGGCGAGGAGTCGGCCGCGGTGAACGGCGTGCCCATGCGCGGGTGCACTACGGGGAGCAGGATGTTCACCAGCGCGGTCGATGAGAACACCCCGTGGACCAGTCCGAAGACGGCGCCCAGCGCCCAGCCGCTGCGGCCGATCGCGCTGAACAGCCCGTAGTAGACTAGGGCGAAAGCCATGCCGAAGCCGAAGTGTGCCACGTAGCCGGCGACCTTGGCCCGCTGGCGGTCGGCGGTCACCGCGGTGCCGAGCAGGAAGGGCAGGTCCATGCGCGTCAGGCGCGCCTCACTGGCTGCTCGCAGGACGCTGGTGAGCACCAGGGTTCCGGCGAAACCGCCGGCCAGCGCCCCCCAGATGCCCATGGCACGTCGGCTCCGGTGAAGGCCAGGGCGGCGTGGATGAGGGCCAGGTGGGTGAGGCCTTGGGGCAGGTTCCCGAGGAACTCCCCGGTGGCGGGGTCGATCTCCTCGGCGAACAGGCCGACATCGTTGGCCAGACCGACCAGCTGGGCCATCAGGCCGGCCGCCTCGGCCCGCCGGCCTTGGACCGCCAGGGCTTCCGCCAGCCAGAACGAGCAGGTCAGGAACGCCCCTTCCGTGCCGGCTAGGCCGTCCTCACCGGTGTAGCGGTGAACGAACGGCCCGTGCGTGAGTTCCCGGCGGAGCACTTCGACGGTGCCAATCAGCCTGGGGTCACTGGGATCGCCGTAGCGGAAAAGAACCCCGAGCAGGAGGCTGGCGTCAACGTCGTCGCTGCCCGGGTGGCGGACGTAGCTTCCCCTGCTGGTCGACCAGCAGCGCTCATCGACGAAGGCGCGAATGGCGTTCGCCTCTTCCTGCCAGCGGGTGGCATTCCGACCCGGGATGCGACCGGCCCGAGCCAGTCGCAGGGCCCGGTCGAGGGCGACGAAGCACATCATCTTGGATTGGGTGAAGTGCTGTGGCGCGCTGCGCACCTCCCACAGCCCGGCGTCGGGCTCTGACCAGATCCCGCAGACCAGGTCGGCGATCTCGGCCAGGCGACGGGCGATGTCGGCGTCGATGGGCCTGCCGGCCTCGGCGTACAGCCAGGCAGCCTGGAACAGATCGCCGTACACGTCGAGCTGGACCTGATCGGCGGCGGCGTTGCCGACCCGGACCGGGGCCGAACTCCGGTAACCGGCCAGTGGGAGTGTCCGCTCGGCTGCCTCGGCGCCCCCGTCGCGGCCGTAGAGGACCCGCAGCCGCGGGTGCGTCAGCTGCGACGCCTGCATGAGCCACCAGAAAAACGCGTCCGCCTCGGCGACGCACCCGAGGCGGAGCAGGGCGCCCAGCATGAAGGCAGAGTCCCGCACCCAGCAAAAGCGGTAGTCCCAGTTGCGCTCACCGCCGACAACCTCGGGGAGCGACGTCGTCGCCGCCGCTGCGATCGCCCCCGAAGGGGCATGCACCAAGAGCTTCAATGCCAGCGCGCTTCGCACCACCGCATCCCGCCACCTGGCCCCACAATGCAGTCCCTCAGACCACTCCCGCCACATCGCGACAGTCGCCTCCAGTCTGGCCATGACATCGCCCCGGCCTGGGATCACCAGTGGTTCTTGATGGGCGGCGCCGAGCGAGAACAGAACCGGCGCGCCGGCGGCGGCGTCGAAATGCCCGCCGATCGAGTCCGTCGTCACCTGCGGCTCACCGGCCCCCCACGATCTCAGCGCCATGGCGTCGGCCCCTCGGGTGGCCACCGGTATCCCGGCCCGGCGCCCGATGCGGGTCGGCCGGGAACCGAAACCGAACCGCGGGGAGACACGCCAGCGCATCGAGACGGATCCTGTTGCCGCCTCGACGGCTCGAACCAGCTCCCGCTGAGGGCACAGGCGGCTGGAGGGCACGGTCATGGCGTCGGTCACCCGGACGACGCCGGTGGCCGTCCGAAACGTCGTCTCCAACACGTTCGTCCCGGGAAGATAGCGCCGGTCGGAGTCGAACGGTGCGATGGGGCAGAGCGCGAATCCACCCCCCGATCGGGCGTCGAGGAGCGCCCCGAACACCGCCGGTGAGTCGAGGTCCGGAAGGCACAACCAGTCGATCGACCCGTCCCGGGCGACCAGTGCGGCTGTCCGCCCGTCGCCGATCGCCGCGTAGTCGCGAAGCGGGGCGTAGCCGTCCACTCGGTGGCCCGCGTCCGGTCCGGCTCCGATAGGGTCCGCCATGGTCAAGGCGTGGTGCCCTCGCCTCGGATCACGAGATCATCGCTGGCGGGTTCAGAAACGGCCATGGCCGTCTGCGCCGCGGTGCGATCAGCACGCCTCGCGATCGTGCCGGTCGCCCGTCGGCGTCGGGTAAGGCGGCCGTCAAGCCAGCGGCTCGTCGAGGCCGCTCTTGGCGTCCCGTCCCCCGCTTGTCTCGGCCGTGACAGGATGCGGTCGCCCGGGGAAGACGTCGACTTCGGAGTGGTGCCAGACCGGGTGGTCGCCGGCGGTCTCGACGTTGAAGCCGTAGTCGAATACCAGCGATCCGCCAAAGGTGGAGCCGATCCCGACCAGACCGGCCGCTAGCAGGCTGAGCACGAGTATCACCGGAGGCGCGTGCGGGTTGGAGTGATAGTGGAACCACCGCAACGCCAAGTTGACCAGCACGATGACCGTCACCGTCACCATGATCAGGGCGTGGGTGTTGACCGTGCGCCGAGCCTGAGTCCCCGCCTCGGAGGATCGCCAACGATCCCAAAAGCCCGTCCCGGCGGCGAGTACCGACACGGTCGCGCCGCCGACCAACCCGAACGATGCGGCCTGGTAGAACTCCTTGGACCAGGCGGAGTGCCGTCCCAGGAACGAGATCAGATCCAGCCCTGCGACCAGGATGTACGCCCCGATGGGGATGTCGGTCAGTGGCGGATGCAACGGCTTGCCCGCCCACCCTCGCAACCCCTTGAACTTGCGGCCCTTGATGGTAAGCACCGGCCGCACGGAGAACCTTCTCATGGCGTTGTCTCCTCTCGTAAAAACCCGTGGACGATTATGCCACCGCATATCTGCTGATGCCGGTAAGGGCGAAGAATTCACGGCGCGACCGACGGTCGTCGCGCAGCATTCCGTGAGCTGCCGACGTCACGGAGCGTCTGCCTGGTCAGAGTGGGATGGGTGACGAACAATGACGACGGGGCAGTCGGCCTGGTGCACGCAGTGCTCGCTGACCGATCCGAGCAGCATTCCGGCGAACATCCCGTGGCCGCGGCTGCCCACCACCAGCAAGTCGGCGTCGTGCGCGGCCTCGACCAGCACCTGGGCAGGGTGGCCTGAAACTACCGAGGTGGTGAGGTTGGTCGGCCGGGCGGCGCCGAGCACCTCATCGACAACGTCGTCGAGCACCTTGCGGGCGTCGGTCTCGTAATCGATGCCGGAGGGATAGCTGGACGGTTCCCACCCGGAGGTGGTCGGGAAACTCCAGGTGATGACGACCTGCAGTCCCGCTTCAGTCAACTCCGCTTGGCGGGCGGCCCAACGCAGAGCGTCCTTGGACGGCTCCGACCCGTCGACGCCAACGACTATCACACCTGCAGTAGCCATTTCGTCCGTTCCTCCTCTATCTGTTGATTCCCGAAGGGCTTGGCCACGGCGAAGCGGAGTGTGTGCGCCGCCGCGGCTTGCCACCGGCCGGCAACAACGCAAACAAGGCGTGCGCGTAGGCCGTTTCGGACGTGCTTGGACCTCGTGGACGTCGATCCCCTCGAACCGGCGTCGCCTCCCCGGCGAGTCGGTTGAGCCGAGGAATGAGCGGCGTGCCATTCGCGCCATCGCGCTTGACCTCGACCGGATGGTTGTCAACGGCCCGATGGGCACAGATCTCGACCGTCGGGTTCTCCACATTTCGTTGCCTTCCGCTGCTAGCGCACCCAGCCGTGGCGAGGGCGGTGGCGTTCGGGCCCGAACATGTTGAGCCGGCCGTGCCAGATGAGCGAACCGGCCGGGGGGTTGGCCGCCGTTCAGGCTGTGACGATGCTCCGCGACATGCGGTCGGCCGAACAGCGAAAGGGACGTCTGCTGGTTCGGTGAGGACTTCCAGGTCACCGATGCGGTCCGGCTCGACCGGACAGGTCCCGGTCGGCGGCAGCCAGGAGGGTTCCGACCTGGTCAGCGAAGGAACACTCAATTGCCGTGCCTCCACGGTGTGGGCGCCAAGACGCCCTTCCGGCCCTCGCTGTAAAAGGTGCCCCATGGTAACCCCCTCGCCGCGAGAGTCAACCCGCGTGCACGTTCTCAGCGTGTTGTGGGTGGTCGTAACAGAGGGTCCCGGCTGGACGGTCGAACGGCAACAGGTACAGCCGAGCCCCGCCCGACCACCAACTCCTGGCGCCCGTCCGCGCGCCTCTCATAGCGGGAGTCCTTCCTTGAGCGAGGCGACGACATAGTCCGCCCCGCCCGCTCGGAGCTGGTCCGCGTCGAAGTTGTGGCTGGCCACCCCCACACAGGCGACGCCCGCCGCGTGGGCCCCCTCGACGTCATGGAGGGTGTCACCCACAACCAGACACCGTGTCGGGCTCACCGCTTCGCCGTATACGAGGGCGGCTCGGCGAAGGGCGGTCTTGGTGAGCTCGCCCCGGTCGGTGGCATCAGACCCGTAGCCCCCGAAGGAGAAGAACCGGTTCAGCCTGGCTCGATGCAACTT
>JBPCNP010000020.1:0-12850 GCA_051001215.1 Acidimicrobiales bacterium
CGGGCCGGATGCCGAGCCGGGAGAGATCGTACGGATTGGCCCGGAACCGGGTGCCGGGTGCCAGCGGGGCCATCGCCGGTGAGTGCTGGACGAGGGCGCCCCCGTCGTAGAGCGCCCGGCTGGTGACCAGTCGCAGCGAGTAGGCGTCGAGGGCCCGAAGGCCGGCGGCGGGCTCGGCGCCGGCGAACCCGAGCAAGGGCGGGACGTCGCTCGAGGGGTCGACGGGTCTCGGCGTCGACGGCCCGGGGGTGCCGGCTCGGAGCGAGTCGGCACCCTCGGCGGGGTCGGGCCCGGCCTGCACGGTTTCGCCCTCGCGCCGTGCGGCCGACACCTCGATGCCCTCGGTCGGACGCCCGGCGTCGTCTCCGCCTGCGCCCGCGGCGGCAGCCGTCACTGGCTCACCGGCGGCCGTCATTGCCTTGGCGGCAGCCAGGGGCACGACCAGGCCGTCACGGGCCGCCGACCGGGACAACAGATCTGGCGTGAGGCCCCGGTGGGACGGGGCCAGCACGGCGATCTCGGCGGCGATGCCGTCGAGGGTGTCGAAGCCCAGGTCGGCGCCCATGCGGGTGGCCATCTCGACGGCGACCATCCAGTCGGGGCGGACCGTGCCCGGCCCCGTGACCTTCTGGCCGAGGCGGGAGACCCGTCCCTCGAGGTTGGTGGTTGTGCCCGGTCGCTCCCCCCAGCTGGCCACGGGGAGCACGACATCGGCGTGCAGGGCGGCGTCGGTCCGGAAGAGGTCGATCACCACGGTGAAGCCCACCCCGGCCAGGGCCCGCCGGGCCAGGGTGCGGTCGGGGAAGTCCGAGACCGGGTCGGAGCCGAGCAGGACCATGGCCTGGATGCGGTTGTTGGCCGCCGCCTCCATGATGCCGAGGGCATCGAGGCCACGCCCCTCGGGGACGGCGCCCCACGCGGCGCCGAACCACGGGCGGCCCGAGTGCAGCGAGACCCGGCCGGGGAGCACGCCGGGGGCCAGGCCCATGTCGAGGGCCCCGTGCACGTTGCCCCGGCGCAGGGCCGGGAGGAACCGGGCGTCGGCCAGTTCGGCCAGGGCGCCGACGGCCTCGGTGGTGGGCCCCACCGATTCGGCCAGCGAGGGACGCCCGACCACCACGACGACAGGGCCCTTGCCCAGCAGGGCGGCGGCTTCCTCGAGGTCGGCGGCGGGCACGCCGCCGGGCCCACCCCCGTCGGTCGACGACGGGACACCCGACACGGCGTCGACCAGCGCCCGGGCGACCACCCCGGCCTCGCCCGGGCGGTGGGCGAGGGTGTGGGTGGCGTAGCGGCTCAGCCCGGTGGCGTGCGGGACGATCTCGATCAGCGGGGTCCCGTTGTCGAGGGCGGCCTGGCGCAGGCGCAGGTAGAGGACGGGCAACTCCTCTTTGATGTCGGGCGCCAGCAGGACCACTGCGGTGGCCGTGCACGCCTGGTCGATGGTGGCCCGCGGCAGCCCCAGGACCACCTCGGCCGGCAGCCCGTCGCCCAGCTGGCAATCGACGTTGTCGGTGCCGAGCACGGCCTTGGCCAGCTTGGCCCAGGCGTAGGCGTCCTCGTTGGCCAGGCGGGCCCCCCCGATCACCGCCATCGCCTGGGGGCCATGGGTGTCGCGGACCTGGCTCAGGCCGTCGGCCGCTGCCTGGAGGGCCTCGCTCCAGGTGGACTCAACCAGTTCCTCGCCCCGGCGCACCAGCGGCGTGGTCAGACGGTCGTCGCTGTTGGCTGCCTCGTACCCGAAACGGCCCTTGTCGCAGAGCCAGCCCTGGTTGACCGGATCGCTGTCGACGCCCAGGTTGCGGATGATGCGGTCGGACGAGGACTGCACCGCCACCCGGCAGCCGACGGCACAGGCCGTGCACGTCGATTCCACGACCTCCAGGTCCCAGGGCCGGGCCTTGAACCGGTAGGGCGTGGCCGTGAGGGCCCCCACCGGACAGATCTGCACGATGTTGGCGCTGAAGTTCGACACGAAGGGCTGGTCGGGGAAGATGTTGACTTCGGTGGAGTCGGCTCGGCCGATGAAGTCGATGAAGGGGTCGCCGGCGATCTCGTCGGCGAAGCGGGTGCAGCGGGCGCACTGGATGCAGCGCTCCCGGTCGAGGGCCACCAGGGGGTTGACGGGAATGGGCTTGGCCCAGTGGCGCTTCTCCTCGACGAAGCGGCTCTCACCCGGCCCGAAGGCGAAGGTCTGGTCCTGCAGCGGGCACTCGCCGCCCCGATCGCACACCGGGCAGTCGAGGGGGTGGTTGATCAACAGGAACTCGAGCACACCGTCCTGGGCCTTCTTGACCTTGTCGGAGGTGGTGACCACCTCCTGGCCCTCGGCGACGGGGATGTAGCACGACGGCAGCAGGGCGAACCCGCGCGGCCCCTTCACCTCGACCAGGCACATCCGGCACATGCCCACCGCCTTCATGCGGGGGTGCCAGCAGAACCGGGGGATGTAGATGCCGGCCCGCTCAGCGGCGGCGATCAGCATCTCGCCCTTACGAGCCTCGACCGCTTTGCCGTCGACGGTGATGGCGACCGTCGTCTCCTCGTCAGCCTGCTGGCTCACAGATCCCCCCGCGTCACAGGGCCGGCCGCTGCCGCCGCGGCCACCGGAACAGCGTGGCCGACGGGGGGCCCGAACGGACAACGTCCCTCGTCGATGTGAGCCAGGAACTCGTCGCGGAACATCCTGATGGCGGAGGTGATCGACGACGGGATGGACGGGCCCAGGACGCAGATCGTTGTCTTCTGCGGGGGCCACCCGAGGCCGGGGGCGATGTTGTCACACACGTCGAGCAGGAGATCGAGGTCGCTGCGCCGTCCCGCTCCCAGCTCGATGCGGTTCATGATCTTGTCGAGCCACCCCCCACCCTCGCGACACGGAGTGCACTGGCCGCAGGACTCCTTGTGAAAGAACCGCGTGATCCGCCACGCGGCCCGCACCATACAGGTGGTGTCGTCCATCACGACGACCGAACCGGAGCCCAGCATCGACCCGGCCTTGCCCACCGCGTCCTGGTCGAGGGCCATCTCCACCTGGTCGGGACCGAACCACGGCGCCGATGCCCCACCGGGCACGAAGGCCTTGAGCTCGCGGTCGTTGCGGATGCCGCCGCCCAGGCGGGGGTCGTAGATGAGATCGTGGAACGTGGTCTTGGCCATTTCGACTTCGTAGTTGGCCGGGCGCTTGACGTGACCGGACAGCGAGAAGAGGCGGGTCCCGGTGGATCGCCCGATGCCGAGGTCGGCGAACGCCCGACCACCGTTGAGCACGATCCACGGCAAGTTGGACAACGTCTCGACGTTGTTGACGATGGTGGGCTTGGCGTACAGGCCCACCGCGGCGGGGAAGAACGGGGGCTTGTCGCGCGGGTACCCGCGCTTGCCTTCGAGGCTCTCGAGCAGAGCCGTCTCCTCACCGCAGATGTAGGCCCCGGCACCTGGGTGCACGATCACGTCGATGGAGAAATCCGACCCGAAGATGTTCCGGCCGACCGCCCCGTGGGCGTAGGCCTCGTTGAGCGCGTTCTGCAGGCGCTCGAGGCCGAGGGCGAACTCGCCCCGCACGAAGATGAAGGCCTGCGCCGCGCCGACGGCATAGGCGCAGATGAGGGTGCCCTCGATGATCTGGTGCGGGTCGTTCTCGATGAGCATGTGGTCCTTGAAGGTGCACGGCTCGCTCTCGTCACCGTTGACCACGAGGTAGGCGGGACGGGGTTTGCCCAGCATCGACCACTTCTTGCCCGCCTCGAACCCGGCGCCGCCCCGGCCGAGGATGTTGGCGGTGAGCACTTCCTGGGTGACGTCGCCGGGCTCCATGGTCAGCGCCTTGCGCAGGCCGTCGTAGCCCCCGTTGCGCAGGTAGCTGGCAATGGTCCATGACTCGGCCAGGCCGTGGCGCCGGGTGACGATGGCGGGTGCGTCGGTGATCACGTCTTGTCCTCCCGTTGGTTGCGCCCAACGTCGGGACGGTCACTCCGCTCAGAGGGCTGCTCGGGCCCTGGCTCGGGCGTCCCCTGGCCGGCCACGCGGATGGCCCGGGCATGGCCGGTGGCGCCGGCGGTGGCGCGGGGATGGGCGGGTTGGGGCTCTCCCGGCCCTCCCTCGACGATGGTGTCGGGGACGATCGAAAGGCCGACCGGGACATCGCCCCCGCCGGACTCCTGCTGGCTCCGCCGGGCGTCGCCCGACGCTTCGCCCGCCACCTTGCGCCGCACCCGGCAGAGGGTGCCGTGATGGGGCACCTTGTCGGCCAGGCGGCCGGTGCGCAAGTCGTCGACCAGTCGGTCGAAGTCGTCGTCGGTGACGTCACCGAAGAAGCGCCAGTTCACGGTGAGGCAGGGGGCGGCACCGCACAACGCAATGCACTCCACCTCCTCCAGGGTGAACTCGCCGTCGTCGGTGGTCGACCCCGCCGCCACTCCGAGACGCTCCTCGGCGTGAGCCAGCAGCTCGTAACCGCCGTTGAGCAGGCAGGCCAGGTTGGTGCACACCGAGACCAGGTAGCGGCCCACGGGATGGGTGAAGAACATGTCGTAGAAGCTGGCCGTCCCGTAGACCTCGGCCGGCGACAGCTCGACCAGCTCGGCCACGTGGCCGATGACGTCGGGCGTGAGCCAGCCGTCCTGCTCCTGGGCCACGTGCAGCATGGGGATGAGGGCGGAGCGGGGCTCGGGGTACAGGCCCATCAGCTCCTTGGCCCGCCGCAGGTTGTCGGGGTTCAACCGCGACATCGAAGACCCCCGCGCTCTTCTCTCGGTGAGCTGCGCTCCGCCGCTTCACCGTGCTTCTCGGGGACGCAGTGGTGCTCGCTCACCGGTCCACCTCGCCCATGATCGGGTCGACGGTGGAGATGACGGCCACGGCGTCGGCGATCAGGCCCCCGCGGATCATGTGGGGCAGGCACTGCAGGTTGACGAAGGACGGGCCGCGGATGTGCAGACGGTAGGGCTTGGCGCTGCCGTCGGACACGATGTAGCAACCGAGCTCGCCCCGCGGCGATTCGATGGCCACGTAGACCTCACCTTCGGGCACCCTGAAACCCTCGGTGAAGATCTTGAAGTGGTGGATCAGCGCCTCCATCGACTCGTCGATGCGGGCACGAGGAGGCGGGGTCACCTTCTTGTCCTGCACCCGGTAGTCGCCCGCGGGCATGGCGTCGAGCACCTGGTGAAGGATCTTGATCGACTCCCGGATCTCGTTGAGGCGGATGGCGTAGCGGTCGAAGGTGTCGCCGTACCGGCCCACCACCACGTCGAAATCGACCTGATCGTAGAAGAGATAGGGCGTGTCCCGCCGCAGGTCCCAGGGAACGCCGGTGGAGCGCAGGATCGGCCCGGTGATGCCCAGCGCCATGCACTCCTCGGCGGTGATGACCCCGATGCCCTGGGTGCGCTCCCGCCAGATGGGCTGGCCCGTGAGGAGGGTGTCGTACTCGTCGAGGCGGGGGGGGAAGGCCTCGAGGATGGCCAGCACGTCGTCGCGCCAGCCGTCGGGGAGGTCGGCGGCCACGCCGCCGGGACGGATGTAGTTGTGGTTCATGCGCAGGCCGGAGCACTTCTCGAAGAAGGCCAGGATCTGCTCGCGCTCACGGAACCCGTAGATCATCATCGAGACCGCGCCCAGGTCCATGCCGTTGGTGGCCAGCCACAGCACCTGCGACGACATGCGGTTGAGCTCGGTCATGAGCATGCGGATCCAGGTGGCACGGGGCGGGACCTCGAGGCCGAGAAGGGTCTCGGTGGCCAGCGAGAAGCAGAGCTCGTTGAACAGGGGCGAGATGTAGTCCATGCGGGTGACGTTGGTGGTGCCCTGGAGGTAGGTGAGGTCCTCACCGGTCTTCTCCATACCGGTGTGCAGGTAGCCCATCACCGGCTTCGACCGCAGGACGGTCTCGCCGTCGAGCTCCATCATCACCCTGAGCACGCCGTGGGTGCTGGGGTGCTGGGGGCCCATGTTGATGATCATGGTGTTGTCCGGGGTGGCAACCTCGTCCACGTCTTCGGGCAGATGGGGGATGCGCAGCACGCTGCCCATCTCCCGCAGGGCCTCGACGCCGGTGGTGTCCATCCGCAACTGCAGGCTCTGCGCCCCTTCGGAGGTCTGGGCCATCAGGTCGGGATCAGTCATCGCGGGCCCGGATTTTCCTTGAACTGCACCGGGATGCGGCCGATCCCGTAGTCCTTGCGCAGGGGATGGCCCTCCCAGTCGTCGGGCATGAGGATGCGGGTGAGGTCGGGGTGGCCGACGAAGACGATGCCGAACATGTCGTAGGTCTCCCGCTCCTGGGCCTCGGTTCCCGGGTGGAGGTCGAAGATCGACGCCAGGGTGGCGTCGGCCTCGGGGACCTGCACCCGCAGCCGGATGCGGCGGCGGTCGGAGAAGGAGAGCAGGTTCACCACCACCTCGAAGCGCTCGGCGACGACTCCCGGCGGGAGGCTGCGCCCCGGGTGGGTGAGGTAGTCCACACCGCAGAGATCGACGCACATCTGGTAGCCCTCGTCCTGCAGGGCGCGCACGATGTCGACGTAGTGGGCCCGGTCGGGGTGGACAACCAGCTGCCCGTGCGACAGAGCCGACACCGCCCCGTGGATCAGGGCGGGCTCAGCGACCGGGTTCACCTCCTCGACGGGCGCCTCGGACGTGTCCGTCACTTGGGCGTGGCCAGGGCGACGGGTCGGTCGGGACGGATCCCGGCTCCGGCGCCGGTCTCGCCCCGACGACGGGTGATCTCACCCGTGCGGATGAGCTCGTGCAGCGTGAGGATGGAATGCATGAGGGTCTCGGGCCCCGGCGGGCACCCGGGGGCATAGACATCGACGGGCACGATCTGGTCGACGCCCTGGACGATGGCGTAGTTGTTGAACATGCCTCCGGTGGAGGCGCACACGCCCATGGAGATGACCCACTTGGGCTCCATCATCTGGTCGTACACCTGGCGCAGCACCGGTGCCATCTTCTGGGAGACCCGCCCGGCCACGATCATGAGGTCGGCCTGCCGGGGCGAAGCCCGGAACACCTCCATGCCGAAGCGGGCCAGGTCGAAGTGGGCGGCGCCGCTGGCCATCATCTCGATGGCGCAGCAGGCCAGGCCGAACGTGGCCGGCCACACGCTGTTTCGGCGGGCCCACTTGACCAGCTCCTCGATGTTGCCGGTGAGGAAGTTGTGGTTGAGGTCAGCCAGGCCCATCAGCTCTCCCCCGGTGACGATGCCCGCCCGACCGGCACCCGGCCGTCCTCGCCCACCGTGATCTGGCTGGCCGGCACCCGGCGGATCGTTGACTCGGTCGAACGTTCAGTGAGGTCGGACAGCCGGTCGGCGATCGGGTCCGTGTGCTTGGTCGGGCCCCAGTTGAGCGCCCCCCGGCCGAGCAGGTACACGAACGACAGGAACACCGTGGCTGCGAAGGCCAGCATCTCCCAGAGCCCGAAGGCCCCGAGCTGGCGGTAGATGACGGCCCAGGGGAACAGGAAGATGATCTCGATGTCGAAGATGATGAAGATCATCGCCACCAGGTAGAAGCGCACCGGGAAGCGCTGAGCCGGCCCGTGCTCGGGAACGATGCCGCACTCGTAGGGGGCCACCTTGGCCGCCGTGGGCCGCTTCCGCTGGCCGAGGAGGCCCGATGCGAAGAACGACAACCCGGCGAAGAGGGTGGCCAGGATCAGTATCACCAGCAGCGGTAGGTACTGGGCCATGGCGATCTTGGAGCTTAGACGCGCTGAGCCATCGCTTCCTTGTCCCGCGTGTGGAGCGAGTAGCAGAGCACCGCGAACAGCAGCCCGGTGGACACGCACACGACCCCCGGGTTCTCCCGTAAGGCACCGAGATCTCGGATCATGATGACCGCCACCGTGGGCGCCTGGGGGTCGACTGCCGCCTTGGGCGGCGGCTGGCCGGCCACCCCCGGCGGCTTCACCGCCTTCTGCACCTGGATCACCAGGTAGTGGGGCTCGTGGAAGACGTTGAAAGGCCGGAAGTTGAGCAGGTGGAAGGGGCCGTACTTCTCACCCCCGGTCTCGGCCGCGAGGACGGGGAGGAAGTCGCTCGAGCTCTTGAACTGCGCCTTGGGGCCCACGATCTTGGCGTCGACCACCGACTGGGCGTCGGCCACCTCCGGCGCCGCGATATCCATCTTCTTCCAGCCCGCCGGGAAGTGGGCCGCAGCGGGGTTGCGAGTCTCCTGGGCGATGTCGCCGGTGATCGTCTCTTTCGGCTTCCAGGTCGGCTCTCGACCCTTGGGCCCGGTGCCGTACACCCACCACACCGCCGAGAGGGTGAACATCCAGCCGAAGAACCCGGCCGCAGCCATGAGGAAGCCGAGACGGGCTCCCATGTTGGTCGACAGGAGAAGGAACACCGACCCGGGCAGGACGACCAGGGCGATGAGCACGTACAGCGCCCCTCTGACCTGGGGGTTCCAGGCCAGGGCGGCGGTCACCAGATGATTCGACACCAGATGATTCGTCACCAGATGATTCGACACCAGGTGGTGCATCAAAGCCCCCGCTCATAGTCGACGATCGCCTGGATCTGCTCGGGCGACAAGATGTCCTCGAAGTGCGGCATGAGGCCGTGGCTGATACCCCGGACGCCGTAGGGCTTGCCCTGGTCGGCGGTCTTGGCCACCCATTCCACCTGAAGCGCAGGGGTGGGGAACTGGGTCAGGACGCTTCCACCGTCGAGGGGTGGGCCGAACGCTCCCCCGCCGGGCTTGCCCGGCTGCCCGTAGGACCAGCCCATCGTGTGGCAGCGAGAGCAGTTGGCTTCGAACAGCTTCTGGCCGTCGACCCCGTAGGTGGCAAGCGCATCGGCTTTCACCGCCTTGGGGTCGAGCTGGATGCTCTGGAGGTAGGCGATCAGGTTGTCGAGCTGCTGGTCGTTGAGGGCTCCTCCGCCGTCGACCCCCCACGGCGGCATCGGCGTGTTGGCCCGGCCATAGGTGAGGATGTACTTGACCTCCTCGGGCCGGTACCGGAGCATGACCGTGTTCAGGGGGGGAGCCGTCCATTGCACCTGCTGGGGAGGGGCGTCGGGATGGCCTGGGTCGCTGAGCGTGTAGGTGGCCACACCACCGACACCCTTGACCCCGTGACAGTTCTCGCAGCCGTAGTGGGCCTCGCGCGGGGTGGGGGGGTCACCGGGAGTGGCCTGGAAATAGCGTCGCCCTCGGGCCACCGCCTCCTCGTCGAAGTACTTGACACCCCGCTGGAGGCCCGGGCCTCGCTGGCGGTAGGGCTCGCGCATCCAGTACACGGGCAGGGCGATGGCGGTGATCATCAGGGTGGCGAGGGCCCACCAGAGGTACTTGGTGAGCCGGGGGCCCTCCATGACCTCGTCGGGGAAGTACGGCTTTCGGTTGGGCGCGACCTCGAGCTCCTCACCGGGCACGTAGGTGCGGCGGGTCGACGTGACGAGGTACAGCACCCAACCGGCGAGCATGGCCACCACCACCCACACGCCGATGCGGCGCTGCTGGGATGCTGCTGCGAGAAAGAGGCTCACTTCTCGGCTGCCCCGCCGACGCAGTGAGGCCCCTCGGCCTCCTGGCCGGTGGTGTTGGTGCCGATCGGCGGACCGCTGACGACCTGCTTGGTGTCGACCACGACCTGGCCGCCGTCGACGGAGACGACGAACCGGTCGAGGCCGCGGGGAGCCGGACCACCCTTCTTCTCGCCCACCCGGTTGTACTGCGAGCCGTGGCAGGGGCACTCGAACCACTGCGATGTCTTGCACCACGGCACCCGGCAGCCCAGGTGCACGCACTTCTGGTAGAGGGCGACCATGCCCTCCTGGTAGCCGTCGATCACCGCCGAGTAGGCGGTGATCTTCTTGGCCTTGGACACGTCAGCGACAGGGTACGGGTTGATGTAGAACCGCCCTGAGGCCAGGTAGAAGGGCTCCTTCTTGTCCTCGATCTGCTTCAGGATGTCCTCTTTCTTGCCGGCCTTGATCTTGGCGCCGAAGCCACCCGACAGCGTGGGCCACAGAAAGGCCAGCGACGCGCCACCAAAGGCGGTGAGGGTGAGGGCGAAGGCGGTGAAGATGCCCCGGTTGAGGACCTGGCGCCGGGTGACCCCCAGAGTCTCCTCGTCGGGGGGCAGGGCCGGTGGCGGGGGCGGAGCCGACGGGTCGGGGAGGCCGGACCGACCCTGGCGCTCGAGGGCGACGGCCCGCTCCAGCTCCCTCCCGCTGCGGGCGGGTGCGGCCGACGACGCCCGCTCCAGCTGGGCGCCGGGCACGGAGCCGGGCGCCGACGCCTCGTCGGTCGCCGCCTCCGGGGCCGGCTGGGACAGGGCGCGATCGGTGTCACGCCGGCGGGCCGTGGCCAGGGAGAACACGGCCGCGGCGGCGACCAGGCCGACGATCACGATCAAGAAGACGACAGTTGAGGACATGGTTGGTGCGGACTCCTAGAGGTCGAAGAACACGCCGTCCTTCCAGGGGAAGGTGAAGTTGAACCCCGGCCCCCGGAAGAAGCAGCCGATGATCACGAGCACGGCCCAGAACATGAGGAACATGGTCATGAGGGCGACGGCGAATTTGCGATCCTCGGGCTTGTTGGACGGGTTTTTGTCGCTGAACGGCGCCAACATCAGGGCGAAGATGCCGATGCCGGGGATGGTGACCCCCGCGATCATGGGGTGGAACATGGTCAGGAGCTCCTGGAGGCCGAGGAAGTACCAAGGGGCCTTCGAGGGGTTGGGGGTGAAGTTGTAGTTGGCCGACGCCAGCAGCGGGGCGTTCACCAGGGCCGAGAAGATCAGGAGGAACGCGCTCATGGCCATGCAGGCCACGAACTCGCCGATGAGCAGGTGAGGCCACACGTGGACCTTGTCGGTGGGCGTGGCCCGGACGTCCTGGATGGAGCCCGCCTTGACGACGGTGAGCAGGCGCTGGGTGTGGCCTTCGGGACCCTTGGCCAGGGGTGCGGGCGCCGTGGCCACCGCCGTCGCTGCCGCCGCCGGAGCCCCTGCGGGCGCGGCTGCGGTGCCGGCCGGGGCCTGGCTGCGGGCCAGGAGGTGGGCGGGGATCTTGTCGGGGTCGCCCGCCGTCGCCGGCGTCGCCTCGGCGCCCCCACCCTCGGGCTCGCCGGGTACGGGCAGGCCGAGGGCGGCCCGCCGCTCCTTGGACCGGCGCAGAAGATGCTCGGGTACCTCGGTCACACGACCTCCCTTCCTACAGCGGCCCGGAGAGGCCGCCGTCCTTGCGAACCCTCCAGAAGTGGATCGCCATGAAGATGACGATGACGAACGGCAACAACAAGACGTGGAGCACGTACCACCGCAACAGGGTGTCCGTGCCGATCTCGGCCCCTCCCAGGAGCACGAACTTCACCTGCGATCCGAACACGGGCGTGTACCCCATCATGTTCGTTCCCACCGTCACCGCCCACAGAGCCAGCTGGTCCCAGGGCAGCAGGTAGCCGGTGAACGACAGCAGCAGGGTCAGGGTGAGCAGCACCACGCCGATCACCCAGTTGAACTCCCGCGGTGGCTTGTAAGCGCCGTGGTAGAAGACCCGCGACATGTGCAGGAAGACCGAGATCACCATCAGGTGGGCGGCCCATCGATGCATGTTTCGCACCAGGAGACCGAACGTGACCGAGGTCTCGAGTGTTCGGAGATCGTTCCACGCCTGGGCCGCCGTCGGCCGGTAGAAGAACATCAAGAAGATGCCGGTGAGGGTGAGGATGATGAACAAGAAGAACGACAGGCCGCCCAGGCACAGGGTGTAGCTCACCTTCACCGCGTGGCGCTTCACCTTCACCGGGTGAAGGTGGTACAGCAGGCTGTTCATGATCACATAGGAGCGGTTCCTGGGGCTGTCGGTGTAGCCCTTGCGGAAGATCGAGCCCGGTCGGAAGATCGACGTCCAAGCCTGGGAGCTGCGGACCTTCTCCCCCACCTCGGACAGGCGCTCACCGGGGCTGCGGTGGCCGTTGCCGTCACCGTTGCCGTTCCCGTTGCCGCTTCTGGTCAGTCGCTTGGCCACTGCCTAGAACCGCATCCCGTAGGCGAAACCGTGCTTCTCGTCGCGGCCGTGGGGGTCGCCGTCCTTGGCCGCCACGCCGGCCTTGCCCATCACGATGACCCCGGTCGGGCAGCGGTCGACGCAGAGCCCGCAACGGGTGCAGACGTCCTCGTCGACGATGAACACCACGTGGTCGTCAGGGTCGTCGCCGGGCTGCTCGGCTCCGACGGCGTCGGTGATGGTCTCCGTGGACAGCATGTGGATGCACTTCCACGGGCAGATGTCGACGCAGCCCTCGCACATGATGCACTCGGACTGGTCGATGTGGAGGAACTGCTTGGGCTTCACCGACTTCGACAGCGCCTCGGGGGCGATCTCCTGGAGGACGTAGTCGCCCGAGAACGTGGGCATCGGCGGGTTGGCATCGGTCTTGGCCACGGGATCAGCCTCGCTTCGCCAGCTTGACCAGGGGACGGCCGAAGGGTGAGGTCTCCAGCTCCTTGCGGCGGGGCGTCTTGGCCTTGCCTCGGTCCTGCCAGACCTTCCACACCACGACCTGGGCGGCCAGGAAGCCGCCGTAGATGCCGCTCACCACGACATCGCGCAGCACCAGATAGGTGAGGTCCATGGGCAGGGCGGTAGCGAAGATTCCGCCGGGGCCGACCAGGAACCGGTCGGGTCGCCAGCCGAGCTCGTTGTCGGCCCAGGTGAGCCACTGGTGGGGAACGACGCCGTAAGCCATGAACAGGACGAAGAATACCAAGGTGGCGGCGACCATGGCCTCGCCCCAGGTCAGGGACGTGCCGACGGGGCGGCGCTTGCCGTAGCGGAGGGCGGCGACAATCGGAATGATGGTCACTATCAGCGATAGCACGAAGG